>CAZVOI010000485.1:0-2736 GCA_964628275.1 uncultured Acidobacteriota bacterium | reverse complement strand
TGATGGAGCCCTCGACGGTGGCCTCGAGATGAACGCTCTTGGCGCCCTCGGTGGCTTTGAGGGCCGCGGTGATGATGGCGGTCGGGTCGGTCAGTTCCGGAAGCGCCGCGCTGCCGCAGGCGCCCAGGACCAGGGCGATGGCGGTGAGCAGGCCGAGCGCGGCGGACCTGGGGCGAGAAAGGCGGGACATCTGGCACCTCCGTATGTCGATCTGCACGCAGTCGACGGGTTGACTTCCGGCGACAATGTCGGCGCGCTGGTGCGTCCTGTCAACCAGCCGATGGTCAGCCCAACGTGGCGAGGCCCCCGACTGTTGTAGGGGCGCCGGCGCAACAGCGGAGCGGGGCGAACCGGGTTCCTACCAAAAAACGCACCGGTACGTGTGGACAACTTTCACTGGCGCATCAGAATCTGTGGATAAGTGGCTGTCCCATCCACTTAATAGCGCGCAGACTCCGTCGACCGGCCAGGGAGGCACGGAGCGGAGAGCTCGACCAGCGCGGCGTCCCAACTCGGTCGCCAAACCGACGCGCTGGGCCAATGGCGAGACCGACCCTGTCTGCTGCTGGGCGCGCTCGGCGTCCGAGGAGGGTCCCTAGGATGAACCGACTTGGTGTTGCCTCGGCTGTTTCGGCGAACCTGAAGGCTGAATTGCGGAAGCGCACGCGTACGGCGCTCCGTAGTCCACTCCTGGCGCTCGCCCTTGGTGCCGTTTTCGCGGGCACCGCCCTGGCCACGGCCGCAGTCGACTTCGTGGGAACACCACTGGCTCGTGGGACGATGAGTAACACGGTTCAGGCCATTACCGGCCTCGACGACACGAAGGCCATCAGCACCCTCAATACCTACATCGCGAACCTCTCCGCCGTCGAAGCCCCCACGCAGGCACAGACCGATGCGCTCAAGAAATACGCGGATCGACTGGCGGATTACACGGCGCGCCCGCAGACAGCGATCAACTTCCAGACCAAGGGATCCGTCGACGTTGCCCACGCGACGGTTGTTGTTGGCCCGGGGGGCAGCTCCGGCTGGCATACGCACCCCGGCATCGTCTTCGTCACCGTGAAGTCGGGCACCTTGACGTTCTATAACAAGACCTGCGTTGGTACCGTCCACGCCGCCGGGACGAGCTTCGTCGAAGTTGATGGCGACGGACCGGGCTTTGCACGCAATGCAAGCACGACGGTCCCTGTCGAGCTGGTCGTCACGTACGTCGTTCCGACGACCGTGCCGCCCCTCGCCGTGCGGAACGACGTGCCCGTCGCCCCGTGCGTCCTGCCGTAGGAGGGTCGACTCTATCAACGGGGTGGGGCTACAAGGTCGTCGGGGCCGTGTAGCACTTGTCTAGGAATTGAGCCGGGTATCCGCGAACAGACAACCCGGCTCAATGCCGATTTCGTGCGTAAGTCCGGCTGGCGCGAACGCCAGCGGCCACCCAACGTGAAGAGCCGGGTCTCCGCGTGGCGGAAGACCCGGCTCTCGATTCTGTCCCTGTGGGCTGACGCCCGCGGGCGCGGACGCCGGCGGGCGCTGACGGGCTCCTAGAAGTCCATCCCTCCGCCGCCGCCGCCGTGGCCGTGATCGCCACCGCCGCCGCCGGCCTTGTCCTTCTCCGGCATGTCCGTGATCAGCGTTTCCGTGGTCAGGACCATGGCCGCGATGGAGGCCGCGTTCTGGAGGGCCGAGCGCGTCACCTTGGCCGCGTCGACGATGCCCTTCTTGAACATGTCCCCGTACTCGCCCTTGAGCGCGTCGTAGCCGTGGCCGGCCTTGAGGCCCTTGACGTGCGCCACGACGACCTCGCCGGACTGCCCGGCGTTGTCAGCGATCTGACGCGCTGGAGCCTCGAGTGCCTTGCGCACGATGTCGACGCCCACCTGGGCATCGCCCTCGAGCTTGACCTTGTCGAGGGCCGGGATGGCTTGCAGGAGGGTCGTCCCACCACCGGCAACGAGGCCCTCTTCAACGGCCGCTCGGGTCGTCGAGAGCGCATCCTCGATGCGGTGCTTCTTCTCCTTGAGCTCCACTTCCGTGGCCGCGCCGACCTTGATGACAGCGACGCCACCGGACAGCTTGGCGAGACGCTCCTGGAGCTTTTCCTTGTCGTAGTCCGAGGTGGTGTCCTCGATCTGCGCCTTGATCTGGGTCATCCGGGCCTTGATCAAGTCCGCCTTGCCGTTGCCATCGATGATCGTCGTGTCGTCCTTGGTCGCAACGACGCGACGGGCCGACCCGAAGTCCTCGAAGGTGACCGAGTCGAGCTTGCGCCCGATCTCCTCGCTGATGACCGTGCCGCCGGTCAGGACGGCGATGTCGCGGAGCATCTCCTTGCGCCGATCGCCAAAGCCCGGGGCCTTGACGGCGAGGACGTGGACCGTCCCACGCAGCTTGTTGACGACCAGGGTGGCGAGCGCCTCACCGTCGACGTCCTCGCTGATGATCACCGTGGGCTTGCCCTGCTGGACCGCCTTCTCGAGGGCGGGGAGCATGTCCGCGACGCTCGAGATCTTCTTGTCCGTGATCAGGATGAGCGGGTTGTCGAGGACCGCCTCCATGCGATCCGGGTTGGTCACGAAGTACGCCGAGAGATAACCCCGGTCGAACTGCATGCCCTCGGTGTATTCCTTCTCGAGGCCCAGGCTCTGGCCCTCTTCGACCGTGATGACGCCGTCCTTGCCAACCTTGTCCATCACCTCGGCGATGATCTCGCCGACTTCTGGATCCGCGGCGCTAATG
>CAZVOI010000484.1:0-3620 GCA_964628275.1 uncultured Acidobacteriota bacterium | reverse complement strand
AAGCGCGATCGCGGTCCTGGACCGGGAAGGCCGCGTCACCGCCGTGAACGAGGCCTGGGTGAGCGCGGCGGCTCGCATCGACAGTCCCGGCGCAAGCGTCGTGATGGGCGAGGACTACCTCGAGGCCTGCCGCTCGGGAATGGCCGATAACCCGGTTCTGGGCAATCTATCGGACGGCGTCCAGACCGTTTTGTCGGGCCGGTCGGCAGTCCACGAAGTGACGCTTCGCTGCCTCAGCCACGGCCGCGCGAGTTCTTTCCTCGTCACCGTGACGCCGCTCAAGGCGGGAGCCGGTGGCGCCGTCGTCACGTGGACGGACGTCACTGAATTGGAAGAAGCGAGGGCCGCCCTCGAAGAGAGCCTGAATGAGGTGCGCGAGCTCAAGGAACGCCTCGAGGGCGAGAACGCGGTCCTGCAGCAGGAGATCCGGCGGTCGGGGGAGTTCGAGGAGATCGTGGGTCGGAGCCCGGCGCTTTCTGTGGTGCTGCACCAGGTCCAGCAGGTGGCCGACACGGACGCGCCGGTGCTGGTGCTCGGCGAGACCGGGACCGGCAAGGACCTGGTGGCCCGCGCCGTCCACGACCGCAGCCACCGCCGGGGGCGGCCGCTCGTCACCGTCAATTGCGCCGCTCTGCCCGCGGCTCTAATGGAGAGCGAACTCTTCGGCTACGAGCGGGGGGCCTTCACCGGCGCGATCACTCGCACGCTCGGCCGCTTCGAGGTGGCGAACGGGGGGACGATACTCCTCGACGAGGTCGGCGAGCTGCCGCTCGAAGTGCAGGCCAAGCTGCTGCGCGTGCTGCAAACCGGGGAGTTCGAAAGGCTCGGCTCCTCCAAGACCCTGCGCGCCGACGTGCGCCTGATCGCCGCCACCAATCGCGACCTCGAGCGCGAGGTGCGCGAGGGCCGCTTTCGCGCCGACCTCTTCTACCGCTTGAGCGTCTTCCCGCTCATCCTGCCTCCGCTGCGGAACCGTCCCGACGACATCCCGCTGCTGGTCTGGCACTTCATCGGCCGCAAGCAGACCCGCCTGGGGCGCCATATCGAGCGCGTCCCCACTCGCCTGATGGCGGCCTTCGCCGCCCATGCCTGGCCCGGCAACATACGAGAGCTCGAGAACGTGGTAGAGCGCGCCCTGATCCTCTCGACTGGCACGACGCTCGCGATCGACCCCATCTTCGCAAGCGGCCGGCGACATCCCGTGCAACCCAGCCCCGGCCTGCTCTCCGACGTCGAGCGCCAGCACATCCTCGACGTGCTCGAGCAGTGTGGCTGGAGAGTTGCCGGGAAGGGCAACGCGGCCGAGCGGCTCGGCCTCAACCGCAGCACGCTGCTGTCCCGGATGAAGAAGCTGGGCATCAGCCGGCCCCGATGCGATGGAGAGTGAGCGCTCGTCTCGCCTGCCGAGCAGATCGAGGAACACGCGCGGAGTCACGATGCCTCGACGCCTACGCAACGGCTTTCGAGCATCCGCTGATGGACGAAGCCCGGCATCTCGCGTGATCTGTGGGAGGTATTTCCACGACGACGCTCACGCAGGGCTGTCCGGCCTCGTCCGTCCTGCCGGTCGTGATGGGGATCTCAGGGTCCGGCGGCATGCCATGTGCTACCATGTGTACATGAGACGTCGCAGGCTCCTGGGCGTGCGCGCGATGCGGCAGAACTTGAGCGTGTACCTTCGGCGTGTCGAGTCCGGAGCGACGTTCGAGGTGACCGCCCGCGGGCGGCCGGTGGCCCTGTTGACTCCTCTCCAGGATGGAATCACCCCCATCGAGCGCCTGGTCGGCTCGGGCCGTGCCAGCCGGCCGGAGGGCGATCTGCTGGAACTCGGCCCACCCCCGACGCGGAACCACTCGCGACGATTGAGCGAGGCGCTGCAGGACCAGCGTGCCGAGCGCCTCTAGCTCGGGCCTGCTGTATCTGGATTCGTCGGCCCTCGTGAAGCTGGTCGTCGCCGAGCCCGAGACACGCGCGCTCTTCGAGTTCTTGGCGGGATTTCCGCATCGGGTCTCGAGCGCGCTCGCCCGCGTCGAAGTGCTGCGCGCGGTGAAGCGGACGGGGGCCGGCCCAGCCGTGGTCCGGCGGGCGACGCGGGTGCTGGCGCGGGTCGCTCTGATCAAGATCGACGACGCTGTGCTCGCGGCGGCCGCGCGCGTTCCGCCCGCGGAGCTACGCACGCTGGATGCGCTTCACATCGCTACCGCCCGATCGCTGGATGGCCTCGCCGGAATCGTCACATATGACGCGCGGCTCAGCCGCGCCGCCGCGCGCGCTCACTTCAAGGTGTGGTCGCCAGCCTGACCAGGCTCGTCCCCAAGCTCGGCGACGAATCTGGGACCCAGGCGCCACTTGCCGGTCCCGAGGGTCGGGTTTCGCAGTGGACGGGAAGCTGATCACCGACCCCACCTCTAGGTGAAGGAACTCCGGCTGGACCTTGAGGATGAAACGCGTGTCCTTGCTCGGACCCACGTGGTTCACCTGGCCTTGACGAATCTTGGGTAAGACGATATCTTACTCGGTATGGCAAGAACGATGGTCTCCACCAAGGGCCAGGTCGTCCTGCCCGCCGAGCTGCGCAAGCAAGACGACGTCCTGGCCGGCGAAGAGTTCGAGGTCGAGCGCATCGAGCGCGGCGAGTACCGGCTCAAGAGACTGCGGCGCCGCAACGAGGGCCTGATGAAGCTCCTGCTCGCCTGCCCCGCCAAGGGCTGGTTCAAGCCGCTCGAGCGTCGGCAGACGACCGACGACATCCGCGTGCCCCGCCTGGGATGACCTATCTCGTCGACGCCAACATCCTGAGCGAGCCGACCAAGCTCGCTCCCAACCCAAGAGTCGTCGAGTGGTTGAGCGCGCACGAGGCGGAGTTCGTGGTGGACTCGATCGTTCTCGGCGAGCTATGCATCGGAATCCTCGCGCTGCCCCTCGGTCGCAAGCGGACACAGCTCGAGCGGTGGTTCGCCGCGGTGGTGGAGGCGATTGATTGCCTGCCGTGGGATGCCGTGGTCAGCCGGCGCTGGGCGCGCTTGGTCGTCGAGCTGCGGCGCCGAAGACAACCGCTGCCGGTGCTGGACACGATGATTGCCGCAACGGCTCTGGCTCATGGCCTGACGGTCGCCACGCGTAACGCTCGGGATTTCGCGAAAGCCGGAGTCAAGGTCGTCGATCCGTTCGCCTGAGCCGGATCAGACCGAAGGCCTCGGGGTTCTCAGCGCAAGCCCGCCTCGTCAATCGGCTTTTGCCCGGCCGTTGACAAGACTCCAGTAAGGCTGTATAAAGTCTTAATGAAGACTCTCACCATCACGGACGCCAAGAAAAATCTCGGCCGGTGGCTGGCCGCCGCCGCCCACGGCGAAGACATCGGCATCGTCTGCGGAGCGGACATTGTCGCGCTGCGCAAAGTGGATGTGGAATCCACCGATTACGCGCGGCGGGAATACGGCGCCACGACTGACCAGGTCGCAGCCTTGGAAAAGGCCACCGACAGACTCTACCGGAAGCTCAAGCGTTCTGGAGAACTGGTACCGGTCACGACCGAACAGCTGAGAAGGATGATTGGCTAAAGCTCTCAGCATCGGCCCAGCCGTGCTGCGACGGCTACGGGAGCTGCCCAGGACCGAAAA
>CAZVOI010000483.1:0-2259 GCA_964628275.1 uncultured Acidobacteriota bacterium | reverse complement strand
ACTGCAGTTCGCGCTCGCCGGGATGAACGCGCACATCAACCGGGATCTGCCGATCGCACTCCTCACAACGTGCGCGGGACGGCAGGTAGACCTTCGGGATGACTCGCCCCAGCAGCGGGACTTCCGCCGGATCAATCCGCTCCTCGCGCTCGTCGAGGGCCGGGTCAAGGCGCAGCTGGTCACCGATGCCCTGCGCGAGTTCGACGATGTGCTGGGCGAGCTCGACGACGTGATCGCGATGTGGAAGGTCGAGCGCGCGCGCGAGGCGGCCTGGACGCACGCCGAGGCGCTCTGGGCGATTCGCGGCCTCCCGCACCTCCGCGCGGACTTCCTGAAGACGCTTGACGGGCTAGTCGGCCTCGCGGGCCGCGGGATTCTCCGTCCGCTAGCCCTGCGCTGAGCCCGCGAACGGCGCGAATCGAAGACCGAGTGGACGTCGCGCAGCAATGTGCGCTCCTTGAGCTTTTGAAGCTCGTCTCCGGCCACGCGCCGACAAGAGTTCAGACGCGGACTGGCGCTGATCGCGCAGGGGTCTGCTACCTGTCGCCGGCCCAATACGTTGCATGCGAAGCCGACCAGGTCCCGGAAACGACGTGCCGGTACGGAGCCGAACCAGCCCTGACGCCGGGCGATCAGAGCACGAGCTGCTCGGGGCGCCCTATCTCCCTTGCCGGGACCATCGCCTCCTGCGCTCCGAGCGGGTCGGCGTCTACCAGCGACCCAAAAGAGAGGCTGGTCAGCTCCTCGATTCGCGCGACCGGCACCTGGAACGTCTTGTAAGCGGCATACGAGAAGTCCTCGCGCGCGACCTCGAGCCCGCCGATCAGCTGCGCCTGGCTCAGGAGGTACGCGGTCGCGGACAGCGCGCCGCTCGCCTTGACCATCGCGACCACCTTCCAGAACTGGCGCGGAAGCTGGACTCCGTCGAACAGCTCGTCGTCCGAGGCGAGGACCGGCCCTGTGAAGACGCTGACCTTGAAGTCTCGGTTGTCCGCGTTCTCGAGGATGTAGTCCTCGAGCCCGGCCCAGGTCGTCCGGTTCTGGTTGAAGTCCTCATGCTGCGGCGTGCAGTTCGTGAAGTGGAAGGTGTCGTCGTTGGCTGCCTTTGCATCGGCGCGCGACGGACCCCATGCGGGATCGATACGGCGCACGAGGTGACCGCGGTCGAGCGGGTTGTCGCTATACGCCTCCTCTCCCGTCTGCTGCTCCTCCGGCACGCGCGGGTCGAAGAACCACCGATCCCGCTCGCGCTTGAGCCGGAAGCTGGAGCTGCCGTCGATGTTCGAGGCCGTGAAGAACGCTAGGCGCCGATCCTTGTTCTGGACGACGGTGAAGTGGTGGTAGGGCAGGAGGTAGCGAGGCTCGCTCGTCGCCATGCTGTTGACGGCGGCCTGCGGGACGAGCTCCTCGGGCAGCTCCGGCAGCTGAACCCGATGCTCCCCGGTTCCGAGAAACTCGGTGTCGTACCCTTTCCGGCTCGCATAGTCGGGGTCGATCGTTATCGCCTCCACAACCGGGGCCGAGGGCGCCGGCATCGCGATGGGAGCGGAGCCGGCGCCCACCCTGATCTCGAGCGGAACGTTCAACCGCAAGGTCTGCAGGTCGCTCCCAGGCGAAGGAACGTCGCTGGGGGACTGGTCAGGCGCGGACGGGGCTGGAAACGCGCTCCCGTCCGCGAAGAGCTGGTCAACAAGCGCCTGCCCGGCCTGGGAGAAGCTCTGCTCGCGGATGAACTTGATCAGACGACTGACCCGGATCCCCTCGTTCACGAACTCGAGCTCGCCGCCCTCTGGAGCCCTGACACTGGCGTGGTGGAGTGCGACCACCTCCCACTGATCGTTGAAGACCGGTGAGCCGGACGAGCCGGGCTCGGTGTCGGCCTCGTAGTGGAGGAAGAGGTCGAGTAGGTTGACGATCCTGTTCTCGCGCAGTGCGACCTGCTTCTTCTCCCCGCGCGGGTGCTGGACGATCGTGACGAAGTCGCCCACGATCGCCTTGCCCTCGGCCTCGATCACGCGGTTGTAGCCGAACTGCGCCAGATCCTCCGATGTCGCCCGCACCGCCACCAGCGCGAAGTCGAGTCCTTCGTCGGCGACGAAAAGCCGCTCGGGATCGAGACCGAGGACTGTCGGCTGGAGTGGTCGGCCGTCAACCCCGTCCTGGTAGTTGAACTCGATGTCGCTGGCGGCGGCGACCGCGGCCTCCGAGAGGACGTGATGGTTCGTCAGAAGCAGCTGGGGCGATACGAGTGAGCCCGTG
>CAZVOI010000482.1:0-2332 GCA_964628275.1 uncultured Acidobacteriota bacterium | reverse complement strand
CTCGACGGCAGGAACCCGGTCTGGCTCTACGCCTACGGCGGCTTCTCGATCAGCATGACGCCGTACTTCCGGGTGGACCAGCTCGCCTGGCTCGAGAAGGGCGGCGTCTACGCCCAGCCGTCGCTGCGCGGCGGCGCCGAGTACGGCGAGGAGTGGCACCGCGCCGGCATGTTCGAGAAGAAGCAAAACGTCTTCGACGACTTCATCGCCGCCGCCGAGTACCTGATCAAGGAGAAATACACCCAGCCGTCGAAGCTGGTGATCGAGGGTGGCTCCAACGGCGGCCTGCTGGTCGGCGCGGTGATGACGCAGCGCCCGGAGCTGTTCGCGGTCGCGATCCCGGCGGTCGGCGTGATGGACATGCTGCGCTACGACCGCTTCACCGGCGGCTCGGCGTGGGCGGTCGAGTACGGCTCATCCAAGGAGCCGAAGCAGTTTCCGCACCTGCGCGCCTACTCCCCGCTCCACAACCTGAAGCCCGGCACCTGCTACCCCGCGACGCTGGTGGTCACCGCCGACCACGACGACCGTGTCGTGCCCAGCCACTCCTTCAAGTTCGCGGCCGCGCTGCAAGCGGCGCAAGGCTGCGCCAAGCCGGCGCTGATCCGCGTCGAGACCCAGGGCAGCCACGGCTACCGGCCGACCGACAAGCTGATCGCGGAGAAGGCCGACCTGCTGGCCTTCGCCGCGCAGCACGTGGGGATGGAGAAGTAGGAGCGACTAGCGCACGCCCGCGCGACGCGTCCCGTTCGAGGTCTTTCGTGAGGACGGGCGCGGCGTTCGCCGAGCGTGTTTGGCTCGAGGCGCGGACGTCGGGGCCTTGATTGCGCCAATGTCCGCACGCACCCAAGAGAGGGCCTTCGGGCTCAGTTGAAGCACCGAGAGGAGCCGGGTCAAGTCGGCGGCGGGGTCCTTCGAGTCCCCCAACGGCACGACTTCCGTTCCGCCGAAGGGCTTGTTGAGGTGCTTCACGAGCAGACAGTCGTGGCCCGCTCGCAGCGAGACTCGCCCGACCTGAATCCGATCGAGATCGTCGTGGCCCGCAACGAAGGTCACACGCGCCACGCGAGCGAGCCCGTCGGGCTCCGTCCGAAGAACGGCGATCGGATCGCCCAGATCCCGACCCCATTCCGACGCGCCCACCTCTGCGAGGTCGCGCTGTCTGCTCATGGCGCGCTTTCTTTCTGCGTGTTCTTGGTCACGCTCACCACGATCTTAGCGTAGCCATCCTCGACCAGAACCCCAACTCGGCCGGCGCGCCAGGTCGCCCGCCCGGGCGGAGATCCCTCGTCCGGTCGAATGTCGGTCGTGAACTCGACCCCGCTCTGGCCCGGCGGCAAGGGACCCAGATAGGCCTTCACTTTGGGAATGTCGCTGCCTCTCGCAGGCCTTCCCCAGATCTCCCTCGTCTCTTCCTGGCGACGCGCGTCAGCGGGTGATTGGGTTGGCGATTCGACGCGATGGCAGGTCCACGAAGCGCGGCGACTCACTCGGCTGATTGTCCTTTGGACCTCTGCCAGGAGTGGTCACATTCCTTGACACTCGTTTCCAGTTGCCAAAAGCACGCGCTCCCTTCTCGTGCGACGATCCTTCGCATGCTTCCGCACGGAGCCGTGGTGATCTACGAGACCCGCCACGGCAGCCATGCCTATGGCTTGGCTGGCCCCGACTCGGACCTGGACCTGCGCGGTGTCTTCGTGCCGCCGCTTGAGGACCTGCTGGGCTTCGAGGCGAAGGCCGAGCAACTCGAGCCCGAGCCCGAGCGCGTCCTCTACGACATCCGAAAGTTCTTCCGCCTCGCGGCGGCCTGCAATCCCACGATCATCGAGGTGCTCTTCACGGATCCGGGCGACCACACCCGGGTCACGCTTCCGGGCGAACGGTTGTTGAGCGAACGCGACGTCTTCCTTTCGCGACGGGCAGGCGAGGCATTTGGAGGCTATGGCCTGGCACAGCTTCGCCGCATCAAGAGTCACCGACGTTGGCTTCTCGATCCCCCAAAGGCCAAGCCGCGACGCGCCGATTTCGGCTTGGAAGAACGCTCCACGATCCCGGCCGACGAACGCGGCGCAGCGGAAGCTCTGCGCCAGCGCGGCGCTCTCTCCGCGAGGGCCGGCTCTCCAGCCTTCATGGAGACCTTGGACCGCGAGCGTCGCTACCGAGGAGCGCTGCGTGCCTGGCAGCAGTACGAGGAATGGCAGACGAAGCGAAACCCTGCGCGCGCAGCCCTCGAGCGCCAGTTCGGCTACGACACCAAGCACGCCATGCATCTCGTGAGGCTGCTCCGGATGGGCGCGGAGATCCTGTCGACTGGTCGCGTGGTGGTTCGTCG
>CAZVOI010000481.1:0-8038 GCA_964628275.1 uncultured Acidobacteriota bacterium | reverse complement strand
GGCCCAGACGTACCCGTAACGCCATTTCAGCTCGGGCATGTGCTCGAAGTTCATGCCGTAGATGCCAGTGATCACCGTCAGGCATGCCAGGACGGCCGTCACCACGGTCATCCGCTTCATCGTTTCGTTGAGCCGGTTGTTGACCGCGTTCAGGTACGCGTCGAGCGTGCCCTGCATCATGTCCTGGTAGGCGTAGGACGCGTCCACTATCCGGTACAGGTTGTCGTAGATGTCGCGGAAGTAGACGGCCGCCTTGGGGCCTATGACCTTGAACTCGCCGCGGGCCAGCCGGTGCACGATCTCGCGCTGCGGCGTGCAGATGCGACGGAGCTGCGCCACGTCGCGCTTCAGCGAGAAGATCCGGTCGAGGGTCTCCTTTGTCGCGCTCTCGAAGACCTCGACCTGGATCAGCTGGATCTTGTCCTCGATCGAATCGAGGTTGGGAAAGTAGTGCTCGAAGAGCTGGTCCAGGATCTGGTGGATCAGGAAGTCGACGCCGCGCGGCATCGCCGCCTGCAGGTTCTTGCTGCACTGCTCGCGGATCGACGTGATCGACCGCATCGGCCCGTGATGATGCGTGACCAGGTAGTTGGGCCCCAGGAAGATGTCCATCTCGCGCGTGATGAACTGGTCGGTGGGAACGTCGAAACGGATGCCGTGCACGATGATGAAGATGTATTGGTCGTAGTCGTCCACCTTGGGGTGGTGCACGTCAGAGAGGCAGTCCTCGATCGCCAGCGGATGGAAGTGGAACGGGTCCTCCAGGATCGTGGCCTCCTGGACCGTCGCGTCTTCCAGGTCGATCCAGTGGAACGCTTCGGGTGCGCCGAAGTAGAGCTCCTTCTCGAACTCGAGATGCTCGATCTTACCGTCGGCGCAGCGGAAGTACGTCAGCACGGCACTCCGGCCTTCTTCAGTCCCCGACCGGCTTCTCGAGCTGCGCTTGCGCAGCCGCCAGACGCGCGATCGGCACCCGATACGGCGAGCACGAGACGTAGTCGAGACCGGCCTTGTGGAAGAAGTGGATCGAGGCCGGATCGCCGCCGTGCTCGCCACAGACGCCGATCTTCAACCCGGGGCGCGCCGCGCGGCCCTTGGCCACGCCGATCTCGACGAGTTGGCCGACGCCCGCGGCGTCGATCGAGACGAACGGGTCCTTCTCCAGGAGACCGTGGTCGATGTAGAACCCCAGGAAGCGGCCAGCGTCGTCGCGCGAGAGGCCGAATCCCATCTGGGTGAGGTCATTGGTGCCGAACGAGAAGAACTGCGCTTCCCTGGCGATGTCGTCGGCGGTGAGCGCCCCCCGCGGCACCTCGATCATGGTTCCGACCAGGTACTCGACACCCGAGCCGCCCTTGCCGAGCACGGCCTGCGCTTCTTCGAGAACGATTGCCTTCTGGCGCTTGAATTCCTCGACGTGACCCACCAGCGGGATCATGACCTCGGGTTTCACCGGCGTGCCCTTCTTCGAGACCGAGAGCGCGGCCTCGAATATGGCGCGCGCTTGCATGCGCGTGATCTCGGGGTACGTGATGCCGAGCCGGCAGCCGCGATGCCCAAGCATCGGGTTGAACTCGTGGAGCTCTTCGACGGCGCGCAGCAGCTTCTCCTTCTCCGCGATCCTGCGCGCGTTGGCCTTGGCGTTCCTGGCGCGCAGCGTCGCGACCTCGACCATCAGCTCCTCGCGCTTCGGGAGGAACTCGTGGAGCGGCGGATCGAGCGTGCGGATCGTGACCGGGTGGCCATGCATCTCCTTGAAGAGCCCGGCGAAGTCGGAACGCTGCATCGGCAGGAGCTTCTTGAGCGCGCCGAGGTAGTCGGCGATGGGCTTGGCGTACTGCTTCCTGGCCTTGGCCAGCTCGCTGCGCAACCCCGAGGCCTGGCTGCCTTTGGCTTCCTTCACCTTCTTCTCGAGACCGCGCACCACGTCCAGGCCGCGTTGGCCGCGGGCTGCCGCCAGGATCATCTTCACGACGATCGCCAGCCGGTCCTCCGCGAAGAACATGTGTTCGGTGCGGCACAAGCCGATGCCGCGCGCACCGAACGCGAACGCCACCTTGGCGTCGCGTGGAATGTCGGCGTTGGCGCGGATGCCCAGTCGCCGCACGTCGTCTGTCCAGCCCAGCAGCTTCACGAATCTCTGGTAGATCGGCGACGACTCGGGCTTGCGGCTGCCGGCCACCACCTGCAGGATCTCCGAAGGACTCGTCGGCAGCTCTCCGAGGATGACCTCGCCGGTGGAGCCATCGATCGAGAGTGGGTCGCCCTCGCGCAGCGTCTGGCCGGCGATCCCGAGCGTCTTGCGCTTGACGTCGATCTCGAGGCCACTGCAGCCCACGACCGACGGCTTGCCCATTTGCCGGCCCACGACGGCCGCGTGCGATGTCATGCCGCCCGTGGCCGTCAGGATCCCCTGCGCTACGCTCATGCCGTGGATGTCGTCCGGTACGGTCTCCATCCGGACCAGAAGAACGCGCTTGCCCTTCCGGCTCCACGCCACTGCCTCATCGGCCGTGAAAACGACCGCTCCCGTCGCCGCGCCTGGCGACGCGGGCAGTCCCTTGGCAGCGACCGCGGCCTTCAGGCGCTGCTTCGGATCGAAGATGGGATGGAGCAACTGATCGAGCGCCTGCGGCTCGACTTTCATCAACGCTTCTCGCGCCGTCAGGATGCCCTCGTCGACCAGGTCCACCGCGATGCACACGGCCGCCACTCCGGTACGCTTGCCGTTCCTGGTCTGAAGCATGTACAGCTTGTTTTCCTGGATCGTGAACTCGAAGTCCTGCACGTCCTTGTAGTGGCGCTCGAGCCGCGTCGTGATCTCACGCAGCTGCCGATACGCCTCGGGCATCACCTTCTCGAGGTCGGTGATCGGGTGCGGGGTACGCGTGCCGGCCACCACGTCCTCGCCCTGCGCGTTCTGGAGGAACTCGCCGTAGAACTCCTTGGCGCCCGTCGACGGGTTGCGCGTGAAGCCGACGCCGGTCGCCGACGTGTCGCCCATGTTGCCGAAGACCATCGTCTGCACGTTCACGGCGGTGCCCAGGTCGTGCGGGATGTCGTTCAAGCGGCGATATGTGGCGGCGCGCGGGTTCAGCCACGACTCGAATACCGCGTTGCGCGCGCCGCGCAGCTGCTCACGCGGCTCCTGCGGGAATGGGTGATGCGTCTCGCGCACGACGACGGCCTTGAAGCGCGCGATCACGTCGTCGAACGCCGCTTCGCTGAGGTCCACGTCCGCGGAGATCTTGTTCTGCTTCTTGACCGCGTTCAGCTCGTGCTCGAACTTGTCTTTGTCGATTCCGAGCACCACGTTGCCGTACATCTGGATGAAGCGGCGGTACGAGTCCTTCGAGAACCGGCCGTTGCCGGTCTTGGCCCGGAGACCCAGCACCGACTGATCGTTCAACCCCAGGTTCAGGATCGTGTCCATCATGCCAGGCATCGAGAATTTGGCGCCGCTGCGGACCGAGACGAGCAGCGGATCCTGCGCATCACCGAGCGTCTTGCCCATCAGCTTCTCGAGCCGATCCAGGTTGTGATCGATCTCCTGATCGATCTCCGCGGGCAGGGCACCCTCGTCGCTGAAGATGTTGCAGGCTTCGGTCGAGACCGTAAAGCCCGGTGGAACCGGCAGGCCCGCGTTGGTCATCTCGGCGAGACCGGCGCCCTTGCCGCCGAGGATGTCCTTCATGTCCCTGTTGCCGTCCGCCTTGCCGCCGCCGAAGAAGAACACGAATTGTTGAGCCACGCTCTTAGCCTCCCAGCTTTGAAATGTCCGCGATTCGATAGAAGAGATTCAGCGCCGACGAGAGCAGACCCAGGCGGTTCGCCCGCAGCTTCGGGTCCTCCGCCATCACCATCACGTCCCGGAAGAATTGGTCGACCGGGGCGCGCAGCGAAGCGAGCGCGCGCAAGCGGGCTTCGTGTCCTGCCGACACCGTGGCGAGCTTCGAGATGGCCTGGTGCAGCTCGCCTTCCGCAGGTTCGGAGAAGAGCGCCCGATCCACGACCGCTGGCTCGGCCTCGCCCAGGATGTTCTTGGCACGCTTGAAGGCGGTCGCCAGAGCCGCGAAAGCATCCGCGGCCTCCGAGCGAACCTTGTGAAGAGCCAGAAGCCGAGCGTAAGCCTCGTGCGGATCGTCGAGCGCGTCGGGTTCACGAGCGCCAAGGACAGCCTGGACCTCGTCGGCCGGATAGCCGCGCGCCTCGAGCAGGTAACGCAGCCGTTCGAGCAGAAAGGCTTCGAGCGCTGCTGCGGTCTCCGCGACCGGCCGCGGCTGCGTCGCACCGTAGCCGGCGATCGCCAACGGAACCAGCGCGCGCAGGCTCGGCCTTCGCTCGGAGGCGTCGGCGCGCCAGAAATCGATAACCACGCGCACGGCGCCCTGGGCCGCGCGGCGCAAGCCGAAAGGATCGCTGCTGCCGGTTGGTTGCAAGCCGAGGCCGAAGTAGCCCGCCAGCGTGTCGAGCTTGTCCGCCAACGAGACCGCGGCGAATGTCGCCGCCCCTTCACCCTCGAGCTTGCCGGCCGGAGCGGAATCGGGTTCGATCGACACCGGGTGGTAGTGCCACTGCACGGCCGCCGCGACGCTCGAGAAAGCGCCCTCGCTGCGCAGGTAGATCCCGCCCATGATGCCCTGCAGCTCGGGGAACTCACGGACCATCTGGGTCGTGAGATCCGCCTTGGCCAGTAGCGCGGCCTGGCGCGCCGCTTGATGCTCCGGTTTGGTCAGAAGGCCCATCCGCGAGCCCATCGCATCGACGAGGGCCACCATCCGATCAGCCTTTTCCTTGTAGCTGCCGAGCTTCTGATGGAACGTGACGCCGGCCAGATCGGCGACGCGGTCCGCCAGCGGACGCTTTCGGTCTTCCTCGAAGAAGAAGCGTGCGTCGCGCAGCCGGGCGATGACGACGCGTTCCATGCCGCGCACGATCAGCGCGGCGCTGCCGCCGTCAGTATCGGTGACCGCGGCGAAGCGCGACACGGTGCGTCCGTCGGCCACTAGCGGGATGTACTTCTGGTGGTGAACCAGGACCGTCTCCAGCACCTCGCGCGGCAGGCTCTTGAACTCTTCAGGGATCCTGCCCACCACGATGACCGGGTGCTCGACGAGCTGCGCCCAATCCCCGATCAGGCCGTGGTCGGACACGACCTCGCGCCGCACAGCCGACAGACCCGCCTCGATCGCAGCGGCGCGATCGGCGTGCGACAGCAGCACGAAGCGTTCACGCAGCTTCTGACACAGGTCGGCGAAGGACGACACGCGCACGCCCTGCCCGGCCGAGCCGCGCGGAAAGAAGCGGTGGCCGTACGTCCGGTCGCCACTCTCGACGGCGATCGGACCGCGAGCACCGCCAATCAGCGAGTGAATCCGGAACGGGATGACGCTGCCGTCGAGAATCGCCACGATCCAGCGGATCGGCCGGCCGAAAGCAAACGCCCCCCGGCCGTCGTCGATCCAGGCGTCCCAGCTCATCCGCTTCGGGAAAGACAGCCCCCGCAGCAGGGAGCCGATGACGCTCGGCAGCACCTCCGCCGCGGACCGAGCGGGTGTCGCCTTCCGAAAGACGAGGTGCTCGTCGGTCTTCCCTTTCTTCAGCCCGATTCGGAGCTCCCCAACACCGACGCCGCACTTCCTCGCGAATCCTTCCGCGGCTTTCGCCCCGGCTCGGACCGCGGGACCCCAGATCTCTTCTTCCCGATCTGGCTGCCGCGCGAGCACCAAGCCGCGCACGACCAGCCGGCGCGGCGTCCCATGCGCTTCCACGCCCCGAGGATCGAGATGCTCGCCGACCGCCAACTCCGTGAAGCGCCGACCCAACTCAGACGTGATGTCGGCCAGCCAGCCAGCCGGAATCTCTTCGCAGCCGATCTCGAGCAGGAACTCAGCCACGCGACTTCTCCGCTTCGGAAGCCGACGACGCGCTACGAAACTCCACGTACGCGGCGGCGATCGCGCACGCCAGCTTACGGATCTGCAGGATCATCCCGGCGCGCTGGCTGACCGAGATCGCGCCGCGCGCGTCCAGGACGTTGAAGGCGTGCGAGCTCTTCAGGCACCAATCGTAGGCCGGCAAGTGCGTGCGTCCGATCTCGAGCTTCAGCACGCGCCAGCCTTCGGCAAGGGCCTTGTCGAAGAGGTCGCGGTGAAGCGTTACGTCGGCCTGCTCGAAGGAATAGCGCGACAGCTCGAACTCTTCTTCGTGGCGCACCGCCCGGTAGGCCACGTCCTTCGACCACATCACGTCGTAGACGTCGTCCTTGTCCTGCAAGTATTGCGCGATCCGCTCGAGCCCGTAGGTGATCTCGCCCGAGATCGGCGCCAGGTCGATGCCGCCCGCCTGCTGGAAGTAGGTGAACTGCGTGATCTCCTGGCCGTCGAGCAGCACCTGCCAGCCGATCCCCCAGGCGCCGAGCGTGGGCGATTCCCAGTTGTCCTCCTCGAAACGCGTGTCGTGCGCCGCCGGGTCGATGCCGATCGCGCGCAGGCTGTCGAGGTACTGGTCCTGGATGTCCGCCGGCGACGGTTTCAGGATCACCTGAAGCTGCTGGTGCTTGTAGAGGCGGTTGGGGTTCTCCCCGTAGCGTCCGTCTGCCGGACGGCGCGACGGCTGAACGTAGGCCACGCGCCATGGCTCCTTCCCGAGCACGCGCAGAAAGGTCTCGGGGTGCATCGTACCGGCGCCGACTTCGCCGTCCCAGGGTTGATGGATCAAGCAGCCGCGATCCGACCAGTAGCCGAGCAGCTTGAAGACGATCTCCTGCAGCGTCACGAGAGATCCTCGCGCTCGACGTTGGCGATCACTCGGAAGGAGCGCAGGTCGCGCTCGAGATGCCGCGAGATCAGGATGTGGTGGAAGGCTTCGAGCGGAGCCAGCGCAGTGGCGGGCGCCGCGACGACCTCCGCGGGCGGGGTCTTGAAGAGGCGCTCGATCAGAGCTCTCGACGCCGCGGGCAGGAACGGACCGCCGGCCGGGGAGCAGTTGGCGCAGACGAAACCGTGGGCGGCCGCCGAATAGGCCAAGACGCCCTCCGCGAGTGCTATGCCGCAGCCCGCGCAGCGAGTCGTCTGTGGGTAGAGCCCGTGGAGCTTCAAGAGCCACGCCTCGACGTATCTGGAGAGCACATCCGGGGGCCCCCCGTCCTCGGCCGCGCGCGTCACGGACGTCGCCAACCGATAGACGTCGTCCTCGGCTTGCCCCTCGGGACAGAAGGCATCGAGCAGCTCCGCGAAATAGGAGAACGCGAGCGCGTTCGCCAGCCCGCGGCTGGATGCCGCGAATGCCGATCGCAGCAACTCGCACGCTCCCAGCCGATACAGCTCCGTACCCTGGCGTCCATGAAGGCTTGCTCGCACCTCGCTCAGGGGCTCGAGCGCCGATTGGTAGCGGGGCTTCCCCCCGCGCGCCCCGCGCGCGACGGCGCGCAGCTTGCCGCGCTCGCGGGTCAGCAGCACTACGATCTTGCTCGTCTCGCCCAGCTTGTAGCTTCGGAGAACGAGTGCGTCCGAGGCTATGGGCGGCACGTGCTTCCTGAGGCGCGCGTAAGTTACCACAGCGGTGGACTCCCCGCGAAACCCTGTGCTAGCTTGGCTCGGTGCGATCTTCGGCGCTGCGCGTGGCGTGCCTGCTGGCGCTCGGAACCGGCCTGGGCCTGCTCTGGAACGCCTTTTCGGGGCGAGGCATCGCGCTTGCCAAGAACGTGTTCATCAAGACCGAGGACGAGCTGATCGGGGCCAAGGCTGGCAAGGCGCTCTTGGACAAGGGCGCCTTGTTCCTGGATGCGCGGCCGATCGATTTCTGGAAGATGGAGCGGATCCCGGGGTCGTTTCCGTTGCCCGAGAACGATTTCGAGCCGGCCTTCAAGAGGCTCGAGCCTCGGCTGCGTTCGAGCTTCGACATCGTCGTCTACTGCAGCGGCTTCGGCTGCGAGGCGAGCCACCTGGTGGCGGCCCGCCTGCGCGAACGCGGCATCCACGCGGCGATCCTGCACGAAGGCTGGCCCGCCTGGACCGAGGCCGGCTATCCGACCAAG
>CAZVOI010000480.1:0-11928 GCA_964628275.1 uncultured Acidobacteriota bacterium | reverse complement strand
GCACAGGGCGCGGACGTTCCGGGTGCCAGCGTGACCGCCACCAACCTCGGCACGCAGTTCACGCGCAGCGTCAGCTCCGACGCCGCCGGCCAGTACGCGCTGCGCCTGCTGCCCGTCGGCAACTACAGGCTGGAAGTCGAGTTGTCCGGCTTCAAGAACTTCTCGCAGACCGGCATCTTGCTCGAAGTGGGCCGCAACGCGCGCATCGATCCCACGCTCGAGGTCGGTGGCGTCACCGAAGTCGTCTCGATTGTCGCCGACGCGCCGCTGGTCGAGACGAACACCGCTTCGCTTTCGAGGAGTGTGGGGCAGAACGAGGTGTTGAACCTGCCGCTGGTCAATCGCGACCTCTACTCGCTGCTGAGCATCACCGGCGGCGTGACCAGCAACGACAACTCGAACTCGCTAGGAGGCCCGGAGCAGCTCACCACCATCAACGGCTCCGGTCGGGCCCAGATGGGCAGCGTCAGCTTCCAGCTCGACGGGGCCAACAACACGGCCGGACTCCGCGGCACCGGCAACCCCGCTCCGAACCCGGAGGCGGTCCAGGAATTCCGCGTGCTCACCAACGGCTACTCCGCCGAGTACGGACGCTACAACGCGGGCGTCGTGGACGTGGTCACCAAGTCGGGCACGAACCAGCTCCACGGCGCGCTGTTCGAGTTCTTTCGGAACGAGAAGCTGAACTCCGCGCGTTGGGCGCCGCCGGGAACCACTTCCACCAAGGACCCGCTCGACCGGAACCAGTTTGGCGGCGCCTTCGGCGGGCCGCTCAAGAAGGACAAGACCTTCTTCTTCGTCAGCTACTCCGGCCTGCGCCAGGAAGAGACCTACTATCGGAACTCCGCGGTCGTGCCCACGGCTCTCGAGCGGGCGGGCGACTTCTCCCAGTCGGCCCTGAAACCCCGTGACCCCGCGACCGGCCAGCCCTTCCCGGGAAACATCATCCCCGCCGGCCGTTTCGATGTGGCCGCCAGGAACATCCAGGAGAAGTACGTCCCGCTCTCCAACCTCCCCAACAACTTCTACGAGATCCGCCGCCCCGACCCGCTCAGCACCGACGAGGCGACGCTGAAGCTGGATCACAACCTCTCATCGACCCAGACCCTGGCGCTCTCCTACTTCTACCAGAAGGGCACGGACACCCAGCCGTTGTCGCTCACCGGCAACATCCCCTGGGTCGACCGCGACTTCAAGTGGACCCAGCACAACCTGAACCTGGCCCACACCTGGACGCTGAGCTCGAACAAGATCAACCAGTTCCGGGCGTCGTACATGCGCCAGTTCGGCGGTCGCGTGAACAACCCTGCGACGTCGCTCGGCGATCTGGGCTCCAAGTTCCAGATCCAGGGTGATCCGAGCCTGCCGCGACTGAGCGTGACGGGATACTTCAACGGCCAGACCTCGATCGCCGGCCCGGATGCCGGCAGCACCTACTACGCCGTGAAGGACGCCCTGAGCGTCAGCCACGGCAACCACTCCTTCAAGTTCGGTGGCGATCTCTCGTACGAGAAGATCATCCACGACACGCTGCTGGACAACTACGGCGTGTTCGCCTTCAACGGCAGCAAGACCGGCAACGCGTATGCCGACTTCCTGCTGGGCGTCCCCAGCACCTTCACGCAAGACGCCCCGGTGCGGAAGACCGACAACGGGGCGTACATCAGCTTGTTCGCGCAAGACGACTTCCGGATTCGCCCGCGCGTGACCTTGAACCTCGGCGTTCGCTACGACCTGCAGTTCCCGCTCACCGATCCGCAGGACCGGAAGCTCGCCTACGCGCCGGGACGCAAGTCGACGGTGCAGCCCACCGCCCCGGCCGGCCTGCTGTTTCCTGGTGACGACGGCATCAGCCGCGGCATCGTGAAGACCGACTTCAACAACATCGCCCCGCGTCTGGGCATCGCCTGGGACCCCAAGGGCGACGGCCGGCTGGCGATCCGCGCCGCCTTCGGCATGTTCTACGGCAGCATCACCGGCAACGAGTGGAATACCACCGCGGACAACCAGCCCTTCACGGTCCGCCAGTCGTTCCCCACCGTCTACACGCTCTCCGATCCCTACCGAAACCTGCCGGGCGGCGTGGGTCCGTTCCCGTTCGAGTACAGCCCCTCGAGCCCGCGCTATACGCTGCCGGCGCAGGTGTTCGGCCCCGCGCTCGATTTCGTGTGGCCGCTCAGCTACCAGATGAACTTCACGGTCCAGAAGGAGGTCGGGCGGAACACGAGCGTCAGCGCCTCCTACGTGGGCGCGCTCGGACGCAACCTGGCGACACCCGTCGACCGCAACTACCCGGTCTTCGCGGCGGGCGCGACCACCGCCAACGTCAACGCGCGGCGCCCGTATCAGCCGGGCACGATCGGCGCGGCGCGCGTGCTCGAGTCGATCTTCAGCACCGACTACCACGGTCTGCAGATGAGCGCGGAACGCCGCGGAGCCCGTTTCTCGGCCAAGGCCTACTACACCTTCGGCAAGGCCATCGAGGACATCGATCTCCAGGGCGGCGGTCTTCCCACGCTTCAGAACTCGAACAACCTCGAGGCCGAGCGCGGTCGCACCTCGGCCGACCGCACCCACAGCTTCGTGGTCTCCGGCATCTGGAAGATCGACTACCTCAAGGACTCCAAGTCGTTCCTGAGCGCGCTGGCCCGCGGCTGGACGCTATCCGGGATCCTCACCTTGCAGAGCGGCGCCCCGCTGACCGTCAGCTCCGGCCAGGATCGGAACCTCGATGGGCAAGCCAACGATCGCGCCGACCTGGTGGGCAACCCCGACCTCGACAGCAGCCGCGACCGCGCCGAGTTGATCGAGGGCTGGTTCAACGTCGCGGCGTTCGCGCAACCGGCGCTCGGGGCCGACGGCAACGCCGGCCGCAGCATCGTGGAAGGCCCGGGCTATCGCAACCTCGACCTCGGGCTGTTCCGCGACTTCCGGTTGACGGGCCGTACGATGCTGCAGATCCGGGCCGAAGCCACGAACGCGCTCAACATCGTCAACCTGTCGAACCCCGGCACGAACCTGGCGGCGCCGGCGACCTTCGGCAAGATCCGCAGCGCGCGCGACATGCGCCGGATCCAACTGGGGGCTCGCTTCTCGTTCTAGACTTTTTCGTTAGAGTCACGCCGGAGGCTGGCGTGATCTCAGGTGTTCTGCGTGCGCTGTTGGCGGTGGGAGCAGGTGCCGCCCTCGCGGCCGAGCCGGCTGCCGTCCAAGCGCCGGCCCGCGCCGCGCGTTGGCCGGGTGACCCGGTCGTGAAGATCTGGGGCGTATACGACCAGTACTGCGTCGCCTGTCACGGCCGGAGTCTCGAGGGCGGCGCCGCCCAGAGCCTCGCCGACGGCGTCTGGAAATTCGGCGGCGACGACGCGAGCATCATGGAGACGATTCGTCTCGGCCGAGCCGGCACGACCATGGCCGCTTTCGATGGCGTGCTGAACGAGGAACAGATCTGGCAGCTCGTGGTGCTGATTCGTCAGGAACAAGCCAGCGCCAAAGGCCGCCCGCCCACGATCGTCGACCCCGAGGGCGTCGTCATCCGGTCGGAGAAGCAGATCTTCAAGTTCGAGGTGGTCGCGGCGAACCTGGAGACCCCGTGGGCGATCGCGTTCCTGCCCGATGGCCGGATGCTCGTCACCGAGCGTCCGGGGCGACTTCGAATCGTCGAGAACGGCCGGCTGCGAACGGAGCCGGTGGCCGGAACGCCGGTGCCCTGGCTCGTGCAGGACGGCGGCCTCTTCGACGTGGAAGCCCATCCGAACTATGCGCAGAACGGTTGGATCTATTTGTCGTACGCCGCGGCCGGACCGAACGACACCTCGATGACCGCGATCGTCCGGGGAAGGATCCGCGCCAACCAATGGGTCGACCAACAGTTTCTCTACCAGGCGCCGGCTGCCTTGTACGGACCGGAGAACATTCACTACGGATCACGATTCCTGTTCGATCGTGAGGGCAAGCTTCTCTACTCGATCGGGGATCGAGGCCAGCCGGCCAAGGCCCAGGACCTCGGCAGCCCGCTCGGCAAGGTGCATCGAATCAACGACGACGGCAGCGTCCCGCCCGGCAACCCGTTCGTCGGAAAGCCCGGAGCGGCTCCGAGCATCTGGAGCTACGGGCACCGCAACCCCCAAGGCTTCTCGATCGATCCGACGACGGGAATCCTGTGGGAGGCCGAGCACGGACCGATGGGCGGCGACGAGCTGAACGCGCTCGATCCCGGCCACAATTACGGATGGCCGGTGATCTCGCATGGGCTCGAGCGTGGCATCAGCGAAACCACACATGAAGGAATGGAGGCGCCGATCGTGTACTGGAATCCGACGATCGCCCCGAGCGGGATTCACTTCTACGCCGGCGCCCGATATCCGAGATGGCGGAACGACCTGTTCGTGACCGGCCTCGGCGGGACCGCGTTGCGGCGACTCGAGGTGAAGGGGCGACAAGTGACTCACCTAGAGGTCGTCTTCGACCGCTACGGGCGCGTGCGCGATGTCGTCACGGGCCCCGACGGGTTGCTCTACGTGGCCCTGCAATTGCCCGGGCGGAGCTTGAGCGACTCGACTCCGGGCGTCGTCGTCCGTCTTGTGCCGATCGACTAGGGCTTCTCTTTCAAGAGCGCCCGCATGAAGTCGATCGGCAGCGGGAAGACGATGGTCGAGTTCTTCTCGGCCGCGATCTCGGTGAGGGTCTGCAGGTAGCGCAGGTGGATCGCCACCGGCTCCGCCTGCAGCGCCTGGGCGGCCTGGGTGAGCTGTTTGCTGGCCTCGAACTCGCCGGACGCGTGGATGACCTTCGCCCGCTTCTCGCGCTCGGCTTCGGCCTGCTTGGCCATCGCCCGCTGCATCTCCTGCGGCAGGTCCACCGCCTTCACCGCCACCTGGGTGACCTTCACGCCCCACGGGTCGGTGTGCTGATCGATCACCGCCTGTAGCGCGTTGCCCAGCCGTTCCCGCTCGGACAGCAGCTCGTCGAGCATGGCCTGGCCGAGGATGCTGCGCAGCGTCGTCTGCGCTTCCTGGCTCGTCGCGTAGAGGTAGTTCTCCACCTGGACCACGGATTTCAGCGGGTCCACGACCCGGAAGTAGACGACCGCGTTCACCTTGACGGTGACGTTGTCGCGCGTGATCACGTCTTGCGGGGGCACGTCCAGGACCACGGTACGCAGGCTCACCCGCACCATCCGATCGACGGGCCAGGCCACGATCACGAGGCCGGGCCCCTTGGGCTCGGGCAACAGCTTCCCGAGACGGAACACGACGCCGCGCTCGTACTCGTTGAGCACCTTGACCGAGAGCAGCAGCCAGAACACGACCGCCCCTGCCACGAAGATGATCGGCGCCATCACGCCCCCTTTCGGACTCTCAAGCGGAGCCCTTCCATCGAAACGATTTGGAGCGGCTCGCCCCGTGCCACCCGTTCCTCGGCCACGGCCTGCCACCGCTCACCCTGCACGATCACCCAGCCCTCGGGGTCGAGGTCCGAATCCGCCGTCGCGCGAGAGCCGACCAGCCCCTCGGCTCCGGTCACGGGCCGCCGCCGCTGGGCCTGGATCACCATCCGCACCAGCAGCGTGGTCCCGGCCGCCATCACCAGCACCGCCGGGAGCAGCTTCCAGGGGTTCACCCGCAGCTCGGGAAGCTGCGAATCCACCAGCATCATCGCCCCGAGGACCATCGCGACGATGCCGCCGACTGTCAGCAGGCCGTAGGAGGCGACCTTGATCTCCGCGACGAAGAGACCGACCGCCAGCAGGACCAGCAGCACCCCCGCCCAGTTGATCGGGATGATCTGGCTGGCGAAGAGAAACAGTATCAAGCACAGCAGGCCCAGAATTCCCGGGAAGAGCATGCCGGGATGGCTGATCTCGGCGCCGATGCCAGCCAGCGCGCCGAGCAGCAGCAAGAACAGCACCTCCGGTCGCGCGATCGCGGAGAGCACGAGCTGGCGCCAGTCCATGCGTACGGCCACGGTCTTCTGCCCCGCGAGAGCGAGGCGCACGCTGGATCCATCGAAGCGCTTGACCTCGCGGCCCTCCAGCTTGGCCAGCAGATCGCTCACGTCATCGGCCACCAGGTCGATCAGCTTCAGCTCGAGGGCTTCTTTTTCGGTGAAGGACTTGCTCTCCACCACGGCTTTCTCCGCCATCTCCACGTTGCGCCCGCGGCGCTCCGCCTTGCTCCGGATGTAGGCGGCGGCGTCGGAGGTCACCTTCTTCGACATCACCTCGTCCATCGGGCCCATGCCCGACACGGGGTGGGCAGCTCCGATGTTCGTGCCGGGAGCCATCGCCGCCACATCGGCGGCGACCGTGATGATGAAGCCCGCCGAGGCGGCCCGCGCCCCGGAAGGGCCCACGAACACCGCCACCGGCGTCCGGCAGTTGAGCATCTTGTCGACGATCTGGCGCATCGCGGTGTCGAGGCCGCCCGGCGTGTCGAGGCGCAGGATCAAGAGCGGCGCCCCGGAAGCGTCGGCCTTGTCGATGGCCTGGGTGACGTGGGCGGCGGTGACGGCATGCACGACGCCTTCGAGCTCGACCACCGGGATGTCGGCTCGAGCGAACGGGGCGGCGAGCGTGGCCAGCAGGGCCGCTGTTCGCCGTGTGATCCGCATGTCCAACTGTAGGCGCATTTACCGAGGCCACGCCAGCGCGGGCCAAAGGGTCACTTGTTCAGCCAGCGCGAATATCCCTGCGGTGCGGGTCGACGTCAGAAGCTGACGCGACCCGCGAGCTGCAACGTGCGAGGCGTCAACCAGCCGAGAGGCTGCCCGAACGTCGCGCCGGATCCCTCCTGGACCGACACAGCCACGCCCTGATTGTTGAGATTGAACACGTCGGCGAAGATCCCGAGCGTGCGGCCGGGTCCTCCGAGCGGGAACGTTTTCTCGAGGCGCACGTCGAGCTGGCTCAACGCCTCGATTCGGCGCGTGCCGCGCGGCTCGATGCGCACAACCTGATTCCCTTGCGCCAGCCCCGTGATCGTCGCCGTGCGACCCCACGCGCCGCCGCTCAGGTACCGGTACGCTCCACTCACTCTCACGCCGCCCCAGGCCGGCATCAGGTACGTCCCCTGGACGTTCACTTGATGCGGGCAGTCGCCGAAAGCGCGGCCGTCGGCGTTCAGCGTGCGGTTCGGGTTCGCGAAGACTCCATTGCGCCCCGTGTCCCCCCCGCTGGCCCTGTTCTCGCCGCCCGCCGCGTTCACCGTGCCGCGCGTCCGCGACCATGTGTAGGCGGCAAGAAACTGCCAATTGCGCGACAGGCGCTTCTCGCCGATCACCTGCACCGCGTCGTACCGGCGAGCGGCCCCGTCGGGATTCGTCAGCACCGGAAATGTCTGCGAGGGAGCGCTGGTCCGATTGAACACCGAGAGGATCTGCCCATCGTCCGGTGTGCCCGGCAGCCCGTCGGGGCCGGGCTCCCGCCGCGAGACGGGCGCGTACTGCTGCCCCGTGTCGATGAATCCCCAGATGTCTTCGAAGCTCCGCCGCACATACTGCGCCTTCAGCGAGACGCTCGGGAACAGCTCGCGCTCGATGCCCACCAGGAACTGCTCCACGTAGGCGTGGGCGACGTCGTCATCGAGCGCCACGTTGGTTGTGGCCGTGCGCGCCAACTCCTGCAACGCGGCCCCGAGCACGCGATACCTGATAACGGGCGTCAGTCCGGCCGCGTTCAGGAAATCGAAGACGGTTGGATACAGCCCCTCGTGAAACCGGCCGTAACCTGCGCGAACCACGGTCTTGTGATTGGATGCCACGTCCCATGCGACACCGAGTCGCGGCGAGACCGGATGAGAGTCGTACACGGCGCCTTTGTCGGGAACGGAGCCTCGGTGGACGGCGAGCCTGACGCCGGGGTGGACCGTAACTCGCCCGAAGGCGCGCCAGACGCCCTCGGCGTAGAGTGTCGTCCGCGCGCCGGTGCTTTCGATGGTATCGCCGTCCCAGACAAGCACCTCGTCGGGGACGCCGGCGGCATCGGTGTAAGAGCGGCCGCCGGGAAACCCCGAGACCGTACGAAACGTCGTCCGGTCGTGCTCGAACCCCACTTCGACCTCATGACTTCTTCCGAAGCCATCGATGTCGCGCCGGAGCGACGCGCCCGTCAGGATGCGTCGGGCAAAATTGTCGGCGAAATTCTGGGCATTGCCCGACCGGATCTGTGTGATGCGGTCGAAGCGCGACGCTGGCCCTGCGCGCCGATCGGCCGGAAGCCCGAGGGCCTCGAGGTCGAGGCCGCTTGTGCGTACCGCCACCAGCGTATGCGGACCGGCCGACCAGGTCAGGTGTTGGTTCCAGTTGTATATGCGGTTGCTGGAATCACCGGCCGTCTCGGGAGTCTGGTTGCGGCCCAGCACGCCCGTCGAACGGTTGCTACTACGCTGGAAGAACCCCCCGACCCTGACGTTCGGCCCCGCCACCCAAGTGAGGCTCGCCAGAACGTTGGGTGTTCGTGAGTCCTGGGGCACGTCGCCGATCGTCCCAGCCTGCTGGGACTTGTTTCGGTCGTATAGGAAGCCCGTGAAGAAGAACAGCCGATCGCGGACGACTGGCCCGCCGACCTGCGCATTGGCGGTCCATCTCGAGATGATCTTCTGGGGCCTGAACTGCGCTCCCAGCGCTTCGGTCAGGCTGCCGGTATTGTCTGCGACAGAGTTTGGCCGGGTCGTCTTGTACTCGACGAGCCCGGACATCCTATTGCCGCCTGACCGGATCGCGATGTTGGTGACGACGCCGCTGAACTCGCCGGCATGGGCGTTCACACCGAGGCTGACGACTTGCGCCTCGTCGATCCAGTACGGGTGAAGGTTGGCCCCGGCAACGCCCTGGCGATGCGTCAGAGACGTCAGGCTGCCGTCGATCAGCACCTGGTTCGTGTCCGGACCGCCGCCGAACACCGACCGCGGAGTGACTCCGGGAGTGAGCTGCGCGAGCCCGGCCGCTCCCGGGAAGCTCTCCAGCTCCTCGCGTGAGAACTGCAGCGTCGAAGCCGCCGCGGTCACGTCGACGATTGGCGGCGCCAGGTCATGAGCAGCGGCAGCCGGCACGCCGGTCGCGCGCAGTGTCACGTCGATCGTCAGCGTGGTTCCGACGGGGAGTCGGAGATCCGTTCTGTGGACCGTCTGGAAGCCGGGAAGCGACGCGCTCAGCTCGTAGACGCTGGGCGCCAGCTCACGAAAGCGATATACCCCCCGCGCGTTCGTGAGTGTCGATTGCGCCGCGCCCGGCAAGTTTGCGCTGTCCAGCGTCAGCGTGACGCCGGGCAGCGCGGCGCCGCCGCCGTCCTTGATGGTGCCGGTTACGATCGAACGCGCCTGCGCCTCGGCGGTCGGCGGCGCGCCGGCGCTGATCGTGACCAGCAACGCCGCAACGCGCCACGGGCGTGTCAGTGCAGTCATCTGGCCCTGCTTTCTGCTTGAGCGCTGGCGCGATCATGGCACGGGCTTCCGGTGCTGTCGACGATACGCGATGACTCGAGGATCTGCCTTCCCAAGTTTCTCCAGAACCTGGTAGTGCGAGAGGGTGTGACCGATCACGTTGTGGCCTGGTGGGCAGGAGGTTCGCTTACCGCCGTCACGGCGTGAGCCCCACGGACCGCAGCAGGTCCGCGAATCGCGGGTCGCTTCGCAAACTGTCGAACAGCGGGTCTACTTTGATCGAAGGGAACATGATGAAGTGCTCGTCGCGCGCCTTCTCGAGCCACGCCAAAGCCTGATCCTTCCCGCCGATGCTCAAATGAGCGATCGCCATGTCCCACGTTTCGAGCGGCGGATTGGATTGTTCGAACTGGCCGACCGCTCTCCGCGCCTCATCCATCTTGCCGCTCAAGCTCAGTCCTCTCGCGCTCCAGGCTCGGAGATGGGGAAACGCCTGTCCGGCCTTCTGGTACTCGGCATCGGCTTCCTTGACCATGCCCTTCGTTTCGTACGCGAGGCCCAGTCCGATTCGTGCGAACCAGAAGTTCGGGTCCAGATCGAGGGACTTTTGAAACTGTTTGATCGCGTCGTCGTATCGGCGCGCGTAGTAGAACGCATAGCCGAGATTGGTATTGCAGTATGCGGAGAGCGGATCGACCCGGAGGGCTCGTTTCTGTTCCGCCAACGCTTCGTTCAGCCGCCCGGTCATTGCGAGAACGATCCCATAGTTGTCGCCGGTCGATCTCGAGCCGGGATTCAGTTCCAGAGCTCGCTTGAATTCTCGATCGGCGCCTCGCCAGTCCCAATCGTAGAATGCAAGAACCATCGCAAGGGCGCCGTGCGCCTCATCCAGCGAGCCGTCCAATGCCAGTGCGTTCAGCGCGGCTTGCTTGGATTTTGGTCCCGCTTCCCGGGACGTCATATACCAGCCGGATCCCACCATGTAGGTTTCGGACAGGCCGGCGTGAGCCAGCGCATAGTTGGGATCGATTCGAAGCGCCTGATTGAAGAGCTTGATCCCTTGTTCAATGCCCTCGGCCGTCATCTTGTACGCCTCGTAACGGCCCTTCATGTAGAGCTGATAGGCCTCGAGATTCTCTGTGTAGCGTTTGGTCAGCCGTTGCTGATCCTCGCCGCTCAACCTGGGGCGCAGCTTGTCGGAGACTTGGGTCACGACTTCGTCTTGCAGGGCGAGAATGTCCTGGAGTTTCCGCGGATAGCGGTCACCCCATAACTGGGTTCCCGCTGCCGTGTCCACGAGGTCGACCTGAATCGTCAGCTCGTCGCCGCGTTGGATCAACCTTCCCATCAGCACCGCGCGGACATTCAATTCCTCGCCGAGCTTCCTGGGATCAGTTTCTTTGCCTTTGTACCGGAACGCCGTTGTTCGCGCGATCACCCGCAGCCCGGGCAGCCGTGAAAGGCTGTTGATCAGGCTTTCGGTTATCCCGTCGCTGAGATACTCGGCGTCGGGATTCCCGCTCGCGCTCGAAAACGGCAAGACCACGATCGAGTCGATCCGCTGGCCCGCTCCCGGGTGGAAGAGCGCGAAACGCGCGATAGCGAGACCAACCACAAGTAGTGTCGCAATAGCACACGCCACGAGAGCCCGCCGGACCGGCGAGGCGGCGGACGCCACCCGCCCGAGCAATCTGCCGGAGTCCGCCTCCTGCATCAACTGCTCGAGCAACGTCTTCACGTCGTCGAGGTGCTGGAACCGGCGTTCCGGGTCCTTCCGCAGGCAGTGCGCGATGATCCCGTCCAGCTCGCGAGGCACGCCTCCGTTGATCTCGCTCGCCGGCCGGGGTTCGTTCTGCAGGATCGCCGACAGCGTCGAGATCCTGGTCCCGCCCTGAAACGCGCGCTGGCCGGTCACCATTTCGTAGAGGAGCGACCCGAACGAGAAAATGTCCGACCGCGCGTCGACCCGCTTGCCTTCGGCCTGCTCGGGCGACATGTACGAGACGGTTCCGAGAACCGTGCCCTGCTCGGTGTGCGGCGCCACGCCGGCCTGCATCGTTCCCGTGGCCGCCAGGTCGTCGCCCGCGAACGGCACCTGCTTGGCCAACCCGAAGTCCAGGACCTTGATCCGTCCGGCGTCGGTGACCATCACGTTGCCGGGCTTGAGATCACGGTGCACGATGCCCGCGGCATGCGCCGCGGCCAGCGCATCGGCAATCTGGACGCCATACTTCAGCGTGTCACTGAGAGCCAGACCCTTGCGGCCGATCAACAGGTCGAGCGTGCGGCCGACGACGTATTCCATTGCGATGAAGCTGACTCCACCGACCTCACCCACGTCGTGGATGGTGACGATGTTGGGATGATTGAGCGCCGAGGCGGCTTGGGCCTCCTGCGTGAAGCGGCGGACGCGCTCGGGATCGGTGGCCGCCTCCTGCGGCAACACCTTGAGCGCCACCGGCCGGTTCAGGCGCGTGTCGACGCCGCGATACACGACCCCCATGCCGCCTTCGCCCAGCTTGGCGAGCACCGTGTAGTGCGAGAGCGT
>CAZVOI010000479.1:0-18426 GCA_964628275.1 uncultured Acidobacteriota bacterium | reverse complement strand
ACTACTTCGAACCCATGCAGGTGATCGCGCGTACGGCGGACTGCCGGGTTCAGGAAATCGCGGACGCGCTTTCGATTACCGTGGGCGGGACCAGCAAGCTCGTCGATCGGATCGAGGCGGCCGGGTGGTGTCGGCGGCGGGAGAATCCGAGGGATCGCCGTTCGTCGCACGTCGACCTGACGCCGGCGGGGCGGCGGTTGCTGGCCGCGGCGGGGCGCACCTTCGCCGAGGAGGTCGAGGGCCGGCTCCGGTCCCCACTATCATCGCGCCAGTTTCAGGAATTCGCCGCCGCGATCCGCCAACTGCGGCACGCCCTCCGGTCCCCGGCGACCTCGCTCACTTCGTCGACCAACGACGGTCGGGGTGACAGGACTTGAACCAGCGTCCTGCCCGTCCAACGCCGCGCATAGGCTGCAAAGCGCGACTCAGTGAAGATGGCCCGCTGTCGGCGCGCCAAGGCGGGCCCTCCCAAAAGAGACGCGCGCTTTGGCAGCTTCATGCGCTTGTTAGCCCGCGCGCCTGTTCTGCAGCATCCTCTTCACCTCTGCGACTGTGAAGGGCGGGTTCCTGCGATGCATGACCACGTGACAGTTGGCGCAGACGGGGCGCATATCACGAGCCGGGTTGACAGCGCGGCTCCGCCCCCCGGCCGAGACTAGCTCCAGGTGGTGAACGAGAATAAAGCCTTCGACGACAGGGCCATAAGCCGCGCCGAAGTCAAAGCCGCAGGCCGCGCAGCTGGAGCCATGCTGGTCGATGCATGCATATCGCGCGGCGGGGTCTCGTTCGTAGCGGACAGCCAGGTGGCGGTGCGGATGACCCTCCGTAAACGTGCGCGCCCGAGGCTCCCCGGCCGACTCGAAGTCCCTCTGATAATCGGCCAGCGACTGCGCGACCAACTTTGCCACCGCGGGCTCCGGCGTGTGGCGGCTCTTTACGCGCTGTCTCAGCCACCCCCAGGTGGGAAGCGGCGGTCGGTGTAGTGGCTCGACGCCGGGAAGACGTACTGCAACCCCCAGGTGCGGTCCGCATCCGGACCGCATCTGATTCCGCTCGCTTCGATTGTGGGCTCGATCCGCGCGCATCACCCTGGTCGCGCTGCCGCGGCTGGGACGAAGGATCCTGCCGAATCGTAGAAAGGAGAGCTAGAAGCTGATGCCGCCCAGGAGCACGAAGCCGATCTGATGTTCCGATCGGATCCGATAGCTGGGCGGGATGACGCGGGCTCCCTCGGGCAAGGCCGGGGCCCCGGCCACCGGCACGACCAACCGATGCGTCCCGGAGCGCAGCAGCGACTCGGCCCCCGCCAGGCCCGCCGCCCGCAGATAGGCCGCCAGGTTCACCTCGCTGACCTGAGTGACGTCGATCAAACCGGCGAGCGGCGCCGGCCGGGTCTGCATCGAGGGCAGGTCATTGCCGTGATAGCGCAGCGAGCCCGTGAGGCGCAGCGCCTTCCAGCGCGTCTGCACGCCGCCGATGAAGTCGACGGGGCGTGCCGGGTCGAGGCGGCGCGTGTGCGGCCCCTGCTCGATCACGGTCACGATCTCACTGACGAGCGCCAGGTACCTCTTGAGCTCGAAGCGCGCGCCGAGGCCCAGGTCGACGCGATTCGGGAGCTGGAGCGGCTCTTCGATCGCGGTGGGCCTACCCGCCTGCGATTCGATGCGCTGGTCCTGGAATGCCGGGCTGCCCACCCGGTTGAAAGTCGCCGAAGCCACCAGGTTCCAGCGCGGACCGGGGCGCGATTCGCCGATCACCCGAAACCCGAGGTCGACGCCGCCGGTGCCCGAGCCGGCCTGCAAGTAACGAAGGTCTTTCGTCACCGGGATCTTGACCTCGAAGCTGCCCGCGAGGCCGGGCCGCCAGCCCTTCGGCTGGAGCGCGCGTACCTTGCCGCCGAGCACCGCGTCTCCCTGGATGTCCGAGCCGAAGCGGATCGGGCCGCTGTCGTCGACGTACGGGAGCGGCGAGTAGAGCGAGTAGTAGGGGCGCTGCGGCAGCGGCGCGCCGGGGAGCAGGATCAGGTCCAGCGGAGGCGGCGGCAGAACCGGCGTGTCGGGCACCGCCACGCCGCGGCTGAAGATGTAGTTGCCGTAGAACTCGGCGCGGCCCAGGCCTACGTTCCAGGCCAAAGCACCGTCGAAGATGTCCAGGCCCAGCGGATCGCGATCGCGGTTGTCCACCGTGAACGCGACGGTGAACCGGCCCTTGGGAAGCGTGGCGGTGTCCTGGAGGGTGAGCAGGCCGCTGCCCAAGAGCGACGGCCAGGGACTCTGCGTCTCGGATGCGGCGGGCGAAGCGCCTGCGCCGGCGAGCATCAGCGCTGTGAGTGCGAGTCCCTGGATCATCGACCTACCTTTCGGCGAGCTGCACGATCGAGCGCACCGCACCGACCGCGCTGGAGACCGCGAGCACGAACAGGAGGGCCAGGATGGCGTTCTCCCACGGACGATTCCGGTATTCCCTGCCGATGAAGCGTTCGCTGGCGGTCAGGTACTAGAGGCCGCCAGCGAGCAGCGGCAGCAGCACGACCTGCGCGCTGTTGGCCACCAGCGTGAGCGTGATGAAGTCCGGCATGCCGGGGATCGTCCAGATGAGCGGCGACACCAGACACCAGACGGCAATCACCTTGTAGAGCGGGTGGGTGCGGTAGTCGGCGACGATCGGACCGCTGCCTGCCTTCCAGCGCAGCCAGGCGTGGCTGCCCATGTATGCGAGCCCCGCGGCATGACCGAGCACCGAGGTGTAGATCGCCGCGAAGATGCCGAGGTAGAAGAGGACTCGGCCGCCCTCGCCCAGCACACCGCTCAACAGGCGGGGCAGGTCGTCCAGCTCCTTGATGTGCTTGTCGGGATACAGAAGCTCGGCGCCGAGCACCCAGACCGCGAGGTTCAGCACGATCATCGCCGTGATCGCGAGCAGGAAGTCGTAGAACTGCACTCGCCGATACTGCGGGCCGCGCCAGCCCTTGGCGTCCAGGAAGTAGGGATACGCGAGGTTCATCAGCGAGCCGCCCACCGCGCCGATCATCGCCACGGCCACCAGCAGCGGATCGAAGCTGCCGCGCTTGTCGGGCATCTCGATGCGAACCAGGCCCTTCGCGACGTTCAGCGGATCGAAGCCCACCCACAGCGCCGAACCCACGAACGAGACGGACAGGAGCGCCAGGAAGATCTTGAAGACCCACTCGAGCCGCTCGTAGGACGGATTGAAGACCAGCGCCAGCGCCACGCCGTTGCACACGAGTGCCCACTGCCAGGTCGCTCCGAAGCCGAACAGGTTGCGACACACCTCCCCCGACCCGACGGTCATGTAGGACTCGTAGACGTGGCCCATCACGATCGTGGCCACGAACAGGACCGGCGCGTACCAGGGGTGGACGCGTGCCAGGCCGTCGAGAACGCCCTCGCCGTGCGGGTTGCAGAGCTGGTAGCGCGCGATCAGCGAGACGAGCAGGAAGCGCAGCAGGATCGCGACCACCAGCACCCACATCAAGGAATAGCCGTAGTTGCTGCCGGCGACACCCATGTCCACCACGTCGCCGGCGCCCAGCCAGGTCAGCACGATCACGATCCCCGGCCCGAACGAGCGCAGGTATTCCGGCAGCGTTCGCGGAACGGGAGGCGGGGTGGCTGGGGTCAGTGGATTTCGGGCTCGGGCACCGGTGCTATGCCCTGGAGAAAGTCGAAGTCGCAGCCCTTGTCGGCTTGAGTCACGTGGCGCGCGTAGAGCGCGCCATAACCGCGGGTGTACGGGCTGTCACGGGGCTTCCAGGCGCTTCGGCGAGCGCCCAGTTCCTCGTCGGAAACGCGCAACTCGAGCCGGCGCGCATCCACGTCCAGCTCGATCGTGTCGCCGTCCTTCACGAGCGCGAGCGGCCCACCCACGAAAGACTCGGGCGCCACGTGCAGCACGCAGGCGCCGTAGCTGGTGCCGCTCATGCGCGCGTCGGAGATGCGCACCATGTCGCGAACTCCCTGCTCGAGGATCTGCTTCGGGATCGGCAACATGCCCCACTCGGGCATGCCCGGGCCGCCGAGCGGACCGGCGTTTTGCAGCACCAGCACCGAGTCGGGCGTCACCGGCAGCGCCGGATCGTCGAGCCGGCGCTCGAGATCGTTGTAGTCGCTGAAGACGACGGCACGGCCGGAATGGCGGCGCAGCCTCGGCTCCATCGCGGTGTGCTTGATGACGGCGCCCGAGGGGCACAGGTTGCCGCGCAGCACTGCGACGCCACCTTCCGGACCGAGCGGGTTCTCGCGCGTCGCGATCACGTCGTCGCGGTTGACCGTAGCTCCCTTGAAACCCTCGCCCAGGCTTCGTCCGGTGACGGTCGGCGCGTCGACGTGCAGCAGGTCTGTAAGCCGCGACATCAGGCCGCGCAGGCCGCCCGCGTAGTAGAAGTCCTCCATCAGGTACGTCCCCGACGGCCGCAGGTTGCCGATGAAAGGGGTGCGCCGCGACAAGGCGTCGAAGCGGTCGATGTCGAACGGGACGCCGGCGCGACCGGCCAGCGCCAGCAGGTGCACGATCGCGTTGGTGGAGCCGCCCAGCGCCATCGCGACCGTGACGCCGTTCTCGAAGGCCTGTGGCGTCAGGATGTCCCGCGGCTTCAGGTCCTCCCACACCATCTCCACGATCCGCCGACCGCTGGCGGTCGCGAGCCGCGGGTGGTTGGCGTCGGCGGCGGGGATCGACGAGCCACCCGGCAGTATCATCCCGAGCGCCTCCACTGTGGCGGCCATCGTGGAAGCGGTGCCCATCGTCATGCAGGTGCCGAACGAGCGCGCGATGCCGTCCTCGATCTCGCCCCAGGCGCAGTCGTCGAGCCGGCCGACGCGCTTCTCCATCCAGTATTTCCATGCGTCGCTGCCGCTGCCGAGCACCTCGCCGCGCCAGTTGCCGCGCAGCATCGGGCCCGCCGGCAGCACGATCGCCGGCAGGTTCATGCTGATCGCGCCCATCAGCAGGCCGGGGATCGTCTTGTCGCAGCCGCCGAGCAGCACCGCGCCGTCGATCGGGTTCGCGCGCAGGATCTCCTCGCTGTCCATCGCCAGCAGGTTCCGGTACAGAAGCGGCGACGGCTTCATGAACGTCTCGCCGACCGACAGCACCGGCATCTCGAGCGGGAAACCGCCGGCCTGCCACACGCCGCGCTTGACCTCTTCGGCGCGGGTGCGGAAGTGCGCGTGGCACGGGTTGGCGTCGCTCCAGGTGTTCAGGATCGCGATCACCGGCTTGCCGATGAAGTCGTCGACCGCGTAGCCCATCTGCTTGGCGCGCGAGCGGTGCCCGAAGCTGCGCAGGTCCTCGCGCCCGAACCAGCGCTGGCTGCGCAGGTCTACCGGCTCCTTCTTTCTCGGAAGCGTCACGCTGAACTCCCCCAGTGCAGCCGTTCTCTTGAGTCTTGAGGTGTGGCCGGTGATGGTAGCCGCGTAGCGAAACTCCGGTCAAACCGGGCGTTTGACGGGCTTCGGCCCTTCGTGCAACATCGCTCCGCCCTGGAGGAATGATGCCCGAGGATTCTTCGCGCGCCCGAAGCCGTCGCGAATTCATCGCCACCACCGGCGCGGCCACCGCCGCAGCCGTGCTGCCCGGCTCGGCGCTGGCGCAGTCGGGCCCGCGAAAACGCCGCTACGCGCTGATCGGAGCGGGCCACCGCGGCTCGGGCATGTGGGGCCGGTCGGTCGCCGAGCGCTATTCGGACATCGTGGACTTCGTCGGCCTGTGCGACACCAACCCGCTGCGCGTCGAGGCATGCAAGAAGATGATCGGCGTCTCGTGTCCGACCTACGGCAAGCTCGACGAGATGATCTCGGCGGCGAAGCCCGAAGCGTTGATCGTCACGACTGTCGACGCGACGCACTCCGGCTTCATCGTCAGCGCGCTGGAGCGCGGACTCGACGTGATCACCGAGAAGCCGATGGTGACCGACGAAACCCAGTGCCGCGCGGTGCTGGACGCGGAGAAGCGCACCGGCAAGAAGCTGGTGGTGACCTTCAACTACCGCTACGCGCCCAAGCACCAGAAGATCAAGGAACTGCTGCTGGCCGGCGAGATCGGCACGGTCACCTCGGTGGACTTCTCCTGGTATCTCGACATCCGCCACGGCGCCGACTACTTCCGGCGCTGGCACCGGCTGCGCGATCGCAGCGGCTCGCTGTGGGTTCACAAGGCCAGCCACCATTTCGATCTCGTGAACTGGTGGCTAGGCGCCGAGCCGGTCGAGGTGGAGGCGTTCGCGAGCCTTCAGCACTACGGCAAAAAGGGCCCGTTCCGCTCCACCACCTGCCGCGGCTGTCCGCACAAGAGCGAATGTCAGTTCTACTGGGACATCGCCAAGGACCCGCGGCTGGTCAAGCTCTACGTCGAGTGCGAGTCGGCCGACGGCTACGTGCGCGACGGCTGCGTGTTCAAGGAGGACGTCGACATTCCCGACACGATGAACGCGGTGGTCCGCTACACCAGCGGCGCCACGATGAGCTACTCGCTCAACACCTTCATGCCGTTCGAGGGATACCGGCTGGCCTTCAACGGCACCAAGGGACGGCTCGAAGTGCGCGACTTCGAGCGCCAGCCGTGGCAGGCGCCGGAGGAAACCGAGATCCACGTCACCAAGAACTTCGGGCAGCGCACCAAGATCGAGATGCCGAAGGCCGAGGGCGGACACGGCGGCGGCGACGAGCGGCTGAAGGACCTGATCTTCCGAGGCGTCGCGGTGCCGGAATACATGAAGCTGCCCGACGCGCGCGCCGGCGCCATGTCGTGCCTCACCGGCATTGCGGCACGCAAGAGCGCCGACGAGGGCCGCGCGGTCAAGATCGCCGATCTGCTGAAGGCGTAGCGAAGACCCTGGATGAAGACGACGCCCGTCACTCCCGACGACCTGCGCGGCGTCTTTCCGGTTCCGCCGCTGGCGCGGCGCGCCGACGCGCGACGTTCGATCGCGTTCGACGAAAACGACCGCCTGGTGCGCCACATGGCCGAGGGCGGCCTGTCTCGGTTTCTCTACGGCGGCAACGCGTTCCTCTACCACGTCAGCCTCGCGGAGTACGAAGAGCTGCTCGGCTGGCTGACCACCTTCGACGGCGGATTGTGGGCGATCCCGAGCCTGGGTCCCTCCTTCGGCCGCGCCCTCGACCAGGCGGCTTTGCTGAAGCGGCACAAGTTTCCGTGCGCGATGGCGCTGCCGTGCGCCGACCCGCGCGATGCCCGCGGACTCGAGAGTGGCCTGCGCGAGATCGCCGATGCCGCCGGCATGCCGCTGATCCTGTACCTCAAGGACGAACAGAACTTCGGCGGCGACAAAGACGCGGGCCTGGACGCAGTCGCGCGGCTCGTGGACGCGAAGCTGTGCGTGGCGATCAAGTACGCGGTGGTGCGCGCCGATCCTCGGGTCGATCCGTATCTGGACGCTCTCTTGAAGCGCGTCGACCGACGTGTCGTCGTCAGCGGGATCGGAGAACGGCCGGCGATCGTCCACATGCGCGACTTCAAGCTTGCCGGGTTCACTACCGGCTCCGGCTGCCTGGCGCCGCAGCTGAGCCAGGAGATCTTCGCGTCGGCCGCCAGCGGCAACTTCGCGCGCGCCGAAGAGCTGCGCTCGCACTTCATGCCGCTCGAAGACAAGCGCGACGCCTGGGGTCCGGCGCGCGTGCTCCACGCCGCGACCGAGCTCGCGGGCATCGCCAAGGCCGGGCCGATTCCGCCGTTCGTGTCGGCGATCCCGGACGTCCAGCGCGAGGCGCTCTTGCCCGTCGCCCGCGCGCTGCACGCGAAAGAGATCGAGTCGCGCCAGGCGCTCCTGGCACGCTCCTAGCAACGAGCGCCCGTAGATCGGAGGGTCTGGATGGCAAAGCCACTGCCCTGCTTGTTGTCGGTCGCAATCGCGCTCGGCGCAGACGTCGCCCACGCCGTGGAAGTGGGCTACTGCTCGGCGCTCAAGGAGCTCGAGGCGGTCAAAGCGGCCGGCTTCGACTACGCCGAGCTGCGCACCTCCGAGGTGGCGGCGCTGTCCGATGCCGACTTCGAGGCTCTCGCCGAGCGCCTGCAACGCCTGGCGCTGCCGGTGCCGGTCAGCTACCTGTTCGTGCCCCGCGAGATCAAGCTGACCGGGCCCGCCGTGGACGAGGCGGCGCAGATGGCCTACGTGAGCATGGCGCTGGATCGGGTGGCGCGGCTCGGCGCCCGCACCGTGGTCCTGGGCAGCGGGCCGGCGCGCAACTTCCCGGAGGGCTACCCGAAAGCGGAGGCGTACCGCCAGTTCGTCGGCTTCTGCAAGCGCGTGGGGCCCGAAGCGCGCGCGCGCGGCATCACGATCGCGATCGAGCCGCAGCGCAAGCAGGAGTCGAACCTGATCAACAACATGACCGAGGGTCTCGCGCTGGTCCGTGACGTGAACGATCCGAACGTTCAGCTCACCGTCGACTTCTACCACGTGGCCGAAGAGAAGGAAGACCCGGCCGTGGTTCTCGCCGCGAAGGACTACGTGCGCCACGTCCACATGGCCAACCCGGTGAAGCGCGTCTTCCCGCTGCGCTGGGACGAGTTCGACTACGGACCCTTCTTCGCCAACCTGCGGGCGATCGGCTACGCCGGCAGGATCAGCCTCGAGGCCGGCTCCGCCGACTTCGCGCGCGAGGCGCCCGTCGCGATCGCGCTGTTGAAGCGAGCCCTCGCCCGCGATCCGGGCGCAATGTCGGCGGCAGACGCCTTCTTCCCCGCCAAGGACATGATGACGGTCGGGGTCTACTACTACCCCGAAGCCTGGCCGCGCGGGCAGTGGGCGCGCGATCTCGCGAACATCAGGAAGCACGGTTTCGAGTTCGTGCACATCGGCGAGTTCGCCTGGGCCTTCATGGAGCCGGAGGAAGGCCGCTACGACTTCGAGTGGCTCGAGACGAACGTCCGGCTGGCCGCCGAGCAGGGGCTCGAGGTGGTGCTGTGCACGCCCTCCGCGACACCGCCCGCCTGGCTCTCGCGCAAGCACCCCGAGATCCTGATGGTGGACGCGCGCGGCCGGCGGATGAACCACGGCTCACGCGAGCACGCCACCTGGAGCTCGCCCGTCTACCGCCAGCACGTCGAGCGGATCAACGCCGAGCTCGCCCGCCGCTTCGGCGCGAACCCGACGGTCGTCGGCTGGCAGATCGACAACGAGCTGTCGCACTACGGCAAGACCTACTCGTACGCGCCCGCCGACCGCGACAAGTTCCGGCTCTGGCTGCGCTCGCGCTACGGCGACGTTCGCCGCCTCAACGAAGCCTGGGGCAACGCGTTCTGGTCGCAGATCTACAACGACTTCGACCAAATCGACATCCCCAACCCCGAGGAGCTGGTCGCGGCCGTCAACGAGCACGCGCTGCTCGACTTCCAGCGCTTCTTCGCCGAGGAGGCCGCCGACTTCATTCGCTTCCAGGCAGGTACGCTGCGCCGCTTCACCAAGAGCCAGTGGGTCACCTCGAACTTCATGCACCTGCACAAGGAGGTCTACCCGCCGCTGAACGGCGAGGACCTCGACATCATCACCTGGACGCTCTACCCGGCGCACGGCAACCTCAACCAGGGCCCGCTCGGCTTCCGCCTCGGCGACGGCACCGCGATCTCGTTCATGGGCGACTTCGCGCGGACGATCAACGGCAAGAGCGGCCTGATGGAGCTGCAGCCGGGCCAGGTGAACTGGGGCGAGGTGAACCCGCAGCCGTATCCCGGAGCGATGCGCAACTGGGTGCTGCGCGCGTTCGCGATGGGCTCCAAGCTGCTGTGCACGTACCGTTACCGCCAGCCGCTCTTCGGCAACGAGCAGATGCACGCGGGCATCGTCGGCACAGACGGCGTGACGCTCTCGCGCGGCGGCGAGGAGTGGGTCCAGGCGATGCGCGAGCTGCGCGTCTTGCGCGAGAACCGCCCGGCCGAGCCGAGGGAACCGGCCCGCTACACGGCGCGCCGCTCCGCGATCCTCTACAACGTGGACAACCGCTTCGACCTCGACAACCACAAGCAGACGTCGCGCTGGGACACGATGGGCCACATCTTCAAGTACCAGCGGGCACTCAAGTCCGCGGGCGCGCCGGTGGATGTGATCACCGAGGACAAGGACTTCACGCGTTACCCGTTCCTGATCGCGCCGGCGTTGCAGCTCGTGGACGCCGCTCTGGTCGCCCGGCTGCGCACGTACGCCGAAGGCGGCGGCCATCTGATCCTCTCGACCCGCACCGGCCTCAAAGATCGCCGCGGCCATTTGTGGGAAGGCCCGTGGGCCGCACCGATCCTGGACCTGATCGGGGCCGACATCCGTCTGTACGACGTCCTGCCGCTTCCCTACAACGGCCGCGTCAAGTCAGCCACGACCCTCAAGAGCTACGAGTGGGGCGTCTGGGCGGACGTCCTGAAGCCGCGAACCGGCACGACGGTTCTCGCCCGGCACGAAGATCAGTTCTACGCGGGCGAGCCGACCGCGGTGACGCGCAAGCTGGGCAAGGGCACCGTCAGCTACGTGGGCGTCGAGACGCTCTCGGGCGACCTCGAGAAGGAAATCGTCCGCAAGGTCTTCGCCGACGCCGGGGTCGCGATCGAGAGCTACCCGGACCAGCTCTTCGTGGACTGGCGCGACGGCTTCTGGATCGCCTCGAATTCTTCCTCGGTGAAGCAGGCGGCGCCGATTCCACCAAGCGTCACGCCGCTGGTCGGCCCCCGCGAGCTGCCCGCCGCCGGCGTCGCGATCTGGAGGGAGTGAGAAAACCAGCTAGCGCCGGTATGCCGAGTCGTGGTCGGGGTGAAGCGAGACCAGTCGCAGGAAGTCACCGTCTCGGTACGCGATCGCACGGATCTTCTGGCTCAAGCGGAGCGAGTGCGCGACGGCACCGTTGGGCGTTCGAATGTGCCGAATCGCTTCCCAGTTGAACCCGGTGTGCCGATACACCGTGCTCCACTCCAGGTTCTGAAGGCGCGCCAGGGTTCCGACCCTCTGCCTCAGCTCGGAGACCTCCAGGCGCAGGAACACCTCGAGGAACTCAGGGCTGTTCAGGTCGAGCTTGACGCGGCTACTTCTTGCGGCCACGCGGCCGGCTCCGCGGCTTTCTCCGCTTGGCCAGCGCCGCCGGATCGGACTCGCGCGGTTCGGTCTCGGCCGCCCAGGCCAGACCGCGCGCGATCCGCGAGCGATCGGGCTCCGCGAGCGTCCAGAGTTGGCTCTCTGGAACCATGGCGACGGCCCGCAGCAAGATGCCACCATCCTCCAGGCGCTGTAGCTCCAGGGTCTTGCCGGCGTACCGCTTCCCGATCGAGATCTGCCCGCTTCGTCCGACGACCTTGAATTCACCGACTGGCGAAACGCCCATCACCAGGCTCCTTTCATGCCGTCATGCGAAGCGTATGGCATGAGATCGGTCACGGTCAACCGTTCTTCAGGATTCCTGACGGTTGCTTCGCCAGGCCGTAGTCGGGCCCCATAATCTCGCGCGAATGAGGAACCGATGACGAAACGGCTGGCGTTCCTGGCGCTGGTGCTGGTCGCGCCCGTGTCGGCGCAGAGTCCGGCGCCGACGCCACGAACCTACAGGAGCAACCCGGTGGACACCGCGCACGGCGACCGCGAGGTCTTGTTGCTCTGGCCCCAAGGCCCGCCGGGCGCGGTCGGCAGCGAGCCCGAGGACAAACCAAAGCTCACCCCGTACCTGGTTCCGGCCGAACGCGCGACCGGCGCCGCGGCCGTCGTCTGCCCCGGCGGCGGCTACCGCAACCTGGCCAGCGACCACGAGGGCAAGCAGGTGGCCGAGTGGCTCAACTCGCTCGGCGTGTCCGCCTTCGTCCTGCAGTACCGCGTCGGCCCGCGCTATCACCACCCCGCTCCGCTGCAGGATGCGCAACGCGCGCTGCGCCTCGTTCGGTCACGGGCGCCGACCTGGGCGATCGATCCGCAGCGGATCGGGATCGTCGGCTTCTCGGCCGGCGGCCATCTCGCCTCGACCACCGGCACGCACTTCGACACGGGCAAGCCCGAGTCCACGGACTCGATCGAGCGCGCCGGATCCCGGCCCGATTTCATGGTGCTCGGCTACCCGGTAATCGCGATGACCGGCTCGTTCGTCCACAAGGGCTCACTGGCGATGCTGCTGGGCGATCCGCCCGACCCGGTGCTGGCGCAGGCCTTCTCCAACGAGCGCGCGGTGACGTCGGCCACTCCGCCGGCGTTCCTGTTCCACACCGCGGAGGACGCGACGGTGCCGGTCCAGAACAGCCTTGCCTTCTACGAGGCGCTGATCGCGGCCAAGGTTCCGGCGGAGATCCACGTCTTCTTGAAGGGCGCCCACGGAGTCGGCCTCGCGCCGAGCGATCCGGTGCTCTCGCAGTGGCCGAAGCTGTGCGCCGACTGGCTGAAGGCCACCGGCCTGCTGTCGAAGCGCTGAGAGCGGCTCAGCGCTTGGCGACGAGCGAGTGGATCTCGCTGCCCGCGAGCAGCAGCGCGCCGACGCCGTAGATCTCGGTCTTGTCGGCCGCCGTGTCGCCCGGGCTGTCGCCGACGCGCTGCACCCAGCCGAGCATTCCCGAGGGCTGCTGGATCGCGCGCACCATCGCGCCCCAGCCTTTGCGCACCGCCGGCTCGTAGGTCGCGCGGTCGAGGATGCCGCTCCGGATCCCCCACGCGAACGCGTAGGTGAAGAAGCCGGTGCCGCTCGACTCGGGCGACGGCCGGCTCGCCGGATCCAGGAGGCTCGCGCTCCAGTAGCCGTCCGGCCCCTGGAGAGACACGACCTTCGCGGACATCTCCTGGTACTGCGCCAGGAAGCGCGGGCGTAGCGGGTCTTTGTCCGGCATGTACTCGAGCACGCGCGCCAGGCCGGCCAGCACCCAGCCGTTGCCGCGGCTCCAGAAGACCTTCTTGCCGTTCGGCTCGCGCTGCGGGAAGAAACGGCTGTCGCGGTAGTAGAGATGCTCGTCCTTGTCGTAGAGGTAGTCGCTGGTCTTCCACCACAGCCGATTCATCATGTCGAGATAGGCGCGCTTGCCGGTCGCCTGGGACGCCAGCGCCAAAGCCGGCGGCGACATGAACAGCGCGTCGCACCAGACCCACTCGCGTCGGGTCTTCTCAGGAGTGAAGTCGAGCGCCTCGTCGAAGGGTTTCGCCAGCATGTCGTCGAAGAGCGCGAGCGCGGCGCCGATCTGCTTCGGGTCCTTGTCCTTGCGGTTCACCAGGAAGTAGCTCTGGGTGATCGCGTGGTCGTCGGCGTGGTAGGGGCGCGGGCCGGGCTTCCAGTCGTTGGCCTCGGCGTTCCGGCGGACCGCGTCCAGGTAGCGTTCGGGCGTCGCCGAGAGCGGCGCGAACGCGTGCAGGCCGGCCCAGAACGGCGCGACGTGCCACTGATAGCTCTCGTGCTCCGACGGGTTCGCGAGCTGCCAGTCGGTGGCCGCGGTCATGGCGCGCACGATCGCCGACGGCTCGGTCTCCTCGCTCAGGGCGGGGGTGCCCGGGGTCGCGAGCGCCTGGGCGATCGCGCGCTCGGCGGCGGGCGCCATCAGCGCGTAGCCCGCCGTGTTCGGGTGGAGGCCGTCGCCGTTCAGCTCGGACCGGAAACGGCCGCGGCTGTCGGCCGTCCACGAGAAATAGTCGAGGTAGCTGTGGCCGTTCGCGCGCGCGTACTGTGCCGTCCAGCGGTTGAGCTTGTCGATCGAGGCCGCGGGCCGGCCCTGGGTGCGCAGGAGCGGCTGTCCCTGCGCGTCTTGCTTGTCGTCGGCCACCGGCAGCACCGAGGCGAAGATCACCTTGACCTTCTGGTTCGCGGCCAGCTCCGCCATCGACGCGAGGTTGTCCTGGATCTGCTCGACTGCCATCGGGCCGCTGTTGCCCGCGATGTCGTTGGTGCCGGCGAGGATCACGACGGCGGCCGGCTTCAGGGCCAGCGCGTCGGCGCGGAAGCGCAAGAGCATTTGCGTCGTGGTCTGGCCGCCGATGCCGCGGTTGACGTAGGCCTTCCCCGGGAAGAAGCCGCCGTAGCCGGCCTTCGACCAGTTGTCGGTGATCGAGTCGCCGAAGAAGACGACGCGTGTCTCGCCCGGCTTGGCCGGCGCGAGAGCGGCGTTGGCCGCCGCGAAGCGCGAGAGCCGGCCGAAGTCGAAGGCGATGAACTCGAGGCACTCGGCTTTCTCGGCGCCTTGATAGCGCGCGCAGCCGCCCGGCCAGACCGTGTACTTCCATTCTGGCGGCGCCGCCGCGTACTGGCCCGGGAAATCGATCTGCGGCGGCGCGGGCGAGGGTTGCGCTTGCGCCTCGGCCAGCCCGGCGAGACCCAAGAGGACGAGGGCGCATCCCGTCTTCATTGAAGGTCCAGCGTCAGCCGCGTCACCGAGGCCGGCTCGCCGACCAGGACTTCGATGCGGGAGTCCGCCGCCCGCGCACTGCGCGGCACGAGGGCGCCCAGAGCGATGGCGCCGGCGGCGCCGAGAAACTCGCGACGCTGTGTCATCGAAGACCTCCGGAAATCAGTGACTGTGTTTGGGAACGAAGTCGCCGCTCTTCCCGACCAGGAAGTCGAGGTCCGCGCCCTGGTCGGCCTGCAGCACGTGATCGAAGTAGAGCTTCCAGTAGCCGCGGTCCAGGTGTGACTTGGGCGCGCGCCAGCCGGCACGACGGCGCTTCAGGTCGGCATCGGTGACCAGCAGCTCCAGCCGGCGGCGCGCCACGTCCAGCTCGATCACGTCGCCCTCGCGGACCAGCGCCAGCGGACCGCCCGCGGCCGCCTCGGGCGCTATGTGCAGCACCACCGTGCCGTACGCTGTCCCGCTCATGCGCGCGTCCGAGATCCGCACCATGTCGGTGATGCCCTTCTTCAGGATCTTCGGCGGCAGCGGCATGTTGCCGACCTCGGGCATTCCGGGATAGCCCTTGGGCCCACAGTTCTTCAGGACCATGATCGAGTTCTCGTCGATCTCGAGCCTCGGATCGTCGACGCGACGGCGCATCTCCTCGGCGCTCTCGAATACGACCGCACGGCCCTTGTGCTTCATCAGGTGCGGGCTGGCGGCCGACGGCTTGATCACCGCGCCGTTCGGGCACAGGTTGCCGCGCAGCACCGCGATCCCGGAGTCGCGCTTGAACGGCTCCTTGAAGGTATGGATCACGTCGCGGTTGAAGCACGGCGCGTGCTGGTTGTTTTCGCCGATACTGCGGCCGTTGACCGTCAACGCGTCCTTGTGCAAGAGGCCGTTCTCGGCCAACTGGCGCAGCACCGCGGGCAGACCGCCAGCGTAGTAGAAGTCCTCCATCAGGTATTTCCCCGACGGCATCAGGTTGACCAGACAGTGGACGCCGCGGCCGAGTTCGTCCCAGTCGCTGAGCGACAGCTCGACGCCGACGCGGCGCGCGATCGCGAGCAGGTGGATGACGGCGTTGGTCGAGCCGCCGATCGCGGCGTTGGCGCGGATCGCGTTCTCGAAGGCTTTGCGGGTCAGGATCTGCGAGGGCCGCACGTCCTCCTTCACGAGGTCCACGATTCGCCGGCCGGCCATCCGCGCCAGCACGTTGCGGCGCGCGTCGACCGCCGGGATCGCGGCGTTGCCGGGCATGCCGATGCCGAGCGCCTCGACCATCGAGGCCATCGTCGAGGCCGTGCCCATCGTCATGCAGTGGCCGTGCGAGCGGTGCATGCACGACTCGGCCTCGTGGAACTCCTCGAGCGTCACGCGGCCCGCGCGCAGGTCCTCGGACATCGACCAGACGTTGGTGCCCGAGCCGGTGTCGGTTCCCTGGAACTTGCCCGACAGCATCGGCCCTCCGGAGAGCGCGATCGCCGGGAGGTCCACGCTCGCCGCGCCCATCACCAGCGAGGGCGTCGTCTTGTCGCAACCGACCAGCAGCACGACACCGTCCAGCGGGTTGCCGCGGATCGACTCCTCGACGTCCATGCTCACCAGGTTGCGGTAGAGCATCGCGGTCGGCCGCAGCAGCGACTCGCCCAGCGACATCACCGGGAACTCGAGCGGGAAGCCGCCCATCTCCAGCACGCCGGCCTTCACGTGATCGGCCAGCGTGCGGAAATGCGAGTTGCACGGCGTCAGCTCGGAGTACGTGTTGCAGATGCCGATCACCGGCCGGCCGTCGAAATGATCTTGCGGGACGCCGCGGTTCCGCACCCAGCTCCGGTACAGGAAGCCGTGCATGTCGTCGAGACCGAACCAGGCCGCGCTGCGCCGCGGCTTCGCCCGGGCCGTGGCTTTCTTCTTCGCCTTGACGGCCGCCTTCCTGCGCTGAGCTCCCATGGACGCGCTACGGCTTCAGGTCGAGCGGGCGGATCCAGATGTTGCGAAAGCGCATCGGGTTCCCGTGGTCTTGGAGCCGCAAGGAGGCCTTCGGTCCGTGCGGCTCGTAGGTGCCCACGGCGCGGTGGCGCGTGGTTCCGAGAACGGCGGTGTGGTTCTGGACCAGCACGCCGTTGTGGAAGACCGTGATGGAGGCCGGCGATTCGAGCTTGCCGTCCTTGAAGCGCGGCGCCACGAACGTGATGTCGTAGGCCTGCCATTCACCCGGCTTGCGCGAGGCATTCACCAGCGGCGGCGACTGACCGTAGATCGCTCCGGCCTGGCCATCGGCGTAGGTCAGGTTGTCCCAGCTGTCCAGGACCTGGACCTCGTACTTCCCCATCAGGAACACGCCGCTGTTGCCGCGCTCCTGGCTGTTGCCGACCGGCGGCGGGGTCGCGAACTCGACGTGGAGCTGACAATCCCCGAACTCGTCGCGGGTCGCGATCTCGCCGGTCTTCGCCACGACCTCGACGTAACCGTTCGCGACCTTCCATGCCGCCGGTCTGCCGTCGGCGTGTTTCCACTTCGCGAGATCGGTGCCGTCGAACAACACGATCGCGTCGGCCGGCGCGCGTCCCGGCTGCTCGCCCGGAATCGCGGTGCCGGGATCCACGACCTTGGGCCGCGGCCGCCGGTCGTCGTGAACGCGCCATTCCGTTCCGGGAATCAGCGGCGTGTCGTCGTAGCCGGTGGGCGCCGGCTTCTTGGGCTCCTGGGCGGAAACGAGGAGCGCGGCCGAGGAAAAGGCGAGGGTCACCCCCAACGTCCAAGTGGCTTTTGGCATGCGCTAACGGTAGCCCAGAACGCTGCCCTCGGGAGACCGCTTCAGGCGCGCCGACTATTTTTTCGCTGGAGCGCCTGAATCCGGTTTCAGGCGCTTGTCGAGGGCGCGCACGTGGCGCGCCAGGGCCTCGATCTCCTTCGGGCTCAACTGCTCCTTGAACGGCAGCATCGCGGTTCCTGGAATCCCTTCCCGGATCGCCTTCGCAATGTCGGCGACCTTGTTGCCCTGCTTCCAACTGCCCTCGACGAAGTTCATCTCGATGATCTGCGCCTTGCCGTCGGCCATGTGGCACGCCGCGCACTTGCTGGCGTAGTTCTCGGCCGCGGTCGGCATCTGGCCCTGCAACTGTGGCGCCAGGAGCAGGGTGCTCAAGACGAGGGGGGCGAGCCTCGGGCTCTTCAAGAATCGGAACATGCGCGGGAGATTAGCTCAGATTTTGCCGTGCCGACTGCACGCACGAGGGCGGACACCGCTAGACTCGCCCGAACAGGCCGGCGTGCCCGGCCCATGAGCACACCGCTGATGACCTGCCCGAACTGTCAAGCCGAGAATGCCGCCGGCGCAGAGGTCTGTTTCACCTGCGGCCGCGCCCTCTCCGCCCTGACCCAGGGCAAGCTGATCGACGCGCGCTACGAGATCCTCGGCCTCCTCGGCAAGGGCGGCATGGGCATGGTGTACCGCGCGCACGACCGGATGCTGGACGAGTTGGTGGCGCTCAAGGTCCTGCGCAGCGAGTTCGTCGACACGCCGGCGATGGCCGAGCGGTTTCGGTCCGAGATCAAGCTCGCCCGGAAGGTGTCACATCCGAACGTGTGTCGGATCCACGGATACGGCCAGGATGGCGGCACCAGCTACATCTCGATGGAGTTCCTGGACGGCGTGGACCTCAAGCAGGCCCTGGTGGAGCACCCCGAAGGTCTTCCGAGAGCCGAGGCCTTCAGCGCCGCGCTGCAGCTCGCGAAGGGGCTGGCCGCAATCCACGAGGTCGGGGTGATTCACCGGGACCTGAAGACGCCCAACGCCATGCGCGACGCCGCTGGCACGGTCAAGCTGATGGACTTCGGCATCGCGCGAAGCGCGGACGGGCGCGGCCACACCAAGACCGGCGAGGTGATGGGAACGCCGGAATATATGAGCCCCGAGCAATGCCGTGGCGAGAGTCTCGACTTCCGCAGCGACGTGTACGCGCTCGGCGTCGTGATCTATGAGCTGTTCACCGGCGAGGTGCCGTTTCGCGGCGAGAACATCATGGCGACGCTGTTCAAGCAGATCGGCGAAGCGGTGCCGTTCGACGGGCCGGCCGGATCGCGGCTTCCGCGGAGCGTGGTGCCGGTGCTCGAGAAGGC
>CAZVOI010000478.1:0-1598 GCA_964628275.1 uncultured Acidobacteriota bacterium | reverse complement strand
ATCCACGTGGTGCATCTCTCAGCCGCGGCCGCGGCGCAGCTCGTGGCGGAGGCCAGGCGCGAAGGGCTACCGATGACGGCGGAGACTTGCCCGCACTACCTCGCGCTCGCCGCCGAGGAGGTGGAGGACGGGCGGACCGAGTTCAAGTGCGCGCCGCCTGTGCGCGAGCGAGCGAACCGCGACGCATTATGGGACGCGCTCGTGGACGGTACGATCGGTCTTGTGGTCTCCGATCACTCACCCTGCCCGCCGCTCATGAAGGAGCCGGCGCGCGGCGATTTCATGGCCGCCTGGGGCGGCATCGCGTCGCTGCAGCTCGGGCTGCCCGTCGTGTGGACGGAAGCGCGTCGACGAGGCGTGGGCCTCGCGCAGGTCGTCGGCTGGATGTCCGAGGCGCCGGCGCGGCTCGCGGGGCTCGCGGCGCGCAAGGGCCGAATCGCGCCGGGCTACGACGCCGACCTCGTGGCCTTCGACCCCGACGCGACGTTCGCGGTCGAGGCTGCGAGGATCCACCATCGCCACAAGCTGACGCCCTACCAGGGGCGCACGCTCCACGGCGTCGTGCGCAAGGCCTGGCTTCGCGGCCGCCCCGTTTTCTCGCAGGGCTCTTTCGAGGGCGCGCCGCAGGGCGCGCTGCTCTCGGTGGCTCATGGATCGAACTGACCTTCCCGACCTGGTCTCGGCCCGCGTCGGCGGGCGCGCGCTCTTTGCGAACGACGAGTTCTTCGCGCCGCGCCACTGCCTCGTGAAGCCGGAGCCGGCCGTCTTCATCCCGGGCAAGTACACCGCGCGCGGGAAGTGGATGGACGGCTGGGAGACGCGGCGGCGCCGGACGCCGGGCCATGACTGGTGCGTGCTGCAGCTCGGGCTGCGCGGCCGCATCCACGCCGTGAACGTGGACACCAGCCACTTCGTCGGCAACCAGCCGGAGAAGGCGTCACTCGAGGCCTGCGACCTTCCCGGCCGTCCGACACGCAAAGCGCTCGAGCGCGCGCCGTGGCTCGAGGTGCTGCCGCCCTCGTCGCTGGCACCAGGCGCCGCCAACCTGTTCCCACTCACGGGCGCCGGCCCCTTCACGCACGTGCGCCTCAACATCTTCCCCGACGGCGGCGTCGCGCGTTTGCGCGTGCGCGGCGAGGTGGCCGTCGATCTCGCGAAGCTGCGCGGACGCGTCGTCGATCTCGCGGCCATCGCGAACGGCGGCGTCGTGCTCGGTGCGAGCGACATGCACTTCGGCTCCAAGGACCACCTGAACCTGCCCGGCCGGGCGAAGAGCATGGCCGAGGGCTGGGAGACGCGGAGGCGGCGCGGGCCCGGCCACGACTGGGCGGTCGTGAAGCTCGGTGCCACCGGACTCGTCGAGAAAGTCGAGATCGACACCGCGCACTTCAAGGGCAACTACCCCGAAAGCGCCTCGCTCGAAGGCTGCCGCGCGCCGCGTGCGTCGCTCGGCGAGCTCGTGGAGGCTTCGTGGGAGGAGCTGCTGCCCCGCACGAAACTCCGCCCGCACGCGCGACATCTGTTTTCGAAACACCTGCAATCGCGCGGCCCGTTCACCCACGTCCGGCTCCGCATCTACCCCGACGGCGGCGTGAGTC
>CAZVOI010000477.1:0-5793 GCA_964628275.1 uncultured Acidobacteriota bacterium | reverse complement strand
ATCCTGGGCCGGCGCCTGGGCAGAGAGCGCGCCGCTGAACGACGAGAGCGAAATGGCCAGGAGGATGCTCGCCATCTTCATGATCTTCACCTCCGGCGGATTCTCACACGCTGCCTCGAAGCCCGGCGCACGATGATTCTCGCGGCACCTCCTGCGCGCGTGCGGTCGTCGATTGCGCTCCAGAGCCAGGGCCTCCATAATGGAGGCACTCTGGAGGAACGATGGCGACGCTCAACATCAAGAACCTTCCCGACAAACTCTACCGCCGGCTGCGAAAGCGCGCGGTCGCGCAGCACCGCTCGATCGCCCAGGAGGTGACGCACGTCCTGTCCGAGGCGCTCGAAGAGCCCGAGCCGCTGTCGATCCTGGCGCTGCGTGGGCTTGGCAAGCAGCGCTGGGCTGGGATCGACGCCGCTCGACACGTGCGCGCCGAGCGGCGCTCGTGGGACTGATACAGGACGTTGGGCGCGGTCCGGTTGGCCTGGACACCGTCGCCTTCATCTACCTCATCGAAGAACACCCCCGGTTCCTTCGGGTCGTGGAGCCACTCTTTGCGGCGATCGACGCCGGGAGGATCGATGCGGTCAGCTCGAGCCTGACACTGCTCGAAGTGCTGGTCGTGCCGTATCGGGCCGGAGAGATGCGGCTTGCATCCCGCTACGAGGAGTTGCTGACCCACAGCCGTGGGCTACGCTTGATCGAGATCGGCCGCGCCCAACTGCGGGCGGCCGCGCAGCTGCGCGGCGTGCATCGCTCCTTGAAGACGCCAGACGCGCTCCAACTGAGCGCGGCCCTCGGCGCAGGATGTACGACCTTCGTCACGAACGACCGCGACCTGCCAAGGATCCCCGACCTCCAGATCGTCCAGCTCAAGGACTACCTTAAGGCGAAGGGTTAGGGCCAGCCGCACACTGAGCGGCGAGCAACCGGCTCAACGTACCATCGCCCCGTACGACTCGGGGTCTGGCCGGCGATTGCCGAAGCCATGTATCTCTTGCACACGTGGCGCTCTCAAGAGGTGCTCTGGAACTTGCTGGAGACCGGGGCGGTGGGCGTTCTTCCGCTCGCTCAGCCCGATCTAGCTCGGATGCGTGCACCGATGAAGAAGTATCGAGATCTGCCGATGGACTTGGCCGATGCCGCGCTCGTTCGCGTCGCGGAGCGAGAACGGATTCGACGAATCTTCACTCTCGACCGCCGGGACTTTCAGGTGTACCGACCGCACGGCACCGACCGTTTCTCGGTGATTCCCGGACCCTCAGGCCGCAACACGCCGCCGCGATGAGATGAGCGGGTGCACTCGCGCCTAGCCGCGACGGCTACGGGCCAGGGCGGCTACGAAGCAGGCGAGCGCCGAGGCGAGGATCCCGACGAGGGCGGGCGGGAAAATGAAGAGGCCGCGGCCGACGGTTCCGAGATGCACCGCCAGCGTCAGCGGGACGCCGACGCCGATCGCCCAGAGGGCCTCGCGCGCGCCCACCCGCGGGGCGAACAGGCCGGCGAGGATCGGCACCGTCAGGCACACGCTCAAGAGCGTGTAGAAGATCGTGAGCGAGCCGATCACCGAGGGCGCCGCCACGGCGAACGTGACGCCGAGGGCGCCCGCCGCCACCGCCGCCAGGCGCGCCACCTTGAGGACCTGGGCGTCGGAAGCCGCCGGTCGCAGGTAGCCCCGGTAGAGGTCTTGAGCCAGCGACGTCGAAAGCATGAACAACACCGCGTCGGCGGTGTTGACGTCGGTGGTGAACGCGGCGGCCAGGCCGATCGCGCCCAGGAGCGGCGGCAGGTCGTGCATCAGCAGAGTCGGCAACGCCAGCTCCGGGTCGGCCAGGCCGGGGTGCAGCGCGCGCGCGGTCAGGCCGAGCATCGTGGGGACGATCGCGAACAGCAGCAGCAGCAGCGCGTTCAGGCCCACGCCCCAGCGAACGGCGCTGTCGTTTCGCGCGCCGTAGACCTTCTGCAACTGACCGGGCGAGATGATGAAGGCGGGCGCCAGCATCACCAGGTATGGCCAGCCGCGCCAGAAGTCCCAGTAGCTCGCATCAGCGGGAGTGGCCGCCACCACTGCCGTATAGCCGCCGCCGCTCGCCATCGCCGCCGGAACGAGCAGGCAATACACCCCGACCTCGACGACGAGTTGTAGCGCATTGACCCACGCCGCGCCCATCAGGCCGCCAGCCGTGAAGTAGATGGTCATCACGGCGCCGCCGATCAAGCTTCCCGCCCACGGCGGGAGCCCGGCGACCACGTACAGGATCTTGCCCGCGGCCACCAGTTGGCCGGCCAGGATCGTCAGCGTGCCGACCCACAAGAGCAGCACCACGGTTCCACGGACGCGCCGATCGTAGCGGCGCTCGAGATAGTCGCCGACGGTATGGAGGCCCTGCTCGGCGGCGATGCGGCGGATCTTGGGTCCGACCAGGAAAGCCAGCACCAGCGATCCGATCCCGGCGGATCCCACCCACCACCACGCCGAGAGCCCGTCACGAAAGGCCAAGCCCGTCGCGCCGACCGTCGAGCCCGCGCCGATGTTGGCCGCGACCAGCGTCGAGAAAAGCAGGCCCGGACCCAGCGAGCGGCCGGCGACGAAGAAGTCGCCGCTCGAGCGGACCCGGCGGGAGAGCCACAGCCCAAGTGCTACCTGGGCGAAGGCGTAGCCGAGGACCAGAGCGAGCTGGAAGTTCACTTCGCGGCGGTCGCCTGCAAGTCGCGAATCGCGGGCACGCCGCCAGCCGTGGTCGCCTGCTTCACCGCGCGCAGGATCGCATCCGCCATCGCTTCCGCGGCGAGCGCGCCGATCTGCGACAGACGTCCATCGTTCACCTCACCTGGGATGGCGCCGGTGGCAAGGGAGAAGATCGTGTCGCCGTCTCCCGGCGTGTGGACCGGCGAGATCGCGCGCGCAAAGCCGTCGTGCGCCATCTGCGCCATCTTCTGCGCCTGGACCTTGGTCAGCACCGCGTTGGTCGCGACCAGGCCGATCGTGGTGTTCTCTCCGGCACGCGGCTGCCGCCCGCGCATCAGTGGCCCCGCGCGCAGCACCTTGCGCATGTCGACGAAGCTCTTGCCGTCCTCGCCGCGCGCGCCCGCGACCACCTGCCCGGTCGCCGGATCGATCACGTCGCCGACCGCATTCACCGCGACGATCGCGGCCACCACCAGCCCGTCGGAGAGCTTGATCGAGGCCGATCCCAGGCCGCCTTTCACCGGCCGGCCCGTCATCTTGCCGACGGTCGCGCCGGCGCCAGCGCCGACGCTGCCCTCCTCGACGGGTCCATCATTCGCCGCGACCGACGCCTTGTAGCCGCACTCGGCGGTCGGCCGCACCAGCGGCTTGCCCGCGAACGGAATGTCGAACAGGATCGCGGCGGGCACGATCGGAATCTTCACGCCGCCGGCCGGATAGCCGATATTGTGCTCCTCCAGCCAGCGCACCGCGCCCATCGCCGCATCGAGACCGAAGGCGCTGCCGCCCGAGAGAACCACGGCATGGACCTCCTGGACGTGGTTGACCGGGTTCAACAGATCCGTCTCGCGCGTGCCTGGCGCGCCGCCGCGCACGTCGACGCCGCCGACGGCGCTCTTCTCGGCCAGGATCACCGTGCAGCCGGTCGGCTTCTCGCTGAGCGTGTGCGAGCCGACCTTCAGGCCCTGCACGTCGGTCAGGCCCTTCGGTTTCTCCGACGCGGCTTGCGCCGAAACGAACACCGGAGCGAGGACCAGGGCGGCGGTTGCGAGGCGCATGGGTCTCCTTTTTCGCGAGCGGGGACGCGAGTCTAGCGCACGGCCCGGCCGCGGCTTCCCGGTTACGATGGGCGCTCCGATGGACGACTCGAAGGCGCGCGTTCTGAGGGAAGTGGAATCGCTGCGTGCCGAGATAGTTGCGTTCACGCAAGAGCTGGTGCGGATTCCGACCGTGAACCCGCCGGGCGATCTCTACGAGGACTGCGCGCACCTGATCGGCGATCGCTTGAGGCAGGGCGGCTTCGAGACCCTGTACGTCGCCGCCGAGGGACGACCCGAACACACGGCGAAGCACCCGCGGATCAACGTCATCGGCCGCCGCGACGGAGACGGCCCGGGTCCGACGCTCCACCTGAACGGCCATTTCGACGTCGTGCCCGCCGGGAACGGCTGGACCGTCGATCCGTTCGGCGCCGAGATCAAAGACGGCCGGATCTACGGCCGGGGCGCCTGCGACATGAAGGCCGGCATCGCGGCGTCGGTCTACGCGGCCGAGGCGTTGCGACGCGCCGGCGTGAAGGTACCGGGCGCGATCGAGATCAGCGGCACCGTCGACGAGGAGAGCGGCGGTTTCGCGGGCGTCGCGCACCTCGCGCACACCGGCCACATCAAGAAGGGCCGCACCGACTACGTGGTGATCCCCGAGCCCTTGAACGTCGATCGCATCTGCATCGGCCACCGCGGCGTCTACTGGTTCGAGGTCGAGACCTTCGGCCGCATCGCGCACGGCAGTATGCCGTACCTGGGCGTGTCGGCGATCGAGCACATGGGCGCGGTCCTCGAAGCCATCCGCACCGAGCTGAAACCGGTGCTCGAGACCCGCGTCACGCGCATGCCCGTTGTGCCCGCGGGCTCGGCACGCGCCACGATCAACGTCAACGCCGTTATCGGCGGCCAGGCCAACGAAACCGTGCAGAGCCCGTGCGTGGCCGACCGCGCGCGCGCGATCTTCGACCGGCGCTTCTTGATAGAGGAGGGCTTCGACGCGACTCGGGCCGAGATCGTCGCGTTGCTCGCGGGCCTCCAGGCGCGCATCCCCGGGCTGCGCTACGAGCTGCGCGACCAGATGATCGTGCACCCGGTCGAGGCGCCCGCCGGCTCGCCACTGATCGCCTCGCTGAAGAGCTCCATCTCGGAGGTGCTCGGGCGCGAAGCCGCCATCATCGCGAGCCCGGGGACCTACGATCAGAAGCACGTCGCGCGCATCGCCGGCGTCGAGCATTGCGTGGCATATGGCCCGGGCATCCTGGAGCTTGCGCATCAGCCCGACGAATGGTGCGGCATCGACGACCTGGTCCACTCGACCCAGGTGCTCGCGCTCACGGCGATGGCGCTCGGGGAACTGCCGCGGCCGTGACGCGGGCGGGCGTCCTCTTGGCACTCGGTCTGGCGCTCGGCGCGCCAACCGTCGGCGCACGCGGCCTGGATCCGCAGAAGACGCTCACCCAATACAACCTCGACGCCTGGACGACCGAGAAAGGGCTGCCCCAGAACACGATCACCGCGATCGTGCAGACCACGGACGGGTATCTGTGGGTCGGCAGCTTCGGCGGCCTCAGTCGCTTCGACGGCGTGCGCTTCATGTCCTTCGACCGCAGCACGCTGCCCGCGCTCCGCAACAGCGGGATCCAGTCGTTGTGGCCGGCTCGCGGTGGCGGCCTTTGGATCGGCACCAACGGCGGCGGCCTCACCTTCTTGAAGAACGGCGAGGCGCGAACCCACACCACCGCCGACGGCCTCGCGGGAGACGTTGTACGCGCCCTCTTCGAAGACCGTGCCGGCCGGCTGTGGATCGGCACCAACGGCGGCCTGTCGCTTCTCGAGAGCGGCCGGATTCGGAGTTGGACCGCCAAGGACGGCTTCAGCAACAGCGTGGTGCGCGCGATCCGCGAGGACCGCGAGGGTGCTTTGTGGATCGGCACCAACGGAGACGGCCTCCACCGCATGAAGGACGGCGCCTTTCAGCGCTTCGGCAAGCGAGACGGCTTGCCGAGCGACTTCGTCTTTTCGCTCCACGCGGACGCCGACGGCGGCGTGTACGTCGGCACG
>CAZVOI010000476.1:0-1611 GCA_964628275.1 uncultured Acidobacteriota bacterium | reverse complement strand
CTCGTCTGCGGGGCCGACCTCGGCGGCAGGCTCGTCGAGCGCCAGCTCCTCGAGCAGGAGATCCTCGAGCAAGAGATCCTCGAGCCCCAGGCGGTCCTCGGCCAGTGGCGCGGCGAAGGACGCCTCGAGAGTGGCGGCAGCGTCGCGCCGGTCCTCGTCGAGCGTCTTCGCCAGATCGAGCATCAGCTCCTCGGGGTTGATGCCGCCCGGCAGCATCTCGCCCGAAAGATCGCGCCCGCCGAGCGCCAGCGGGACTTGCTGGGTGAGGTGGAACGCGAACTCGCCGTCGCGCAGGCGCACCAGCTTCCCGAGGATCAGGGCGATCCGGTTGCGCACGAGGCGGTCGCGGGCGGGCCCGGGCACGGGCTCGCCCGCGGGCAGCCTGGGCATGTCCCACGCGTAGCCCGCGACGACGCGGCCCGAGTCGAACACGATGGTGGCTTCGCCCGCAGAGGCGCGCACCGTCAGGTGCCCGGTCTTCTGGCAGAAGGAGACGACCTGCAGGATCTCGAACAGCGGGAGGTCTCCGACCGAGCCGCTGAGACTCACGGTCTATCTATCGCACGCAGTGCGGCGTCGAGCAAGCTTGCGAGCGGGGTGGGCTTCGTGACCACCTCGTTGGCGCCGCGCCGCCGCGCCTCCTCCCGCACGCCGGGCTCCGCCGCTCCCGTGAAGAGGAGCACGGCCGCGTCGGGCCGTCCCCGCCGCGCGCACCCGATGATCTCGAGCCCTTCCGACAGGCGCGCCGGGGTGAAGTGCAGATCGCAGATGATGGCGTCGAAGGGCGCGTCGGACTCGACGAGCCGCAGCGCCTCGCCCGCGGCCATGCAGGACTCGACCTCCCAGCCTTTGCCCTCGAAGTAGCGTCTCACCACCGACACGATGGCGGCGTCGTCGTCGAGCAGCAGCAGGCGCCGCTTCAATGGGCGGCGACCAGGGGCGCGTGATCCCCCATTCGCGCGAGCGAGTCGAGGATCACCTGGCGATAGGGATCGTTCCAGGCGCGGGCTAGCAGGTAGCGGTCGAGCTTGTAGATGTCGGGGTGCACGTCCAAGATCATCTTATAGTCTGACTGACCAAGGCCCACGTCGTCGAGTGTCGAGGAGGTTGGCGTCCGTTGGCACGTTCCGCGCTTCTGCAGCGTACGTGCCACCCACGCTCTCCCTCGCGGTCGAGCCAAGACGAGTAGAATGATGTTGATTCAATGAGAGTTAGGGAGTCGCGCGCGGCCCCACTCCGAGCCACTCCGGCGTCCCGTTTCGGGACGTTGGGGGTCCCGTTCCTGGACGCGTGGCTGCGCCTGCCGTGACGGCCGAGCCGCTCCGCGTGCTGCTCGTCGAAGACGAGCCCGGCCACGCCGAGCTCGCTCGGCGGGCGTTCGAAGGCCAGCCTGGAGCGTTCAGCGTCTCGGTGGCCGAGACCCTGGTCGCGGCGCGCGCGGCCCTGCACAGCAAGACCCCGCCGGATCTCGTCATCGCCGATTGGCTGCTGCCCGACGGCGAAGGGCTCGACCTGCTGCGCAGCGAGCCGGCTCGCGCCATGCCGCCCGTCGTGATCATGACCAGCCACGGCAGCGAACGCGTCGCGGTCGAGGCGATCCGGGCCGGTGCG
>CAZVOI010000475.1:0-2576 GCA_964628275.1 uncultured Acidobacteriota bacterium | reverse complement strand
TCTTCATTCGGCAGCGCGGCGAAGAGCGACCGGCAGACAGGGACCAGAGCAAAACCGTCGATTCGTCTGCCTTCGCAAAGATGGTGATGGCGTGGCACTGCCAGCGTCCGAACATCTCGTATAACGAGAAGAAGTTGTTCGACGAACACTACAAGACGCTGTTCAGGACTGGCTACGACCCGGCAGCGATGTTGGCCCTCCAGGCGTGGCTGACCGCCATCGAAGGTGCATCCCTCCCTGCCAAGATAGCTGAGACACTCTACCCACCGGAAATTAGTGTTGAGGACGGGGAGGTGTCAGGACGTTGATGACCACGATCCGTTCGATGTTGGTAGGCCAGTCGATTGTGAGAGAGCCGGAGCGGAGGGGCGACGAGCGAAGCGAGGCGCCCCGGAGCGGAGGGTCTCCCACAATCGAGCGCGCGGTCTCGCCCGTCCTGCCCGACTCCGAGGTGCCGGCGCGCCACGCGCGACGACGCTTCACGACCGCCTATAAGCTCGAGGTCCTCCGACAGGCCGACGCCTGTACGCGGCACGGCGAGCTCGGGGCCTTACTGCGGAAGGAGGGGCTCTACTCCTCGCATGTGGTGACCTGGCGCCGACAGCGCGAGCACGGGTTGACACCGAAGACGCGTGGTCGGAAACCAACGGCTGGGGATCCGCGGCTGAAGAAGGTGGAGCGAGAGAAGGCCGCGCTGGAAACGGACAACCGGCGGCTCGCGCGCCGCCTGCAGCGGGCGGAGACGATCATCGCCTTCCAAAAAAAAGTTGCCGAGCTCCTGGGGATCCCGTTGAAACCGCTCGAGGCCGACGAGAGCGAGTGATGCAAGCCATTGCGGCGGCGAGCCCCACGCTGGGGACGGCGGCGGCGTGCGATGCGTTGGGCGTCTCACGCGCGTCCGTGTATCGGCAGCGGCAGCCAGCACGACCGCCGGCGGTGCGGCCGGCGCCGCCGCGCGCGCTGACGGTCGTCGAGCGGCACGACGTGTTGGATCTCCTGCACACGCGCTTCATCGATCAGGCGCCGGCCCAGGTCCACGCCACCCTGCTCGATGAGGGGACCTACCTCTGTTCGCCGCGCACGATGTATCGCGTCCTCGACGCCGCGCACGAAATCAAGGAGCGGCGCGATCAGGTGCGGCGTCCGCACTACGCCGCGCCCGAGCTGCTCGCCACGCGCCCGAACGAAGTCTGGAGCTGGGATATCACCAAGCTCCTGGGCCCGTCGAAGTGGACCTACTTCTATCTCTACGTGATCCTCGACATCTTCAGCCGCTATGTCGTGGGCTGGATGCTGGCGCCGTACGAGAGCGCGGGGCTCGCCGAGCGCCTCATCGCCGAGACCTACGCCAAGCACGGCATTCAGCCGGGCCAACTCACGCTCCATGCCGACCGCGGGGGCGTGATGCGGAGCAAGCCGGTGGCCCTGCTCCTGGCGGATCTCGGCGTCACCAAGACGCACAGTCGACCCCACGTCTCGAACGACAATCCGTTCTCGGAGGCCCAGTTCAAGACGCTCAAGTACTGTCCCCAGTTTCCGGAGCGGTTCGGATCGATCGAGGACGGGCGGGCCTTCGGGCAGGTCTTCTTCCCCTGGTACAACCAGGCGCACCGCCACAGCGGCCTGGGATTCCTCACGCCCGCCGTCGTCCATTTCGGCCAGGCCGCCACGGTCCGCGCGCAGCGGCAGCAGGTGCTCGCTGCCGCCTACACGGCCCATCCCGAGCGCTTCGTGAACGGTCGGCCACAGCCGGCGGATCTGCCGACCGCCGTGTGGATCAACCCGCCGCCGAAGAAAGCGGCCGCTCAGGATGCCCCAGGGACGACGATCGTCACCTCGGACGACCTGCGGGTCGACCCGATCCGCAACGCCGACGACCATCTCGCCGTCAGGATCATCGACCGCAACGCAACTCTAATTACTTCGACCTTGGTGTCTCAATGTCATTGACAGCTTCCGCAACGCCAACAACCTCGAACCGTGCGTTGAGTACCGGTCCGCCACTGTTACCGCTCTGTATCTGGTTCGCAACGTAGAAGTGGCGGACGCCATGTCGGGGTTGAATACGAGTGACATGCGTCGTGATCCTGGCACCGGTTCCTCCCGGCCCGTGATTGGGAAAGCCGGCCACGATGACATCCTGCCCCACGTGCACAACCTCGGCCGATAGCACAAGGATGCCAGTCGGTGGCGCATCGATGTGAAGGAGCGCGAGATCGAGGTCTTCAGAACAGCCCGTTCGCCGTCGCGCCCCGGATCACGGGATTCTCTCCGACCAGTGGGCCGGCAAGCACCAGCGTAGTGATCACGGGCGTGAACTTCACGGACACGACTGCAGTGGCCTTCAACGGACAGACGGCGACGTTTACGGTGAATTCGTCAACGCAGGTCACGGCGACGGTTCCGGTAGCGGCCACGAGTGGGCCAATAGCGGTGACGACGCCCGCTGGCCCAGGCGTGAGTCAGAGTGCATTCACTGTGACGTTGGCCCCGACGATTGCGGACTTCACGCCAAAGGTCGGAGGGCCGGGGACGTCCGTCGTGATTTCGGGAACGAACTTCGCCGGCGTAAAGTT
>CAZVOI010000474.1:0-3839 GCA_964628275.1 uncultured Acidobacteriota bacterium | reverse complement strand
CGGAGCACGGCGGTTTCGAGGGCGTACGTCTCCATCGCGATGTCGGCGAAGAGGCCCAGTATCTCTTGCTGGTCGGTCAGGTCCTGGGCGAACTTCTGGGCCGCTAGGCCGATGCACATGAGCGCGACCTTCTTGGCGCCTGCGGCCATGCGGGCTTCAGCCGCAAGAAAGCCGTCGTCGAGGGACGCCATCGACGGACCCGCCGTCACTTCTTCCATGAGAGCCATCGACTTCTGGAAAACCGGGATCTCGCCCTTCATGGCGCGGCGGATCAGGCGTCCCGGCACGAGCAGGCGGTTGATCTCGTTCGTGCCTTCGAAGATGCGGTTGACGCGCGCGTCGCGCCAGTAGCGCTCGGCGGGATAGTCCTCGACGTAACCGGCGCCGCCGTGGAGCTGGACGGCTTCGTCCACGACGTAGTCGAGCATCTCCGAGCACCAGACCTTGATCATCGAGCACTCGACGTCGTACTCCTCGATGCGCTTCAAGGCCTCGGCGGGGTCGTTCAGGCCGATACCGGCGAGGTTCTTGTCGATCATCCCCGCGGTCCGGTAGACCATGCCCTCGGCGACGTACTCGAGGATCGCCATCTCGCCGAGCTTGTGGCGGATCAGGCCGAAGTCGGAGATCGGCTTGCCGAAAGCCTGGCGCGACTTGGCGTATTCGACGCAGCCGCGGAGCGCCAGCTTGGCGCCGCCCGTGACACCCGCGCCGAGCTTGAAGCGCCCGATGTTGAGGATGTTGAAGGCGATCTTGTGGCCCTTGCCGATGTCGCCGAGCAGGTTCTCCTTCGGGATCACCGCGTCGCTCAGGATCAGCGGGCGCGTCGAGCTGCCCTTGATGCCGGTCTTCTTCTCTTCGGCGCCGAGCGAGACGCCCGGCGTCCCCTTCTCGATGATGAAGGCCGTGAAGTGCTCTCCGTCCACTTTGGCGAAGGTGATGTAGACGTCGGCGAAGCCGGCGTTGGTGAGCCACATCTTCTCGCCGTTCAGGACCCAGCTCTTGCCGTCCTTCGAGAGCACGGCCTTGGCCTTGGCGTTCATCGCGTCGGAGGCCGACGAGGCTTCGGAGAGCGAGTACGAGCTGATCCATTCGCCGGAAGCGAGCTTCGGCAGATACTTCTTCTTCTGCGCGTCGGTGCCGAAATAGACGATCGGGAGCGTTCCGATCCCGGTGTGGCCCATGAACGCGACCGCGAAGCTGCCGTCGCGCGCCGACTTCTCGGAGACGAGACAGCCCGAGACCTTGTCGAGACCCAGGCCGCCGTATTCCTCGGGGACCTCGATTCCCAGGAGCCCCAGCTCGCCGGCTTTCCGGAGCAGTTCCCGCATGGTCTCGTACTCGAGCGCGAGGATCTCGGGAAGGCGCGGCACCATCTCCTTCTCCATGAACTCCTCGGCCGTCTGGCCGATCATGCGCTGCTCTTCCGAGAAGTCCTCGGGCGTGAAGATCTCTTCGAGAGCACGGTCCTCGGTCAGGAAGCTGCCACCTCGCACCACTGCGACGGGGGCCTGCGTTTCAGTCGCCATGATTGCCTCTCTATCGGTTACAGAAGTTCGAAGATTCCAGCGGCGCCCATGCCGCCGCCCACGCACATCGTCACGAGTCCGTAGCGACCCTTGCGGCGCCGCAGCTCCGCCAGGATCTGAGCCGTCAGTTTCGCGCCGGTGCAGCCGAGCGGGTGGCCGAGCGCGACCGCGCCGCCGTTCACGTTGACCTTGGCCGGGTCGAGGCCCAGCGCCTCGATCACCGCCAGCGCCTGGCAGGCGAACGCTTCGTTCAGCTCGATCAGGTCAATGTCCGCGAGCTTCAGACCCGCCTGCTTCAGGGCCTTTGGGATCGCCTCGACCGGGCCGATACCCATGATCTCGGGCGGCACGCCCGCGACGGCGTAGCTAACGAGCCGCGCGATCGGCGTGACGCCGAGGTCTTTGGCCTTCGCTGCCGACATCAGGACGGTCGCAGCGGCGCCGTCGGACATCTGGGACGAGTTGCCCGCGGTGACGATGCCTTCCGCGGCAAAAGCGGGACGCAGCTTGGCGAGCGCCTCGCCGTTCGTGTCCTTCCGCGGGCCCTCGTCCGTGTCGAAGCTGAGCGTCGTCGGCTTGCCGCCGTTCTCCGGAGAAAGAACGACGCGGAGCGGCACGACCTCGTCCTTGAAACGGCCGGCCTCGATGGCGGCGATCGCCTTCTGGTGGGATGCCAGAGCGAACGCGTCGGACTTCTCGCGCGTGACGCCGTACTTCTTCGCGACGAGCTCGGCGGTCAGTCCCATTCCGAGATAACTGTCGGGATAGCGCTCGAGCAACGTCGGGTTCGGCGCGATCTTGTGGCCGCCCATCGGAATCAGACTCATCGATTCGGTGCCGCCCGCGATCGCGACATCGCTGCGGCCGGCGACGATTGCGTCGGCGGCGTTCGCGATCGCCTGAAGCCCGGACGAGCAGAACCGGTTGATCGTCATGGCGCCCGCGGTGTGCGGGATGCCGGCGAGCAGGCTGGCGATGCGCGCCACGTTCATGCCCTGCTCGGCCTCCGGCATCGCGCAGCCGAGAACGACGTCGTCCACCATCTCGGGTTTCAACTGCGGCACGCGGGCGAGAGCGGCCTTCATCGCCTCGGCAGCCATGTCGTCCGGCCGCGTGGCGCGCAGCGTGCCGCGCCCCGCCTTGCCGACGGCGGTTCGAACGCTGGAGACGACGACGGCTTCAGGCATGGAATTCGTCCTTCACTAGTTCCGAAGCGGCTTGCCGGTCTTCAGCGTGTGCTGGATGCGCTCGATCGTCTTCTTGGTTCCGAGCAGCGAGAGGAACGCCTCGCGCTCGAGGTCCAGGTAGTGCTGCTCGCTCGCGACGCCCGGGGCGCGGTCGCCGCCGCAGAGGATGGTGGCGACCTTGGTGGCGACGAGCGCATCGTGTTCGCTGATCTGTGCGCCGCGGGCGGCGTTGTAGATGCCCATCTTGAAGGTGGTGAGCGCGGGGCGGCCGAGAACGGGGATGTCGGTGCGCGGGCGGCCGGGGCGATAGCCGGCGCGCGCCAGGCCGAGAGCGACCTGCTTGGCGTCCACGATCAAGCGGTCCGGGTTCGGCGAGAGCGAGTCGGCCGGTGTGCAAAACATCCGCAGGGCTTCCGCGCCCGATGTCGAGACCTTGGCGAAGGCGATCGTCTCGAAGGCGCGCTTCACGAACGGGAAGGTGTCGGCGTCGGGCACTTGGGCGCAGCGGTCGAGCGCGCGGAGCGCCATTTCCTTGCAGCCGCCGCCGCCTGGCACGATGCCGACGCCGGTTTCGACGAGGCCCATATACGTCTCGGCCGAGCAACGGATGCGGGCCGTGTGCAATGAGATCTCACAGCCGCCGCCGAGAGCGAGACCGAAGGGCGCCGCGACGACCGGCACGTCGCAGTACTTGAGCGCCATGTTGGCGTTCTGGAACTGGCGGATCGAGAGGTCGATCTCGTCCCACTCTTCTTCCTGGACGGCCAGGAGCGCCAGCATCAAGTTGGCGCCGACCGTGAACTGCTCGCCTTGGTTGCCGACGACCACCGCGTCGAAGTTGGCTTTGGCTTCCTTGGTCGCCGAGAGCAGCATCGAGAACGTGTCGTTGCCGAGAGCGTTCATCTTGGAGTGGAACTCGACGAGGGCGCAGCCGTCGCCGAGGTCGACCAGGCTCGCGCCGGGGTTCTTCTTGCGCACGGCGCCGCGGCTCTTGAGTGCCGCGATGTCGACGACGCCAGGGCGATCAGGCAGGGATGCGATGCCTTTAGCGCCAAACATCGTGACGCTCCCGGCCGCATCTTCGTAGAAACGCTTCCGGCCTCCGGCCAGGAGCGCCTCGACC
>CAZVOI010000473.1:0-33742 GCA_964628275.1 uncultured Acidobacteriota bacterium | reverse complement strand
AACTTGCATAGTTTGACAGTGGCCCCGCGGATCGCGCTCCGCTTCTTCCCGCCAGAAAGCGCGTCTCTTCCGGAAAGTTGATAGTTCGATGGAACGCTCGGACCGGTCCGTGTGTCGCGTGGTTCTCTTCGTAGTCTCGTTCGGAGCCCCGTTATCCCTCGCCGAGGAGCCTGGTCGCAAGGAAGGCGTGCCTACCTACGGAAACCAGGACCTCGATCGCGTTCATGGGCAGCGTGAGCAGGTTGGCTTCGCCTCGATCCCGGCCATGGCCGACGCTGCGGGCCGCCAGTCGACGCGAGCTCCAACAACTCGCAAGGGCGGTGAGGAGTTCTGGCGTCGTGAAGCCGAGACTCACCGCGGGCGCGTCGCTGGGCTTCAGCGAGCCCTGGCGGAGCTTCAAGACAGGGCCGCGGCCGTGCGACGACCGGCCCTGGGAACCGGCCGCAAGGCCGCTGCCGCCCCGCTGTCGTTCGAGCGCCGCATCGGCGCGCTCCAAGCCCGGATCCGCGACGAAGAGACGCGCTTCCTCGACCGCGCACGAATCGAGGGCGCCCTTCCCGGCTGGTTGAGATAGCTCGATGCGGCTTCGGGGCTCGTGCTAGCCTCCCGCCGCGTGATCAACGTTCCCGTAGCACTCGGCGCCCGGCGCTACCCGATCCGCATCGGAGCGGGCCTCGTCGACGATCTGGCCACCCAACTCGGCCCGCTTCGGGGCCGGCGCATGGTGGTCGTGTCGAACCCGCGCGTGTGGGCTCTCTACGGTCGCCGCATCGCGTCGCGACTCCGCGAGATCGGGCCGGTCGAAACTGTATTCGCGAGCGACGGGGAACGGTTCAAGTCCTGGCGCACTCTTCGCAAGATCTGCGACGCCTTCGCTGCCGCCCGGCTGGGCCGCGACGGGCTGGTCGTTGCCGTTGGCGGCGGCGTCGTGGGCGATGTCGCGGGCTTCGCCGCGGCTATCTACATGCGCGGCGTCGACTATGTCCAGATGCCCACCACCCTGCTGGCGATGGTCGACAGCTCGATCGGGGGCAAGACCGGGATCAACCACGCGAGCGCAAAGAACCTGATCGGGGCCTTCCACCAGCCGCGGGCGGTGCTGATCGATCCCGAGTTCCTGGCCACGCTGCCGAGGCGGCAGGTTCAGAGCGGCGCCTACGAGATCTTGAAGTGCGCGGTGCTGCTCGACCCGAAGCTCTTCCAGTTGTTTGGATCCCGGCCACCCCATGTCGCCGATTGGTCGCGGGCCGATTCGACCCGGGCCATCGCGGCCGCCTGCCGGATCAAGGCCGGGATCGTCTCGAGCGACGAACGCGAAGGCGGGCGCCGCCGGTTGCTGAACCTAGGCCACACCATCGGCCATGCGCTCGAAACTGTAACCGCCTATCGGCGTTTCAGTCATGGCGAGGCGGTAGCTTGGGGGCTGATCGGCGCGGCTTCGATCGCCCGCGAACGCGGCCTCCTGGAGCGATTCGCCTTCGACGCGATCACGCTCGCCGTGGACCGCATCGGACCGCGGCCGCCGCTGCGCGACCTCGCCGACGACGCCGTGCTGGAAGCACTCGCGCACGACAAGAAGGCCCGCGCGGGCCGAGTGCCGTTCCTGCTGCCTCACGCGGTGGGCCGCGTCCGAATCCACGGCGACGTGACTCGGACCGAGATCGTGAACGCCTTGCGCGTGCTACGCGCGCGCTAGCGGAGGCGCCAGCTACTTCGCGCCGATCAGCATGGCCAGAATTGCTTTCTGCACGTGCAGCCGGTTCTCGGCCTGCTGGAACACCACGGACTGCGGCCCGTCGATGACGTCGGCGGCGACCTCCTCACCCCGGTGCGCCGGTAGGCAGTGCATGAAGACGGCATCCGCCTTTGCGCCCGACATCAGCTTCTGCGTCACCTGGAAACCCTCGAACGCAGCCAGCCGCTTGTCGGCCTCCCCCTCCTGGCCCATCGACGTCCACACGTCCGTGTACACGGCATCCGCCCCCGAGACGGCGGAGACCGGATCGCCGACGACGGTTGGCGCGGCCGAGCGCGTCTTCAGCGCCTCGCGGGCGGCCGCCTTCACCATGATCTGATTCGGCTCGTAGCCCTGGGGACAGGCTACGGACATCGTCACGCCGAGCTTGACGGCGCCGAACATCAACTCGTTGCAGACGTTGTTGCCGTCGCCGATATAGGCCAACTTCAGTCCCGCCACCCGACCCTTCAACTCCTTGAGCGTGAAGAAGTCGGCGAGCGCCTGACACGGGTGGAGCTGATCGGAGAGCCCGTTGATGACCGGAACCGTGCCGTGCTTCGCGAGATCCACCACGTCCTGCTGCGAGAAGACGCGCGCCACGATCCCGTCCACGTAGCCCGACAGGACCTTGGCGGTGTCGGCGAGGGTCTCGCCGCGCTGGAGCTGTATCTGCTCGCTGCCGAGAAACAGCGCGTGCCCGCCGAGCTGGAACATGCCGACCTCGAACGAGACGCGCGTCCGCGTGGACGGCTTCTGGAAGATCATTCCCAGCGTCTTGCCCGCGAGTGTCTGCGCGTGAGCCGCGGGGTTGGCCTTGATCTTGGACGCGAGCACGAAGATCTCGTCGATCTCGGCTGCCGAGTAATCCTTCAGGGACAGCAGGTGGCGCTGGTTCATCAGGCAGAGATTTCAACACAAAATAGCCTCGTGCGCATTGCGGCCCTGCTGCTGGCAGCCGGCGAGGGCCGGCGGATGGGCGGCCCGAAGGCCCTGTTGCGAATCGAGCAGCAGACCTTTGTGCAGCGCTGCTGCCAGCTTCTCGACAGGCCCGGGGTGGCCGAGATCATCGTGGTGCTCGGACACGACGCCGACCGGGTCGCGTCGTTGGGCGGGATCCCGAAGGCGGCCAAGATCATCCGCAACGCTGGTTATCGCGAGGGCGGCATGCTCTCCTCGATCGTGTGCGGCCTGGAACACGCCGCGCGCGACGGCGTGGACGCGGTGCTGGTGCATCCGGTCGATCACCCGCGGGTGGCCCCGGAGACGGTCGACCGCGTGCTGGCGGCGCTCCACGCCGACGCCTGGATTGCGGTGCCCAGCTTCGAGGGACGCCGCGGTCACCCCGCGGGTTTCGCGCGACCCACGTGGCAAGCGCTACACGGCGCACCCGCTGCGGAGGGCGCGCGCGCGGTGCTGCGCAGCCATCCGGAATGGATCCGGTACGTCGAGGGCGAGCTGGGATCGGTCGCCGGCATCAACACACCCGACGACTACGCGCGGCTCCGATCCTGATCGCGCGGATCGCAGATGCTACGATGCGTGTCCCCTAAATGACCCAAAACATCCGCAATATCGCCATCATCGCCCACGTCGACCACGGCAAGACGACACTCGTCGACGTTCTGCTGCGCCAGAGCGGCGCCTTCCGCGCCAACCAGGAAGTCGCCGATCGCGTCATGGATTCCAACGCGCTCGAGCGCGAACGCGGCATCACGATCCTGGCCAAGAACACGTCGGTCCACTACCACGGCGTCAAGATCAACATCGTCGACACGCCGGGCCACTCGGACTTCGGCGGCGAGGTCGAGCGCGCCCTGAAGATGGTCGACGGCGTGATGCTGCTGGTGGACGCCTCCGAAGGACCGTTGCCGCAGACCCGCTACGTGCTGCGCAAGGCGCTCGAGCTCTCGCTGCCGGCCGTCGTCGTCGTGAACAAGATCGACCGCTCCGACGCGCGCCCCCAGGAGGTGTTGAACGAGATCTACGATCTCTTCATCGACCTGGGCGCCGACGAGACGCAGCTCGAGTTTCCGGTGCTATACACGTGCGCCCGCGACGGCATGGCGCGTACCACACACGACGGACCCGATCAGGACCTGCGCCCGCTGTTCGACGCCCTGGTCAACCACATTCCTCCGCCCGGAGGAGACCCGAACGGCGTGCTGCAGCTCTTGATCGCCAACCTCGACCACAGCGACTATCTCGGGCGGCTCGGGATTGGGCGCGTCTTCGCCGGCCGCGTCACGGTCGGCGACACCGTCGCGGTGGCCAAGCGCGACGGCCGGCTCGAGACCACGAAAGTGACCAAGCTCTTCGTGTTCGATGGGCTGAAGCGCGCCGACGCGGAAACCGCGGATTGTGGCGAGATCGTCGCGCTGGCCGGCTTCGAAGGCATCAACATCGGCGAGACGATCACCTCGGCGGAGACACCGATGCCGCTGCCGCCGCTGCACATCGACGAGCCCACGCTGTCGATGGTGTTCTCGGTCAATACGTCGCCTTTCGCCGGCCGCGACGGCAAGTTCGTGACCTCGCGCCACATCAAGGAGCGGCTCGAGAAGGAGCTCCTGACCAACGTCTCGATCCGGGTCGAAGCCACCGACGCCGCCGATTCCTTCAAGGTGCTCGGCCGCGGCGAGTTGCAGCTCGCGATCCTGATCGAGATGATGCGGCGCGAGAGCTACGAGCTCGCGATCTCCAACCCGGAGGTGATCACCCACACCGAAGATGGCAAGCTGCAGGAACCGATCGAGCTCCTGGTGCTGGACGTGCCCGAGGCCTACATGGGGGTGGTGCTCGAGAAGCTGTCGATGCGCAAGGGCAAGCTGACCAAGATGGTGAACAACGGCTCCGGGCGCGTGCGTCTCGAGTTCCAGATCCCGACGCGCGGCTTGATCGGGATTCGCACCGAGCTGCTCACCGACACGCGCGGCACCGCCGTGATGAACACCCTGCTCGAAGGCTGGGCGCCTTGGCAAGGCGACATCCCCCGCCGAACCACGGGCGTGCTGGTGGCGGATCGGACCGGAGACACGACGGCATACGCGCTCTCGCACATGGAGAACCGGGGCGAGCTGTTCGTGGGCCCCGGAACCACGGTCTACGAAGGCATGATCGTCGGCGAGAACGCGCGGCTGGCCGACATGGACGTGAACGTCACCAAGCAGAAGAAGCTCACCAACATGCGCGCGTCGACCTCCGACGAGGCGATCCGGTTGACGCCGCAGCGGGTGCTGAACCTGGAGCAGGCGCTGGAGTTCATCGCCGACGACGAGCTGGTCGAGGTCACGCCGACGGCGATCCGGCTGCGCAAGCGGGTGCTGGCCGCGAACCAGCGGCCACGCCGGCGAAAGGACGGAGAGGAGGGCTAGCTCTCCCGCCGCAGCCGCCGGTTCAAGGCGGTGACGCTCAGGCCGAGCTGCTTCGCGGCCAGGGCCTTGTCGCCCTCGGCTTGCTTCAGCGCGCGAGCGACGGTCTCCCGCTCGGCGCGCTCGCCGACCCGCTGCAGCACCTCTTCGAGCGTCCCGGAGAGATCCACGACGTCGGCCAAGGCCACGGGCGGCGCCACGTCGGCGCCCAGACGCAGGTTCTCCACCTCGATCGTGGCGCCGTCGCTCAGGATCGCCGCCCGCTCGAGGGCGTTCTGGAGCTCGCGCACGTTGCCCGGCCAGGAGTGGGCGGCGAGCGCATCGCGTGCCGCCTGCGACAGGGCCAGGCCGCGCCGTCCCAGCTCGTTGGCGAAGCGGTCCAGGAACACGTCCGCCAACAGCGGGATGTCGGCGCGGCGGCGGCGCAGCGGCGGCACGTCGATCGGGAACACCGACAGCCGGAAGAACAGGTCCTCGCGGAATTGGCGCGCCTCGACCGCCGCCCGCAGGTCGCGATTGGTCGCGGCGACGACGCGGACGTCGACGGTCAGGGTCTGTAGCCCGCCGACACGCTCGAACTGCTTCTCCTGCACCAGCCGCAGGATCTTGGATTGGAGCGCCAGCGGCATGTCGCCGATCTCGTCCAGGAACAGCGTCCCGCGATGCGCCATCTCCGCCTTGCCGCTCTTCCGGGCATTAGCACCGGTGAAGGCCCCTTTTTCGTGCCCGAACAGCTCGTTCTCGAGCAGCGCTTCCGGGATCGCGGCGCAGTTGATCGCGACGAATGGGCCCTTGCCCCGCGGCGAGAGCCCGTGGAGCGAGCGCGCCAACAGTTCCTTGCCTGTGCCGCTCTCGCCCAGGAGCAGCACGTTGGCTTCGCTCTGCGCGGCGCGCTGCACCGCGAGCAGCGTCTCCTTGAAGACGGGGTCCTCGCCCAGCACCTGCGGCAGGCCGTAGCGCCGCTGATAGTCTTCCTTCAGCAGCACGTACTCGGTCATGATCCGGCGCCGATCGATCGCGCGCTCCAGCAACAGCAGCAGATGATCGGTGTCGACCGGCTTCATCAGGAAGTCGGCCGCGCCCTCCTTCATGGCCCGTACCGCTTCCTCCACCGTGCCGAACGCCGTCATCACGATCACCGGCATCTGGCTGTCGGCTTCGCGCGCGGCCTGCAGCACCTCGAAGCCGCTGCCCGCGGGCAGCCGCAGGTCCGTCAGCACCACCAGGTATCGCGACGTCTGCAGCTTGCGCCGGGCCTCGTACGCGTCGCCGCAGTCGTCGGCGCTCCAACCGCGCGACTCGAGCGTCTTGCACAGCATCGCGCGCAGCGAGTCCTTGTCTTCGACGACCAGGACGTCGGCGGACGCGGTCGAGCGGCCTCTCGGAGCGGGCTCCGGGGTCAGCGCACCCAGCCGGGCGGCACGCCGGCGCGGCGCGCCTCTTCTCCGAGGTCTCGAAGCTCCTTGCGCGAAGTATCGAGCATGATCTTGGCCTCTTCGATCTCTTTGGTCAGGCTCTGCTGGGCCGCGCGCAGCCGGAGCAGCTCGTTGGTGTCCGTGGACGCCCGGATCTGACCGAAGAGCTGGTCGGCCTTTTCCTGAAGCGTGCCAACGCGCGCCTCGAACTCCTTGAGCTCCTGCTTCGCCTCGGCGGCGCGCTGGCGCCACTGCGCCTCGCCCGGGGCCTCCACGACCTCGTCCGTCCCCTCCTTGAAGGTCTTCTGCGTCTCGCTGGAGGAAGTGTCCTGGGGCCGCTGCGCATCCTGCGCCAGGCCCCCCGGGGCGCTTTCGCTCGAGCCGGCCTTGACCAGATCCTCGGTCGTGATGACCTTGGCGGCTCCGCGCTTCTTCTGTTCCTGCTCGCGCCGCAGCTTCTCCTTGGCCGCGGCCTCTCCCAGGCCTTGGGCCTGCGCAAGGGAGCACAGGAGCGCGCCCGTGACAGCCAGGCCGAGAACCCGCGACGGTTTCATGAGGAGCCGCCGGCCGCGCGCTTCTCGAGCAGGTTCGCCCGCTCGATCATCAACCGGGCCTCCTCGCTGTTCGGGGCCGTGCGCGCGTAGTCGCGATACTCTGCGATGGCTTCGGCGATCTTCCCCGACCGCTCGAGCAGGCTGGCGCGGGCACGCTTCAGCGGCGCCGCGGATGGATCCTGGCGCAGCCCCTCTTCGACCACCGATAGCGCCTCGTCGGTCTTCTGCTGCTTCAGCAGCACCTCAGCCAGACGGCCGCGCGAGATCGTGGCCTGGGGCGCTGAGTCGAGCACCTTGCGGTATGTGGCCGCGGCCGCATCGAGATTCCCGCTCGACTCGAGCGCCCAGGCCAAGTCCTGCTGGACGACGAGCTCGCCCGGCCTCACCTCGGCGGCTTGGATCAGATAGGGAACCGCCTCGGCGAACTTGCCGGCGCGGTTCATCAGGCTCCCCAGTTCCTGCAGGGCCTGCTCGTTCCTCGGCTCGCCGGACAGGACGACCTTGTACTGTTCGATCGCAGGATCGGTGCGGCCCGCCTGGTTGAGCGCCACGGCGAAGGCGAGCCGGTGGACGGTTACCGGCGCAAGCCGCGCCGCCTCTTCGAAATGCGTGAGCGCTTCATCGCGCCGGCCCGCCTGGAGCAGCGCGTGCGCCAATTGGCTGCGTACTTCGGGATCGGAAGGCCGTTCCCGGGCCAATTCCTGGAGCGCGGCTAGAGCGCTCGCGACGTTGCCCTGCCCCAGCAGCTGCCTCGCGGCATTCAAAGCGGGGTCGCTGGCAGCCGGCGCGGCGGCGGGCGGGCTCGAGGGTTGCGTGGCAATCTGGAAGGCGCCGGTGGCGGGCGCCAGGGTCGACGAAGGTGGGGTCCGCTGGACCCAGATGGCCACGCCTGCAATGACCACGATCATCGCACCGATCGCCGCCATGGACCCGAGAGAGGACTGGTTCTCATCCTCGCGGCCGGTGATGACGACGCGGGGCTTGGCCGCCGCTTCTTCCGACGCGTCCACGCCTTGGAGCGATTCGCCACAGCGGACGCAAAAATCCCACTTGGCTTTGTTCCGCGTCGCGCAGGCCGGGCAGGTCTTGGACTGCTCCTTCTTAGCCATATCGAAGAGGCTACACCCAAGCCCGACCCCGAGTGAAGGGCTTTCTCGAGCTGACCATGCGGAAACGCCCGCCCCGCCTGTGAAGGCGAGGCGGGCTAAAGCCGAGAGACTACTGGCAGAGGCGGGGCGTCGAGTACTGCGCGAACGCCCTCGGGTCCTTGGTGCTCGGTCCCGCCAAACCGACCGCGGGCTGACCCGAGAGCTTGGGCTGCACTCCAGGAGGAGGCGGCGGCATGACGCTGCCCGAGCCCATGAGCCCTTCGTCGATGACCAGGCGTCCCCTGCCGGGCTGATTCGTCCCGGGCGGCGAAGGCTCCTTGATGACCTGAATGGCGGTCTTGCGGCTGTTGCTGAAGACCAGGAACGAGTCGTCTCCTGATGTGTTCAGGTCGTAGGCTGCGCCGCCTGTCTCCGCCCCGAGCGCGAAAATCACGCTGTCGAAGCTCGACCGGCACGGCGGGGGCGGCGGTGCAAAGGGCGTCCCGGGCTCGTTGAAGCGCGTGCCCCCGAAGAAGACGCGCCCGTTGGCGCCACCGAAGGCGGTTGCCGGCTGGATGGTGCCGCGGAAGTCCGTCCCAAGAAGGCGCGAGAAGAGGTACGCGCCCGGAGCATAGGTCTTCACAGCGGGGTCGGGTGTGACTGTCGCGGACCCGTACGTCGCCGTCGTGTCGTCTCCGTCGTCACGGAGGCCGAAGAGCTTGAAGGCCCCGGTGGCGCGGCTGTCATTGCCCGAGGTCATGAAGACGTGGGGCTTGCCGCCCAGGCTCAGCAGAGCGCCTGCGGTCCCAATCGGCTGGTCCGCCCCGACGTCCGCCAGCAGCAGCGCCTGGTTGGGCGTCGCGCTCAGGAACTTCCAGACCCGGCCGTAGAGGTCGCCGATGTAGACCCGCGTCGTCGGATCGGCCGGATGGCCGGGAGTCGATGCCGAAGCGATCTGGCTGGCGCTATAAGAGACCGGGGCCGAGACGAGCGCGTTCTGGAAGGCGATCCCGCTGCGTGTGACCCCCGCGGCGGCCGCTTCGACCTCGACGTCCACTGCCGCGACGACGTCGCCGCTGGTGGCGTCGAGCGTGAAGAAGGTCGTGCCCTCTGTTACAGCGCCGTAGCCCGAACCCATGTAGGCGACGAATGGCACGCCTCCGGCCTCGCCGGCGGCTCCAGGGTAGGGCCGGCGCGCGGTGATGTTCTTGGTGCGATCGACGAAGGCAATCGCGGGAGTCGACCAGGTTTCCCCCATCTTCTTGTAGGAGTTGTACTCGGCGGTGGTGTTGGCGACGACGCCCGTGCCGCCATCGGCCACCGAAAGCGTCCCGTTGTGCGTGTCCGGGTTGCCGCGGTTCCAGTAAACGATCGGCGCCTGTGTCGCCATCGCGGACCCCGTGTAGGCGCCGCGATTCGTCACGTCGAGGGCCGTCATGAATTTGCCGCCCTTGCCCCGGCCGAGGAAGAGAACCTGACGCCACACCCCACGCGGCGCAACCAGCGGCGCCGAGCCCACGGTGATGCTGGCGGTGCCGCCGGGAGCGTCGATGAACATATCGGCGAAGCGAAGCGAAGCCGCGATCACGAACTTCTTGTTCTGCCGCGTCTGCGGCTTGATCAAAGCCGTCAGGACCCCGAGACGGTCGAAGGGCACGAAGCCCCACAACTCCTCGCCGCCCCTCTCGATGCAGGCGTAAATCGCGGTCGAGCCGGCGCCACTCGACGCGCTGCACTGCGGCGCCGCGCGGAACGCGTGGAGCATGTCGTTGGCCCCGAGATAGGCCACGGTCATCACCGGCTTGAGCGTGGTGCGGCTATCGGGCCCCGAGGGAGGCGTCAACGAATCGACATCCGGCGAGGTCAGCCCGAACCCCTTCGCAAGACCATTCTGGGAGACGCCTGCCGACTGGACTCCGTTGATGTAGTAGCCGTACTCGCTGGCGTAGTTGATGGGAGGAGTTCGGATCGGCGGTCCGAGGATGGCCGGAGGGGCCAACGTCGATTCCGCCAGCACCCAGGCACGGGCCTTGTACAAGATGTCCCCCGCGACATCGGTGCCGGCGGACGCCGTGATGCGCGCCGGGTTGCCGATCGCGTTCGGAACGACATCCGCGCCAGCGCTGTAGGCGAGAGTGGTCTCCCGCGCCTCACGCCGCGCCCGCTGGACGTTGGCGACCGTGAAGGGCGCGACCCCAACGCAGTTGACCGGGAGCGGCGTTCCGAGACAGGCTCCGGTGGCGGTCTGAAGGCCGGTGAACAGGGCATCGCGTGGCGCGCCCGCCGCTGCCGCCGTGATCTGAGCGTCGGTGGGCAGCCCGAGCGCCTCGTCCAGGAGTCCCTGGATGGTGTCGCTCAGTGGCGCCACCGACGTCGCCGCGGCGGTCGTCGTGGGCGGCCAGAGCCGCTCACGCCCGGGGCTCGTGCCGGCGATCAGGTTGGCGAGGTCGGTGTTGAAGATCGGCGACGCCCCGAGCGCGGTGATCGTGGGACCGGCGAGCGTGAACGTGCCGTTGCGGCTGGTCGTGTAGATGCGGCGCTTCAACCCGGCGTTCGAACCCACGATGCTGGCGTCCGTGGTTCCGGCATGAAGCTGGCTGAACGTGCCCTGGCTGGCCGCGGCGCCCGCCCGTAGCGGGGTGATCGCCGTCATGTCCGCCTGGATTGCCGCGAGCAGCTTGGCGCCCGCCTCCCATCTGGTGTAGACGGACGGGGCCGGGAGCACGGGGTCGAACTGGAGCGCTTTCAACTGTCCCTGGAAGCCGGGCAAGACGAAAGAGGCCTGGAACTGGTTTGGCACCAGAGCCTCGTAGCGCTTGGACGGGTCGTCGGCGCTGTGGGCGGGGGGGCCGGAAACCTCGCCGGCCAACTCGTAGACGGCCGAGGTGATGCTCTGCTGCGCCGTGAAGGCGCCCGACGTCGCGCCCGTGTCGATGATGGATTGCAGCGCGGCGCTGAGCGCGGCGGCGGTGGGCGCGATGAAGGCGTCCTGACAGGTCTGGCAAAGGGCGCGGTCGCCCGCGGTCGGCGTGACCGTCCAGCGCGTCCCGTCGTTCGGCTTCTGCATGCCGCTGCCGCCCCACGCGATGTAGTTCATGTAGGTGGTCGACGTGCCCGAGCCGAAGCCGACGATATAAGTGCTCACCGACGAAGCCGAATCGGAGCCGGCGGTCAGGAACCCGGTCGGCGTCTGGACGCCGCCCACGATCGGGTCGTAGAGCAGTTGGCCGCGGTACGCGGCCGCGAGCGCCGCCGGGGCGCCCGAGCCCGAACAGGTATCATCTCCGTCCGTCACGAACAGGATGATGGTGCGCGCCTTCGGCGAAGTCTGCGCGCTGATCGGCCCGAGGATGGGAGGACCGGGGTTCTGGCCGGCCGACCACAGCGTGCCGAACACGGTGAACAGGTCGTCGAGAGAGTTAGCGATCGGCGTCGCGCCGTCGGCGAGGATGCCGGACGCCGCGTTGTTGTTGGTCGCCGCGAAGGCGCCGTCCAGAGTCTCGGTGTAGTTGGGAAGCGTCAAACCGTCGGCCGACAGCGGCGTCTCGAGCGCGAGCAGCGGGCTGATCGTCGCCACCTGGTTTCCGGTGTCGTCGCAGGCGGCCAGGTTGACGCGCGTGTTGTAACCGTTGCACGAGATGCTGTTGCCTGTGAAGATGCCGCCGCCGTACGTGAACGTGACCGGCGTGCCGACCAAAGCACCGCCGCAGGAGCTGACCTGCTGCAGCTTCACGCTCGGGGGGTTGGTCGGCGTCGTGGGCAGCCTCTGGCCGCAGAGCGTGCCGTTCGAGAGGACGTCGTAGGTCTCTCCGTTGAAGAAGCGGCCCGCGTTCAACCAGTAGGTCGTCACGCCCGTCGCAAAAATGCCGTCGTGCGACGTGTTGCCGTACAGGATGCCGATCGTACTGGAGCTGCTCTTGGCTCCCGTGGTGAGGCCGGAGTTCGCCACGCCCGCCTGGCCCAGCGCGCCGCCGATGTTGTTCGGGTTGACGCCCCAGCGCATCTGGAACGACTTGGTGCCAGCGCCGACCGCGAAGGTGAATGAGCCGGTGGCGCCGTTGTAGGTGACGGTGTAGGTGTTCGCCGTGGCGCCACGACCGGGGCACCCGTTCATGGCCGTCTGCATCGCCGTCGCCAGGCTCTGGCCCGTGGTGTAGAACTGCACCGGTATCGGAAGCGCGCACAGGGCGTCCGGCACCGATGTGCCGCCCACCGCGGCGCCGGTGAACGTGGTTCCGATCGAATAGCTGGCGGAGCCGGCGTCGTTGGTCGCGCTGATCGCGGCGACGTTCGGGAGGTTGGTGATGAAGCCCAAGTCGTCCAGGATCAGGTTGAGGGTAGGCAACCGAACGATCTGCAGGCGGTTGGGCGCCGCGGCCGGGACCTTGGCGATGGTGAATTGGAAGACCGGCGAGCCGAGCCAGGTGAGGCTCAGGCCGAAGGACGGCTCCGGCCCACCCGCCGCGGTGCCCGACTTGACGCAGGTTCGATTGGCTACCGGCCCGCCGGCCACGAGCGCCGCGTTGAGCGTCGCCGCCAGACCGATGATCTGCGGGTCGGTCGAGTAGGTGCCGTAGCTCGCTACGGGCAGTGTGACCGTGCATGTCGTGAACGTGTAGGGCGTCGTCGCTGTCGAGATGCGTTCGCGGAAGATGAACGTGTTGTTGGTGGCGTCGATGACGATCGACGGCGGCGCGACCGCCGCGGCGACCGTCTGCTCGCCGTAGTAGAGCGTGTTCCAGCCCGCGCGAATATCCTGCCAGGACTGGAGGCCTCCATTGGGGGCCGGAATCGCATCACCGGGCGAGTTCGACCGCTGCAGTGTGAGCTGGGTGGTCGTCATCGAGGGCGAGTCGGTGCTGGTGGTCGTGTAACGGAAGCGATCGGCGCCTCCGCCCGGCGTGGCGGGGGTCTGTTGCAGCGCGCTTCCGTTCTGGGTGTACTGGCCGAACATGAAGCTGACGTCGTTGGTGTTGTCCTGGATGACCTGCTTCAGGACCTGCTTGGACTGGTACATCTTCGAGCCGACCCAGTCGCCGCCGAGGTTGGCGCAGGAGATGCCGCCCGCACCGCAGCCCGGCGATTGCATCATCGAACCCGAGCTGTCGAGAACGATGATGACGTTGGGCTTGACCTTGAGGTTCAGGATCTCGAGGGGGTCGATGCCGCCGCTGGCCGCCTGCATCGAGGCGTTGTCGCCCACCAGCAGGACCGAGAGCGCTCCCAGCGCGAGCGAGGCCGCGCCGCGCCGCTTGAACCACGAAGACATCCGACGGGCTGCCGCAGTCATGATTCCACCTTCCGTGAACGAAGAGAGCGCGCTCATTTGGCACCTGTGTCGGCTTGGCTGCCGCCGCCCGCGGCGAGCGCCGTTATGCTGCCGGCACCGAGCGGCGAGCACGCGCCGAAGTTGGATCCCGAGGCCGTCGTGCCGGCCTGTCCCTCGGCCGACTCGCAAGGTACCCCGGGCGCCCCGTAGCTCAGCTTCACTTGCAGGACGCGGACCGCCCGCGGCGAGAACACGGCGCTGGCGGCGTTGGCGGCAATCGGCGCCACGCCCTCGGACGTCAGGACCAGCGTGGTATTGAAGCCATTGGGGTCTATCGAGGTGGACAAGTCCTGGAGCAGGCCCGCTGTGTTGGTGACGATCTCACGCCGGATCCAGAGCGTGAACGCTCCGGTGATGGGCCTTCCCGAGAAGCTGGTCACGTTCTCGTACGGCCCAGCCGCAGCCGCGCCGTTCAAGAGCGCTCCGGCGGGAGTCTCGTCGAGCACGGCGCCGTACCCGGTGCCGAGGTCCCGGTCGCACTCGACGCCCTCCCAGTTCCGAATCGCGGCCGGGGCGGGGGTGGTGCATCCCGAGCCGCCGGTCTTGCAGTTGTGGTTGGTCAATGCGGCCCCGGGGCTCCATGTCCCGGTTCGCACTCCGGGAAGGATCGACGCCCAGTCCGTCGGGATGCTGCGGAGCACGATCTTCCCGGCTTCGATGCCCGCTTCCGCGTTGTAGTAGGCCTGCTGGCTCCAGCGATAATTGGTCGAGATCTGGAGCTCGGTGGACGTCGTAGCCGAAAGCGTCAGGCCCAGGAACGTGAGCAGCATCAAGGCGAGGATCGCCAGGATGAGCGCAAAACCGGACTGCGAGTGCGTCTTGGTTTCCATCGTCATCTCCAGTTCTTGGTCGCGTCCGAGTCCATCGCCAGCGTGGCGAGCGCAGCCCGCGGCGTCACGATCGTCGTCATCTGCCCTCGCCGACCCACCTCGCCTGCGAGGTTGCTCGCGTAGGGCGCCTCGCCGCCGAGGTTGACGCCAATCGCGCGCGCCGAGAGGGTGACTCGGACGCGGCGCACAACCCCATCCGTGTTCGGGGCCGGCGGCACGATTGGCAGGGCGGGCGGGGTTGTCGGCCCCATCCCCGGCTGCGCGGCGAACACCGCGGGGCCGGCCTGGTAGTCGATCTGCATGTCGTCGATGCCGCGAGCGACCATCTCCCACGGATTGTTGCCGGCCGGTCCGCCCGCGATGTACGGTCCGTTGTTCGGGGTGCCGTCCCGGTTGAGACGACCGTACTCGGACCGCCACAAGCAGGGTGGGTTGAAGGCCGCCGCGTTCGTCGGAGGGCCGAAGCTCGCCGGCAGCAACGGGTTCTCCCCCGCGAGCTCATACAGGACCCTCTTGACTCGGATGAGACTCTGGCAATTATTGTTGGGGCCAGGCAGGCAATTGGACCCGTCGTTGATCGCGGCCGCCGCTCCCAGCGTGAGGTGGAGCCGCGCACCGGCGCCGCCATCGCACGCGTTGGCGTTGTTGTCCTGGAATTTGAGGAACATGATCCCCGGAGTCAGGAGACTGTTTGCAGTAAAGGAGGGGTTGGCTCCGTTCGAACCGGAGACATAGGCGAAGAAGCCCGGGCCCACGGGAGCGCCCGGCACGCCCATGCAACCATTGGCTGGAGCGGACGATCTGAGCCAGAAGTTCGTGGACGAGCTCTCCGTTAGACACACCTGCATCGCCGGGCAGGATCCGTCGGCGGTGAAGAACTCGAGCGCGTCCGCCTGGGCGCCCCCGCCCAGGATCGCGGAAGGCAGCGCTCCAACATTCGGCCCACGGCTGTCCAATCCCTGCGTGAAGATCTGGGAGAGCGGCGGCAGCGTCCCAGCGGCCGCCACGAGGTACCCGGTCATCCCGGCCCCGGCGTTCTCGAGATCGCGCACGATCAAGTCGAGCGCGACGCGAATGTTCTGTTGCCGGTCGATCAGAGCCGGTTCGCGCTTGAACGCGCCCTGGCCGGAGGCCATCAGGCCGTAGATCGCGCCGCTCACGATCAGCGTCATCACCAGCGCCACCATCAACTCGACCAGGCTGAAGCCACGCTCTCTTTTCATCGCGTCTCGCCTCCGGATCTCAGGAATGCCGTGCATCGCCGTGCTCGCGAACCTCATGGGGCCGCCGGACAGCACGGAACCTGGTTCAGCGGACAGCACGGGATGCCCGCGGGGGCGGCCGCGCCGCAGACGGTGACGTCGTAGGGAACAGGAACCGGGCCCGTGCAGGCTCGCAACGTCGTGAAGCGGGCTCGAGTGCGCGCGCCGAGCAGCGGGCCGCGTGCCTGGGCGACGAGGTCGATGTGCTTGAGCTGAGCTTGAGGCTGGGTGATCTGCCACACCACGTCGATGGCGCCCGCGGCGCCGGGGACCTGTGCCCCCATCAGCGAATAGCCGGCGACAGGCGCCGCCGGGTCCACGCCGCCGCCCGCGGTCAACTGAGCGCTGCCGAATGGCAGGGCCTTCAGCACCTCCATTTGCTGTGAAGCGATCGCCGAAGTAGCGCTGCCGGCGTTGGCGGCCATGCTCGAGCTGCCGGCGACGAGGAACAGATTCGTCACGGCAACGAGACCGAACACCAGAATGACGATGGAGATCAACACCTCGACGAGCGTGAAGCCGGCTTGTTTATTTCGATTCATCGCTGTTCCTCCACTCGGCCGCCGCGGGCGATCGTGACCCAGCGGGCAATTCCCGTGGGCGCTCCCGCCAGGTCCCGCAGGCTCAAACAGATCATCGAGTCGGTGGCCCGATTGTCGACGAGGTTGGTAGTGGCCCCCACCGCGAGCCCTGCCGGCGGGCAGTTGGTGGCCGGGGTGGGATCACACGCGGAGCCAAGCCGGCTGAAACGGATCTGGGCATCGGTCGGGTTGAACCCGGGCGCCGCCGGGGGCGGGGTCGTCGTGCACTCGGCCGTGTTCGCGAACATGACTCGGTCCGGGAGCACATAGCGGGTGGATTGCGTGCGGACGCTCGTGGCCAAGCCCATGTCCAGACACTGCCGGTCCAACGCACCGCCGGCTCCCGGCGTGCAGGCCCCCCCAATCAGCGCCCTGAGATCGGCGGGAACGCCAGGCGGCTGGACGTCCTCCAAGTGGACCCAGTAGGTCCGCGCATCCTGGATCACGAAGACCGTCCCCCAGTTGGAACTCTTGGTTATGGCCTTCATGCGGGCCTCTTGAATGGCTCCCGCCAGTTGCTGGCTCGCGCCTCGGATCCGATAGACCTTCAGGTACTCCATCACATTGGGGAGCGCGACCGCGGCCATCGTGCCGATGATGGCGAGGACGACAAGCACCTCGAGCAGCGTGAACCCCGAATCGCTACGCTTCCTCATACGGCCTCCTCTTAGCAAGTCTGATACCCGGTTGAGCCTAGCAGGCACAACCCTATCTATTCCAAAGGTTTGTGCTGATCGTGACCGGTTGGGAGGCGGGGCGATGCACCCGCCAAACGCTACGCTTCGTAGCACTATGTCGATGTTTGTGCCGGAAGCGGGAGCCGCAGCGTCACCGTGAGGCCGTGCGGCTCCCGGTTGCTCAGGACGAGATCTCCCCCGTGGAGCCGTGTGATCTTGACCGCGATCGGGAGGCCGAGGCCGAGGCCTCGGGGCTTCGTGGAGAGGAAGGGCCGCGGTTGTTGGCCGTCGGCGTGGACGAGCCCCGGCCCGTCGTCCGCCACGATCACGAAGAACGCGGTGGCGTCTCGAGTCAGGCGCAACTCGACGTGGCCTTCGGGGCCCGCGGCGTCGAGCGCGTTCCGAACCAGGTTCTCGAGCGCACGCTCGAGCAGGTCCTCATCGCCGTCGAACGCGGCTGGCGCTTCGGCTTCCGGAAGATCAGTGCTCACCGTCGTGGTGCGGTTCCTGGACTCGCGCGCCACGACCCGCCGCAGCGTGCGCGAGAGATCGAAGGACGCGCGGTTCAGCTTCTCGTCGCGAACGAAGTCCACGAAGCGCGTGATCACGGACTCGAGCGTGTCGCACTCCTGGCGAATCGCCTCGACGGCCTCTATGGACTCCACGGGCAGCGCGCCGCGTTCGGCCAGACGCGCGTAGCCGACGATCGTGCCCAACCCGTTTCGAACCTCGTGGGCGATGCCGGCGGCCAGCTCGCCCGAGCGAGCCAATGCGGCGGCGTCCTCTAGATCCTCCTCGACGCGTCGTAGGTGCGCGCGGTCGCGCTCCGACCGCTGCTGCAACCGCTCGATGGCTTCCTGATAGGCGCCGAGCGCCGCCGAGCGCCGCGGAGGCTCTCCCGAAGGGAACAGCACCAGCGCGGTCGCGACCAGCAGCAGCAGGATCGCGATGCCGTGGGCGACGAACAGCGGCCGGCGTTGGCGCAAGTCCTCGACCAGCTCCGGAACCGGAGCCGCGAGCAGCAGCGCCACGCGCTCGTCCCCGGAGCGGAGCCCGAGATAGGTGAGGAGCCGGGAGGACTCGCCCATCACCGGCCCCAGCGTGAGCGTGCCGTCGGCCCGCAGGATCTCGGCGTCTTCTCGCGACAGGGAGTCGGAGATCCGCGGCGGGATCGCCGTCGAGCCGAGCCGATGACCCTCGAGGTCGAGCACCGCCGCCTCTGCCGCCAGGCCGCGCGCGCGGGCTTCGCGCATCGCGTCTTCCCATGCCTTCCCGCCCCCTGGCCCGATCTGGGCGGCGAGCGCGGGCCGGGCCGACTCGGTGGCCTGGCGCAGCGTTCGTATCACCTGCTCGCGCAGCCGGGCCTGCCCCTCGAGTGTCGAGGCCAGCGCCTGCACCTCGACGAACGACACCGCGCCGAGCGCCAGGGCCATCGCCAACCGCAGCGAGGGCCGGCGCAGCTCAAACATCGAAGAAGCCCTGATACCAGCGCAGCACCGGCTCGCCGCACACCAGGACCACGATCCCGGAGAAGCCGAGGAACGTGCCGAGGGGCAGCTTCGACTGCGAGTCCCCGCGGCGGGCGAGGATCAAGCCCAGACCGACTAGAGAGCCGGCCAGCGTGGCCAGGAACACCGTGAGCAGCAGCCGCTGCGCCCCGAGAAACGCGCCCAGCATGGCCGCCATCTTCCAATCGCCTTGGCCGAGCGCTTCGACGCCGCGACCGCGACGCCAGGCCTCCGCGATCGCCGCGAAGACCAGGAAGCCGCCCGCGGCGCTGAGCAGCGCCTCGAGCGGCCGCGGCCCGCCCTCGAGCCCGCTGGCCAGCAGGCCGAGCGCCGTGCCGGGCAACGTGATCACGTCGGGCAGGATCTGGTGGTCGAGGTCGATCAGCGCCAACACCAGGAGCGCGGTCGCGAAGGCCATTCCCGCCAAGGAACGCGGCGAAGAGCCGGAAGAAAGCGCGATCACGAGATACAGGGCGCCATTGGTCGCCTCCACCAGTGGATAGCGCGAATCGATGGCCGCGCCACAGTGACGACACCTGGCCCGGAGCCACGCGTAGCTCAGCACGGGAAGGTTGTCGTACCAGGCGATCGGTCGCGCGCAGCTCGGGCACGCCGAGCCGGGGACCACGACCGAGCGGCCCGCCGGGATGCGATAGATGCAGACGTTCGCGAAGCTGCCGAGGACGAGGCCGAACGCGAGCGCGAGGATCGGAAACAGCGGCTCGCGGAGGAGCTCCGCCGGATCGAGCATGTGCGTGCCGTGGATTGTATCCGGGCGGCTCCGGCAGGAACGTCCGTGTTAAGGTCGCGTCGTTTTGGGCGAGGCCGGCCTATCGGGAAAGCGCTTGGTGGTGACCGGGGGCGCCGGCTTCCTGGGCAGCTTCGTGGTCAGCGAGGCGCGCGCGCAAGGAGCGACCGAGGTGTTCGTGCCGCGAAAAGCGGAATACGACCTCGTCGACCGCGACGCGTGCCGGCGGCTCCTGGCCGATGCGCGGCCCGACCTCGTGATCCACCTCGCCGCGCGAGTCGGCGGGATCGGCGCCAATCGCGAGAGCCCGGGCCTGTTCTTCTTCGAGAACCTGATGATGGGCGTGCAACTCCTCGAAGAGGCGCGCCTGGCGAGAGTCGAGAAGGTCGTGAACGTCGGCACCATCTGCGCGTATCCCAAGTTCACCCCGGTGCCGTTTCGTGAAGACGATCTCTGGAACGGCTACCCCGAGGAGACCAACGCTCCCTACGGGCTCGCCAAGAAGATGCTGCTGGTCCAGGGACAGGCGTATCGGCAGCAGTACGGCATGAACGTGGTGCATCTGCTGCCGGTGAACCTGTACGGCCCGCGCGACAACTTCGATCCCGGCTCGTCACACGTGATCCCGGCCCTGATCAAGAAGATCGACGATGCCCAGCGGCAGAAAGCACCCGCGGTCCAGGTGTGGGGGACGGGCCAGGCCTCGCGCGAGTTCCTCTACGTCGAAGACGCCGCGCGCGGGATCGTGACCGCGGCCGCCCGCTACTCGGGCGCCGATCCCGTGAACCTGGGGGCGGGCTTCGAGATCACGATCCGCGACCTGGTGGCGTTGATCGCCCGCCTGATGGGTTTCACCGGCGAGCTGCGCTTCGATCCGAGCCAGCCCGACGGCCAACCGCGGCGCTCGCTCGACACGGCGCGCGCCGAGCGGCTGTTCGGGTTCCGCGCCGGGACATCCTTCGAGGAAGGCCTGCGCCGGACGATCGACTGGTACCGGGGGTCGCGGCCCGCGTGAGCACGGTCGCCGATGGCGTCCGTTCCTTCCACGAGTCACAGGACGCGGTGCTGTTGCGGCAGCGCCAACGGCGGCGCTACTTCTACGAGACGCTGGCGCGGGTGGTCGCGGCGCGGGTGCCGGCAGGTTCCAGCGTGCTCGACATCGGCTGTGGGGGCGGCGATCTGCTGCGCGCGCTCAGTCCGTCGCGGGGCGTCGGGATCGACCTGTCCGCGAAGGCGATCGGCCGGGCGCGCGCCGGGACGGGAGGGGCCAACCTCCACTTCTTCGAGGGCGACGGCAGCGATCCCGCTCTGCTGGAGGGCATCGGCGGCCCATTCGACACGATCGTGCTGGTCAACGTCGTCGCCCAGCTCGACGACGTCCAGGCTTGCTTCGAGTCGCTGGCGCGCGTGTGTCACGCACGCACCCGCCTGCTCGTCTACAGCTACAGCCGACTCTGGCAGCCGATGCTGCGGGCCGGCGAATGGCTCGGGCTGAAGCACAAGGCGCCGGATGAATCGTGGCTTCCGCCCGAGGAAGTGCGCAACATGCTGGAGCTGGCGGACTTCGAGATGGTGTTCTCGGATCGGGCGATGCTGATGCCGGTCGGCGTGCCGGTCGTCTCGGATCTCTTGAATCGCTACGTGGGGCGCCTTCCGATGCTGAGTCATCTGTCCTTGATGTACGGACTGATCGCACGCCCGGCGCCGCACCGCTTCGTGGGCGCGCGCACGCGAAGCCCCAGCGTCAGCGTGATCATCCCCTGCCGCAATGAGGCGGGGCACATAGCACCTCTGGTCGAGCGGCTTCCAGCGCTGCCGCCCAACAGCGAGTTCCTTTTCGTCGAGGGCAACTCGACCGACGCCACCGAGGCGGTCATCCGCGGCGCCATCGAGGCCCATCCCGATCGCCCGATGCGATTCTTGAAGCAGACCGGTCGCGGCAAGGGGGATGCCGTCCGGTTGGGCTTCCAGGAGGCGCGCGGCGAGCTGCTGCTGATCCTCGATTCGGACATGGGCGTGGCGCCCGAGGACATCGCCAAGTTCGTCCTTGCGCTGGTGCGTGGCAAGGGCGAGATGATCAACGGGTCACGCCTGGTCTATCCGATGGAAGGCCAGGCGATGCGCTTCCTGAACCTGGTCGCCAACAAGCTCTTCGCGGTGCTGTTCAGTTGGCTGCTCGGCCAGCAGGTGCGCGACACGCTGTGCGGCACCAAGGCCCTGTATCGGGCGGACTACGAGCGGATCGCGGCCAATCGCTCGTTCTTCGGCGACTTCGACCCGTTCGGCGACTTCGATCTGCTGTTCGGGGCGGCGCGCCTCAACCTACGGATCGTCGACCTGGCGGTGCGCTACCACGAGCGGCGCTACGGCGAGACGAACATCTCCAGGTTCCGCCACGGGCTGTTGCTGCTGCGGATGAGCCTGTTCGCGGCGCGCAAGCTCAAGTTCGTCTGAGCCGCAGCGCAAGGTCGTCCGAAAACAGGCGCAACCGCATCAGGCCGCGCCGCTGGAGCCAATACGCCACGCTCGTCTGGATGACCCCCAGGCCGTAGACCACGGAACGCACGAAGTTGATCGAGCTGGCCTCGGGAAAGTACTTGGTCGGGCACGAGATCTCGCCGATCTTGAAGCCCGCCGCCGTGGCCTGAGCCAACACCTGATTGTCGAACACGAAGTCGTCCGAGTTGGCGAGCAGCGGAAGCCGCGCCAGCACATCCGCCCGGTAGGCGCGGTAGCCGGTGTGGAACTCGGAGAGCTTGGTTCCCATCAACAGGTTCTGGAGAAGCGTGAGCGCGCGGTTCGAGACGTACTTGTAGAACGGCATGCCCCCGCTACGCGCCGTGTTGCCCAGGATTCGCGAGCCCAGCACCAGGTCGTAGACGCCGGAGCCGACCATCCCCGCCATCGCCGTGATCAGGCGCGGGTCGTACTGGTAGTCGGGATGCAGCATCACCACGATGTCGGCGCCCAGGCGTAGCGCCTCGGCATAGCAGGTCTTCTGGTTCGCTCCGTAGCCGCGGTTCTGCTCGTGGATCAAGGTACGGATGCCGAGCGATCGCGACAGCCGGGCGGTGCCATCGTTGCTGGCATCGTCCACCAACAACACTTCGTCCACGACGTCCTTGGGGATTTCCCGGAAAGTCTGCTCGAGGGTGCGCTCCGCCCGGTAGGCGGGCAGCACGACCACTACTTTCTGGTTGTGGAGCACCAGCCGCTCAGGGTCGCAGCAGCTCTCCGAGCCGGATCGGGTCGACGACGCCCAGCGCGAGATCCTCGATCTTGCCGCTGGCCGCCAGGCGCATCGTGAGCGGCACGCGGTTGACCTTGTTGGTGCGCGCGAAGTCGTTCGCCGGCAACCGCAGCACTGGGAACGACACCGGCATCGCCGCGAAGAAACCGGGCGGCTCCTTGTCGACGATGACGCCGATGATCTCGACGCCCTTGGCCCGCTTCTCGTACGCTCGGTTCCATTCCGGGATCATGCGATGGCAGACCGGGCAACCGCTGCTGAAGAAGAGCAGCACCGTCGTGCCCTTGCCGTAGGCCAGCTGGCGCGGCGTCCCGTCGACGGCCTGGGTGTCGAACGCCGGAAACGTGTCCCCGAGCGTCGGGTGCTGATTGAGGTCCCCTAGGCTTTGGGCCGCGGCGCTGCGCGACGCGAAGCCGATGGCGGCAACCACGCACAATCGGGCAAGCTCTCGTTTCACGTTTTCTCTTCTTTCTTCTTGAAGGGCCGCAGCGGCTGGCGCCAAAGCTGCGAGGTCCTCGCAACCTCGATCTTGCCCGTCCCGGGATCATAGGCGAATGGCGCGCCGCTGGGGTCTCGAGGTAGCGAGGCAACGAGTCCCAGCGTCACGAGATCCTGAAGTGTCGTGGGCCGGCGGCCCAGCCGTCGTTCGTGCTCGAGCACGAGCGCAGCGAGCTGCTCGATGGCGTCTTCGGCGTCCAGGCACTGGAGATGCCTGGACGCGTTGCGCTTCAGCGGACCTTCCTCGGATTGCGACTCGATCCGCTGCCAGAGCTTGCGAGCCGTCGCTCGCGAGCCCGCGACGCTCAAGAAATCGGCCGCGACGTGTTCGAACCAGTTGGGCGCTCCCGGTAGCCTCGCCGCCTCGAGCAGATCCCGGGCCGCAGTCTCGACGTCGCCCTGGAAGAAGTACCTGAAGAAGGCGGCGTTCTGGCGTAGCACCCACGAGCCGGGATTGTTGCGGATCCCCGCGTCCAGAACCCGGATGCCCGCGTCGGCATCGCCGGCGCCGATCGGCGGTGGCTCCGACAGGAAGGTAGCGCCGTAGCTGTACGCGATCGCGAAACGCGGGTCCAGGGCGATCGTGATCGACACCAATGGCTCGAGCAGCTCGAAGCGCCGGTTCTGGCCGATCTGGCCTCCGAAATACTGGACCGTGCGCAGCCAGTACACGTCCGCCATCAGGTTTTCGAGGCCCGGGACCAGGCGCCGCACTTCCTGCCCGGAGCGAAGGTAGAGGACCTCTTCCGCCGGCCGGTATCGGCCCAAGCTGTCGTCGATGCGACCCTGGATCAGCGGCAGCAGGGCCGCCAGGGCCGCCGCCAGCGCGTACATTCGAGTCAGACGAACTCCTTGTTTCGGAAGGCCCCGATGGTGATCGCGAGCGACAAGGAGACGTAGATCAAGGCGTAGAGCGCGATCCACGACAGGTCGGAGAGGCTCACCGGGTCTCCGTAGACGATGCGATCCTTGAGGTCGAAGTTCTTGAAGTTCGGCAGCGAATAGTAGAGAAGGTCGATCAGCAGGGGTGGCGTGTCGACCATGACTTCCTTCATGTTGCGGATCACGTCCGAGAAACGTCCCGCGATCACGACGCAGACGGTGCAGATGGAAGCGAAGGCAAACGAGGTGGTGATCGTGGAGAACAGCAGGGCCAGCGCGACGACGATCAGCATCCCAAGATACGTCGCGAAGATGGCCTCGATCAAGCGCCAGGCGATCACGCCGGACGTGAACCACAGCGTCGTGAGCAGGCCGGCGGTCATCACGCCAGTATTCACGAGCAGCGTGGCGCTCAAGCCCAGGAACTTGCCGAGGATGAACTCGTGGCGTTCCAGCGGCTTGGCGAGCAGCGGGTGGAGAGACTTGCGCTCCACCTCCTTGTTCACGAGGGCCACCCCCACGAACATCGCGATCAACGTGCCGAAGACCTCGACGGAAGCCAGCCCCAGGTCCTTGATGATCTTGTCGTCCTGGCGCACCGAGAGCCGGCTCATCAGCGACCCCGACAGGGTCATCAGGATCGCGAAGAACACGAGGTTGTAGAGGACTCGTTCGCGAACCGATTCGCGAAAGCTGTTGGACGCCACCGCCAGGATTCTCACGTTTCGGCCTCCAGCGCGCGGGCGGCGTCTTCCGAGCCGCCGATCTGCTCGAAGAAGAACTCCTCGAGGCTGCGCCGGATCGGCTGGAGCGAGAGCACGCGGCCGGCGGCCGCCTGAACTGCCGAGACGACGGGGCCGACCTGGGGCTCGGTGACCTCGAGCCTGGCGCGCTCGCCGATCCGCACGCAGGATCCGCCGCCGAGCGGCAGCTCCGCCAGCGCGTTGGCTTCGAGGCCGCCTACGAGGATCTCGACGTGCGAGACGTCGACGCGCAGGATGTCGTCGATGCGGCCGGTGGCGACGAGCTCGCCGCTCCGCAGCACCGCGACGCGATCGCAGAGCGTCTCAGCATCCGGAAGGATGTGCGTCGAGAAGAACACCGTCTTCCCCCGATCCCGCTGAGCGAGGATGATGTCGCGCACCAGTCTCCGGCCGATCGGATCGAGCCCGGACATCGGCTCGTCCAGGAACAGAAGCTCCGGATCGTTGACGAGCGCTTGCGCAATACCCAGGCGCTGCTGCATCCCCTTGGAGAAGCGGCGCAGCGGAACGTCGGCGGAGCGTGCCAGGCCGACGAGCTGCAGCAGCTCCTTGGTTCGTTGCGCACGCGCGGCTTGCGCCATCCCGAAGAGCCGGCCCGCGTAATCGAGATATTCCGCAGCGGTCAGGTAGTCGTAGAAGTACGGCTGCTCGGGGAGATAGCCCACTCGCGCTCGCCAGGCTCTCGAATCATGCGGCTGGCCCAGGATCTGGATTTCGCCGCGGTCGGGGAATACCAGGCCAATCAGGATCTTGAGGGTGGTGGTCTTGCCCGAGCCGTTCGGCCCGAGATAGCCGAAGATCTCTCCCGACCGCACCTCGAGCGAGATGTTCTTGAGCGCGGTGAAGGACGTCTTGCGAATCAAGCCTCGTGTGTAGGTCTTGGAGAGATCCCGGATCGACAGCACGTCGATGAGTCTAGCGCCTCACTTCATCGGGATGCACACCGACAGCAAGATCCCCGCGGCACTGGGAGGCGGCGATCCGTCCTGAGTAGCGCAGATAAGACCGGAGTTGTCTCCTCCGAAGCCGCGGGTCCCGGTTTGGCTGACCACCATTGGTGTGGCGAAGTAGACGAAGGTGTTGAGACCTGGGTCAGGCGTGCCCGCCCCGACACCTCCGGGCTCGAACGAGCGGGCATAGCCGCTCTTGGGGCGCAGGGCGGCGATGTTCGAGTCGAGAAACGCCGTCGTTCCTGCCGGGAAGCCGCAGGCAGGGGGGGTACCAAGACAGCTCATCAGCCCGTACGAAGCGGCGTTCGACGCGGCGTACGCGTGTTGGCCGGTGATCACGGCGCGCGTGTCACCGATCGCGGCGGTTTCGTTGGCCGCGATGCGCGCGCGAAGCAGGCTCGGGATGGCGATGGCGGCGATGATGCCGATGATCGCGACCACGATCAGCAACTCGATCAACGTGAAGCCGAGTTGACGACGCCGCAATCGAGTTGAGCCAGGCATTGAACTCGCTCTTACTCCGCTGTTTGGTTGTGGGATCGGCAGGAGGGCGCCCACAGGGCGCCCTCTTGCCAGTGTGGTTCCGAAATCTACTTGAGTGGCGTGCAGCCCGGCGAGAGGCCAACGCCGCTGGTCACCGGCATGGCGCCCGTGGTGTCCATGCAGACCAGTCCGCTGTGGTCGATCCCGAATCCGCGGTTGCCCGTCTGCGCGACGACGGTCGGGGTCGCGAAGTAGACGAAACCGGAAATGCCGGAGTCCGGGGTGCCGTTGGCGGGGACGCCAGGGGTGAACGACCGGGTGTAGCCCTGCTTCTGGTTGAGGGCGCCGATGTTGGAATCGAGGAAAGGCGTCGTACCTCCCGCGAAGCCGCACCCAACCGGGTTGGAAAGACACGTCATCACGCCGTACGCGCCGCCGTTCGAAGCCCCATAGGCGACCTGCGAGGAGCTGACCGAACGCGAATCGCCGATCGCGCCGGCTTCGTTCGCCGCGATGCGCGCCCGCAGCAAGCTGGGAATCGCGATGGCAGCGATGATACCGATGATCGCGACGACGATCAGCAACTCAATGAGGGTAAAACCCTTCTGGTTTTTCATTCTTTCTCCTAAAGTGTTGAGCCTCTGATGCTCAGTTTTCGCCAAATCTCGCGACTTGGCGATGAAGCGCTCTGCAATACCAGTACCAGCGCCTCGCTCTTGCTCGTATCCATCTGATAAATATATACTTATGAATCGAACGGGCCGTACTCACAGCCCTCGAATGCCAGGCAACTTTTGTCCGTTGAGTCAGTTTTTGTCCAAAAGCCGGTGCTTCTGGATGAGATAGCGAAGGGAGCGGGGAGCCAGGCCGAGGAGGTTGGAAGCCAGGGCGCGGTCGCCGGCAGCCTGAGCCAGGGCCTGGCGAACGAATTGCGCCTCGACCTCGGCCAGGTGCCGATCCAGCGCGAACCCGGGCAACAGATCGACCGTTGCGCTGGAAGGGCGTGTCGGAGCGAGCAGCGCCTCGGGGAGCCGTTCCTCGAGGACGGATGGCGTGGTTTCGAGCGCCACCGCCCGCTCGATCACGTTCTCGAGCTCACGGACGTTGCCCGGCCACGAATAGCGTTCGAGCTGAGCCAGAGCGGACGGCGAGATCGCGCGAACGCTCTTGCCCATCTCGCCGCTGAAGCGATTCAGGAAATGTTCGACCAGGACCGGGATGTCCTCCCGGCGCTCGCGCAGCGGCGGGGTCCGGATCGGGATCACGTTGAGGCGGTAGAACAGATCCTCCCGGAACTTCTTCTCGGCGATCAGGGTTTCGAGCGACCGGTTGGTCGCAGTGATCAGGCGCACGTCGACGTCGACCTCTTCGGTGCCACCGACGCGGCGGATGCGCTTTTCCTGGAGCGCGCGCAGCAGCTTGACCTGCATGGCGAGCGGCGTGTCGCCGATCTCGTCGAGCAACAGGGTGCCGCGGTGCGCCGCCTCGAAAAGGCCGCGCTTCGACTGATGGGCGTCGGTGAAGGCGCCCTTCATGTGCCCGAACAACTCGCTCTCGAGCAGCGTCTCGGGCAACGCCCCGCAGTTGACCGAGACGTAGGGCGAATCCGCCCGGGGCGACAGCGTGTGGATCGCGCGGGCGACGAGCTCCTTGCCGGTGCCGCTCTCGCCGGTCAGGAGGACGGTGGACGAGGTTCGCGCCACGGTTCTGACCAGATCCAGCAGCGTGGTCATGGCCCGACTCACGCCCACGATCCCCTGCAGGCCGTGCTGGCTCCGAAACTCGGCCTTGAGAAGCCGGTTCTCCTCGGAGAGCCGTTCTCTTTCCAGGGCATTGCGGACGACGATCTTCAGTTCTTCGATGTCGAAAGGCTTGATCAGGTAATCGTGGGCCCCGAGCTTCAGTGCTGCGACGGCCGATTCGGCGGTTCCGTACGCCGTCATCATGATCACGACCGTCTCGGGCGAAGCTGCCTTGACGTGACGAAGCACCTCGACGCCGTCGCCGTCCGGAAGCCGAAGATCGGTCACGACGACATCCACCGGCGCCTTGGCGAGGGCCACGGCGGCGTCGGCGCGAGTCGCAGCGGTCTGCACGTCGAAGCCTTCTTTGCGCAAGGCGATGCTGAGCATCTCGCGCATCGACTCCTCGTCGTCGACTACCAGGATCCGCTTCAAGTGCCACTCGCTCCGAGCGCGACGAGACTAGTGGAGGTCGGCGCCGGCTTCAAGGCGATCGCCGCCAGCCAAGGGACGCAGCCACGAGCATGCTGATCCCGCTGGTCGCCAGCCCCAGCGAAACGCTCGAGGGAGCATAGCGGAGGACGACGCGATGCCGGCCCGCGGGCACCAAAACGGCGCTAAAGAGAACGTTGGCCCGTCGGACGGGAACCGGCAGCCCATCGACCGAGGCTCGCCACCCCGCGTCGTACGCCTCGACCAGAACGGTGTACGCGGGTTGCGTAGCCTCGACCTCCAACTCGATGCGATCCGGACGGCGTTCGATGACGTTGGCGCGACCAACCGAGTCAGCCGGGTCGGAAAGAGCCTCTCCCTCCGAGAGCACGATCTCGTTCCGAGGATCGAATCCGGGATCGGCCAATCTGAGATAGGAGTCCGGCTCGGGCTTCACGACGGCGCGCCCCACCACGAACGCTCGAGGCAACGGCTGCGGAACGCGCCACAACCGAAGCGGTGCCCGATACACGGAGCGAATCGGGGGCCCCACCGGAATCAGGCCGGGGTTCGGACCCGGCTCCAGGTCGGCTACCAGGTCGACGCTACCGATTTGAAGTAGGCGCAAGCCGAAGGGCGAGCCGCGATGGCGGTCCAGCAAGTCGGCCATTTCGGAGGTGGCGCGGGGCAGCAGGCCCGTGAAATCGCCGTCGTAGCTGCCCCCGATGCCGAAGCGCGCGGCGCTCGGGGGACGCAGGGACTCGATCAGGCCAAGCGTCCAGCGGTCCTCGCCGCTCCACCCTGCAGGCCCCCAGGCCAACTGATCCGTGAGCCACTGGCGCGAGTGACCGGCCGAGTAGATTCGGCTGGCAGCGCCTACGGAGCGGGCCAAAGGGGGCACGTGATCGAAAAGCGCACTCGGCGACACCGGCGTCGCCAGTCGGCCGCCGCGAACGCCGTCCGCAAGCGCGATCAACCCCAGGGCGGGCAGCCACCGAGACGGTGTAAGCACGGCCAGAGCGCCCTGCATAGCGACCCACGCGAGCGAGCCGAGAGCAGCGGCAAGCCAGGTGGATCGTTCGGGCTCCGAGGCTACGATGGCCCAATCGACGGCGCGGAGCAGCGGACCGTGCGGCGCCCAGTGTAAGAGAGTCAAGGCGACGAGAGCCGCAGTCGCGAGCAGCCCGCCAGTCGCCCTGAGCGCCGTCGCGGCGGGACGGCTCACGAGTGCTTCCCTTCGCCCAACCCCGAGACCGGCCAGGAGGGCCCAGAAGAGCGAGAACGGAACCAGATACTTCACGGGATAGCGCATCAGGCTGAACGGCGGGACGCCGACCATCGTTGCGTATAAGGGCCCGTGACGCCCGAGGGCGGTTGCGAAGAACGCTGCGCAGGCGAGGAGGGCGGTCGCCCTGGCCGGCCCGCGGGAAAAAGCGCCCCTCGCGGCCAGCGGCCAGCCCAGGACGGTCAGATAGAGACTGGCGAGGAACGGCTCGCGCCCTTCGAAAAGGAGCTCGCGGGCCGCAGGCGTGAGGGGAGCAGCGCCCATCAGCCGAGGAACGAAGAAATCGGTGCTCACGGCCGGATGGAAAGACCAGAACGAGCGAGCCGCGTACGGCATCTCCGTCCGACTGGACCGCGCCGCCAGGTCGAGCGTTGGGAACCACTGCACGGCAGCCAGCGCGAAGGCGAGGCCTGCGCCGACGGCGGCTCTCGCTCCCGTTTGCAGCGCCACCCGCATGCCTTCGTGGCGCGCGAGAACGATCAGCCGGATCAACCCCGCGAGCCCAGTCATCAGGACCATATCGCCCGAGCCACCGAGGAGTTGGAGCGCCGCAGTCCCTGCGAAAAGCAGCAGTCGGCGCCGTGTCGAGCCGGAGACGAGGCCCTCTAGAGCCCAGAGCGTCCACGGCATCCAGGCGGCGCCGACGAAGTGATGGTTCATGCTGAGGGTCGACAGGAACGGCCCCGACGACGCCCACAACCCGCCCGCCACGAGCGCGCCCGAACGCTCCAATCCGAGGCGAAGCGCCAGCCGGAAGGCTCCGACCCCGCTGAGGGCGACGTGCGTGAGCGCGAGCGCCTTGTAGAAGAGAGCCGGCGACAGCAGCAGGTTCAGCCAGGTAAAGGGATAGGCGAGCTGGTAGCTCGCATCGGCGAGCATCGGCGCCCCGAAGCCGAAGAACGGGTTCCAGAGCGGCCAGCTCCCCTGCCCGAGGACACGAACCAGGCACTCGACCTGTGCCCGCCAGTAGAAACTGATGTCGCGGTACGCGATCGCTCGATCCACATGCAGGGCATCTGCGAAGAGCAGCAGCGGCATCGCGACCAGAGCCGCTTGACACGCCGCTCCCAGCCTGGATCTGGCGGGAGCATCTCGTTCAAGCAATGGCGAGCGCTTCGGCGAACGGCAGGTGGACCTCGAACTGAGTGCCGCCCGCAGCCACGCTCCGCACCGTCAGGTCGCCACGGTGCTGCCGGACGATGCGGTAGACGATGGCCAACCCGAGCCCCGTCCCCATCGAGGTGCCGGATCGAAACGGCTCGAAGAGCGCCCGCTGATCGCCGCGCGCGATACCTCGTCCTTCGTCGCGCACCGTGAGCACCACCTCGTCGCCGCGGCGCGACAGCCGAATCAACAAACGGCCTCCGTGTGGCATCGCTTCCAGCGCGTTGCGGGCGAGGTTCCAGAACACCTGCGCGATCTGGTTGGAATCCGCACGGCAGCGGTGCGGCCCGGCGTCGTGCTCGAACTCGATCTGGTGGTCGGGTTTCACCTCCGAGCCGTTGCGTAGCAACGTGACCCCGCTCGAGACGATCTCGAGGAGATCGACCGGCTCGCTCGGGGCAGGCATCGGTCGGGTTTCACGAAGGAACTGGTTGAGGCTGTCGGAGAGCCGCTTGGACTCCCGGCGAATGATGTCGAGCAGCCGCGCCTGCTCCGGCGTGATCGCCGATTCGCCGAGCTCAGCGAGCAGGACCTGGGCGGAGCCGCTGATCGACCCCAGGGGGTTGCGTATCTCGTGCGCGAGCTGAGCGGCCATCTCCCCGACCGCCGCGAGGCGCTCGTTGGCGCGCACGTCTCGTTCGAGTTGCCTGATCTCGGTGAGATCCTGAAACACCAGGAGCTGCCCGCCTTCGGCCGTCTGGAGCGGAGAAGCGGAGATGCCGATTTCGCGAAGCGCGCCGTCGGGGCGGCGGTAGCTCAGGTCGAAGCGCGCCAGGTCATCGTTCAACACTCGCACCGGGAGGTTGCGCAGTTGGTCGCCGAGGATCTCCCGCGCGGGGCGGCCGCGGATCTCGGCGAGGCGGCGACCCAGGAGCAAGGCTCCGTAGTCATTCAAGTACAGAATCGCCCCCTGACCGTCCACGGTCATCAGGCCGCTGTGGATGCTCGAAACGATGACCTGGTTCAGCCGTTGCAGGTCGGCGACCTGACCCTCCGCCTCCTCGAGTTGTTCCGACGCGCTCTGCAGGCTGGCGGAGAGGTAGGAGCCGATGAACGCGACGGTGGCGCACGCGACGCCGGTCACGAGAATCGAGTACAGCACCGAGTTCACGCTCAGCGACAGGACCTCCAGGAGCCCCTGGGGCGCTATCGAGCCAGCGCGAACCAGCCACAGCAGGCCCGCATAGAAGAGCGTGGCCAACCCGGCCAGCATCATCCCGCGCCGGTGTACCAGCAGAACGCTGCCGGTCAGGACGACGATCGGGTACAGCAGCGCGAACCCGGCTCGGCTGCCACCCGTCAGATAGACGAGCCCGGTGATGATCAGCAAGTCGCCGATGACTTGCACGTAGACGTGCGCCTCGCGCGGTCGCGCGAAGCGAAGCAGCGTCGCGTGTACCACGGTCAGGCCGTAGGTCGCGCCGATCAGGACGTAGAACGGATTGAAGGGCAGCAGGTAGTCGGAAACAGCCTCGGTGTAGACGGCGGCCAGGAGCAGCGTGGTCACCATCACCAGACGGAACGCCATTAGGGTCTTGAGCCGCTGCTCCAACGCGGCGTCGCGTTGCGCCTTGGAGGCCTGGATAGCCGAGCTCATCGCAGCGACCGCGCCGGGCTTCGGCCGCTCCGCGGCTCGAGCCAGGCGTTCCTCGAGTAACGAGTCGTTCGACCCTAGGTCAGCTTGCTGATCAGCGAGAAGAGCGGCAGGTACATCGCGATGACGATGCCGCCAACCGTCGTCCCGAGGAACAGGATCATGACTGGCTCCATCAGCGTCAGCATGTTGGCCACCGCCTGGTCGACCTCCTCCTCGTAGAAGTCGGCGATCTTCGACAGCATCGCGTCCAGGGCGCCGGTCTGCTCGCCCACACCGATCATCTGAACGACCATGGCCGGGAAGATCCGCGACTCGCGCAGCGGCTGCGCGATCGTGAGGCCGCTCTCGACCCCTCGCCTGACGCTCATGATGGCATCCTCGACGATGGCGTTGCCGGCCGTCTTGGCGGTGATCTCGAGTCCGTCCAGGATCGGCACGCCCGAAGAGATCAGCGTGGAGAGCGTCCGGCAGAACTTGGAAACCGCCACCTTGCGCATCAGGTCGCCGAAAATCGGGAGCTTCAATAAGCCGCGGTCGACCACGCGACGTCCGTTGTACGTCGCGTAGTAACGCTTGAACGCCTGCACGAACAGGAACGCGCCGACGATCAGCGGAACCATCAGTCGCACGAGCCAGTTGGACAGGGCTATCACGATGCGCGTCGGCAGCGGCAATTCCGCCCCCAGGCCGGCGAACATGGCGGCGAATGTCGGGATGACCTTCCACAGGATGACCGTGATGACGAGCGCGGCGATCGAGACGACGGCGATCGGGTACATCATCGCGCCCTTGATCTGGGCCTTCAGCTTCACCGATTTTTCGATGTAGGTCGCGAGCCGCTTCAGGATCGTGTCGAGAATACCGCCCGCCTCGCCGGCCGCGATCATGTTGCAGAAGAGGTCGTCGAAGGCCTTGGGGTGCTTGCGCATCGCCTCGGCGAGGCTCGAGCCGCTCTCGACGTCCATCCGCGTCTGCGTCAGGATCTTCATGAAGGTCTTGTTGTCGTTCTGGCTGCCCAGGATCTCGAGGCACTGAACCAACGGAAGCCCGGCGTCGATCATGACTGAGAACTGGCGCACGAAGATCGCGAGATCCTTGGCGGGCACGCTGCCGCCTGCCTTCGGCAGCGCGATTTCCTTGCCCTTCTCCTTGACGGAGGAAACCAGGATGCTCTCGCGGCGCAGCATCGCCATCACCGCGTCCTTGTTTTCCGCGACGCGTTCTCCGGCGACCGCCTTACCGTCCTTCGACTTGCCTTTGTAGACGAATGCAGGCATTGCTTCCTCCGAAAAGCTATGAGCCTCTAACGCTGGGGCCTCACCGGCGGCCGGCCCCCAGACTGCGCTGTCGCGAGCCCGGCGCCGCGATTGATCATTTCCTGCAGCTCATCCGGAAGCGAGCTGCGCTGCATCGCCGTTTGCAGCGTGACCTGCTTGGCGAAGTAGAGCGACGCCAGCGACTGGTTGAACGTCTGCATCCCGTATTTTTCCTGACCGGTCTGCATCGAGGAGTAGATCTGGTGGATCTTGTCTTCGCGGATCAGGTTGCGAATCGCCGCGTTCGGCACCAGGATCTCCATCGCCATCGCGCGGCCGGA
>CAZVOI010000472.1:0-11516 GCA_964628275.1 uncultured Acidobacteriota bacterium | reverse complement strand
CGACGGCGAGGGTGAGGCGGCGTATCTCCTGTATCCACGGCCTCGCGACTTCACCTCGGGGCAGTTCCGGCTGGTCTCTACCTGGGACAACGTGCCCACGGACGAAGACCTCTACCGGACGCTCTCGCGCGGCATGCCGGGCTCGGCGATGCCCTCCTGGGCACACCTGCCGGAACGCACACGCTGGGGGCTCGTCCATTACGTCAAGTCGTTCTCGAAGCGAACGCTCAACGTACAGGCGGCGAAACAGCCCGACACGGACGGCAACGACGCGGCGGGGCCGGTGCGCGTCCCTCCCGAGCCGGCGTACGACAAGCAGGCTGAGGCCCGTGCGCAGGCGACCTTCTCGAAGAGCTGCGCCCCATGCCACGGGCCGACAGGACGAGGCGACGGCCAGCAGAAGCAGGTCGACTCCAAAGGCTACCCGACGCGCCCGCGCGACCTCACGCTCGGCGTGTACAAGGGCAGTCCCGACCCGGCTAGCGTCTACCAGCGCGTCGTCGCAGGCCTGCCCGGATCGCCAATGCCACAGAGCGCCTACCTGCACGGCCAGGAGGCGTGGGACCTCGTCCACTTCGTTCGCTCCCTGTCCAGCGACGAGCAGCGCGCCAAGGTGGAGATGAAGCGGTTCCGCATCGTGGCCCCTCGGGTCGCCGCGCTTCCGGCCCATCCGGATTCCGTCCTGTGGCGCACCGCGCCGCCCGTGGAACTCCACCTGATGCCGCTTTGGTGGCGATCGGAGCGGCCCGAGGAGATCACCGTCCGGGCCCTTCACGACGGCAAGGAGCTGGCATTACACCTGTCGTGGAGCGACGACACCCGCGATGGGACGGCGATGCGGCCGCAGGATTTCCGCGACGCCGCTGCCGTGGCCTTCTCGCTCTCGGAGGATCCGCCGTTCTTCGCGATGGGCCAACGCGGGGGTCCGGTGAACATCTGGATGTGGAAGGCCGAGCGCCAGGCAGACCTAGAGCCGGTGTTCCAGGATCTCGAGAGGATCTACCCCAACATCGGCATCGATTCGTATCCGAACTCACTCCGCTCGGCCCTCGAGCAGCCGGCGCGCCACGCGCTGACGCTCCAATCCGACCCCACGTTCGTGACCGCCTGGGGCGCCGGCAACATCGTGGCCGATCCCACACGCAAGAGCGCCACCGAGGACCTGGTGGCGGAGGGCTTCGGCACGCTGCGCGCCCGGCGCCGCTCCGACCAGAACGTCGACGCCGCCGGCGTCCACGAGACGGGCGCCTACCGCGTCCAGCTTCGGCGCAAGCTCCAGGATGGGCGCGCGGGCGCCCCATCCTTCAGCCCGGGTTCGCGCACAGCCGTTTCGTTCGCCGTCTGGAACGGCAGCGCGGGCGATCGCGACGGAAAGAAGTCCGTCACGATCTGGCAGGAACTGTTGATCTCCAAGTGAGGAGGCGAAAGCGTGAGTGAGATCCAGCGCCGTCACTTCCTGCGATACCTCGGCGCCGGCGCGGCAGGCAGCGTGCTGGCGCTGGAGCCGGGCTGCACGCTGCTGCGCCCCGTCGACGACGACAACCCGCTGCGCCGGTCGGTGGCGCGCGACTGGGAGCGCATCTACCACGACCAGTACCGCTACGACTCGCACTTCGACTGGGTGTGCTCGCCCAACGACACCCACGCCTGCCGCGTGCGCGCCTACGTCCGCAACGGCATCGTGGTGCGCGCCGGGGCGACCTACGACTACCAGGACTACGCCGATCTCTACGGCAACAAGGCCACCAACAACTGGAACCCGCGGCAGTGCGCCAAGGGCTACACGTTCCACCGCGTGTTGTACGGCCCGTACCGGCTGCGCCATCCGATCGTTCGCAAGGGCTGGCTGGCCTGGGCCGAGGCCGGCTTTCCGGAGCTGACCGCCGAGAACAAGCAGCGCTTCAAGTTCGCGAACCGCGGCGACGACGAGTTCGTCCAGACGACGTGGGAAGTGGCCCTCAAGAACGTCGCGCGCGCGCTCGTCGCCATCTCTCGGCGCTACAGCGGCGAGACCGGATCGCGGTTGCTGCGCTCCCAGGGCTATCAGCCCGAGATGGTCGAAGCGACCGGCGGCGCTGGGACGCGGACGATCAAGATGCGCGGCGGCATGGGGCTCTTGGGCGTGCTCGGCAAGTACGGGATGTACCGGCTCAACAACTCGTTGGCTCTGCTCGATGCCCAGATCCGTGGCGTGGGGCCCGAGCAGGCCAAAGCCGGCCGCAATTTTTCGAACTACACCTGGCACGGCGACCAGGCTCCCGGCCAGCCCTGGGTCCACGGGCTCCAAGCCTCCGACTGCGACTTCAACGACCTGCGCTTCAGCAAGCTGATCATCATGGACGGCAAGAACCTGGTCGAGAACAAGCTCACCGACTCCCACTGGTTCATCGAGTGCATGGAGCGCGGCGGCAAGATCGTCGTGATCGCCCCCGAGTACGGCCCGCCCTCCACCAAAGCGGACTACTGGATCCCGATCCGGCCGCAGACCGACGCGGCCCTGTTCCTGGGCATCACGCGGCTGATGATCGAGAAGAAGCACTTCGACCCGGAGTTCGTGAGGACCTTCACGGACTTCCCGTTGCTCGTGAGGAAGGACACGCTGCGGCGGCTGCGGGCGCATGAGGTCTTCCCCGACTACAAGAGCGCGCTCTCGCCGGAGGGCCCTTCGATGAAGGTCCAGGGCCTCACGCTCGAACAACACGCCAAGCTGGGCGACTACGTCGTCTGGGACGAGAAGGACAAGGCGCCCAAGGCCGTCACCCGGGACGACGTCGGCAAGCGCATGACGAGTCACGGGATCTCACCCGCCCTCGAGGGCAGCTACCGGGTGAAGCTCGCGAACGGGCAGAGCGTGGAGTGCGCCACGCTGTGGACGCTCTACGCGACCCACCTGAAGGACTACGACATCGACGCGGTGGCCGAGATCACCCGAGCGCCGAAGAACCTGATCGAACAGCTCGCGGAGGACATCGCGACGATCAAGCCCGTTTCGATCCATCAGGGCGAGGGCATCAACCACTGGGTCCACGCCACCGAGATGAACCGCGCCGCCTACCTTCCGCTGATGCTCACCGGCAATATCGGCAAGCCGGGCGCGGGCTGCCACACCTGGGCCGGCAACTACAAGTCGGCGCTCTTCCAGGGCTCGCCCTGGACGGGCCCCGGCTTCAAGGGCTGGGTGGCCGAGGATCCCTTCCAGTTGAGCCTCGATCCCAAGGCCCCGGGCAAGGACGTCCACACCCACGCGTACGCGAAGGACGAAGAGCCCGCCTACTGGAACCACGGCGACAAGGCCCTGATCCTGAACACACCCAAGTACGGGCGCAAGAACTTCACCGGCGAGACGCACATGCCGACGCCGACGAAGGCCATCATTTTCAGCAACGTCAACCTGATCAACAACGCCAAGTGGGCGTACGAGATGATCAAAAACGTAAACCCCAACGTCGAGATGATCGTCTCGATCGACATCCAGATGACCGCCTCGATCGAGTACGCCGACATCGCCCTGCCGGCGAACTCGTGGCTCGAGTTCGAGGGCCTCGAGGTCACGGCGAGCTGCTCCAACCCGTTCCTCCAGATCTGGAAGGGCGGCATCCAGCCCGTCTTCGACAGCCGGGACGACCTCCGGATCCTGGCCGGCATCGCCCAGGCGCTCGCCGAAGAGACGAAGGACAAGCGCTTCGCCGAGATGTTCCACTTCGAGCTCAGCGGCCAGCGCGAGGTCTACCTGCAGCGCCTTCTCGACACCTGCACGACGACCTCGGGCTACCAGCTCTCGGACATCATGGCCGGCAAGTACGGCCCGTCGGGCGGGGCGCTCTTGAACTTCCGCACCTACCCGCGGATTCCGTTCTGGGAGCAGGTCCATGACGACGAGCCCTTCCACACGGACACCGGGCGCCTGCACGCCTACGCCGACGTGCCCGAGGCGATCGAGTACGGGGAGAACTTCATCGTCCACCGCGAGGGCCCCGAGGCGACGCCCTACCTGCCCAACGTCATCGTCAGCACGAACCCCTACGTCCGGCCCGAGGACTCCGGCATCCCGCTCTCGGCGGAGCACTGGGACGAGCGGACGGTGCGCAACGTGAAGATGGCCTGGAGGGACGTCAAGCAGTCGAAGAACTTCCTGTGGGAGAAGGGATTCCAGTTCTACTGTTTGACGCCCAAGACGCGGCATCGCGTCCACAGCGGCTGGTCCAACGTGGACTGGCACATGCTCTACGACTCGAACTTCGGCGACCCCTACCGGCTGGACAAACGCGCCCCCTGCGTCGGCGAGCACCAGCTCCACGTGAACCCACAAGCAGCCCGAGAGCTCGGCATCAACGACGGCGACTACGTGTACGTGGACGCCAACCCGGCGGACCGGCCGTACATCGGCGCGAAGCCGGACGACCCCTTCTACCGGGTGGCGCGCTGCATGCTGCGCGTCAAGTACAACCACGCCTACCCGTACAACATCGTGATGATGAAGCACGCCCCGTTCATCGCCACCGAGAAGAGCGTCAAGGCGCACGAGACGCGGCCCGACGGGCGCGCGCTCTCGGCCAACACCGGCTACCAGGCCAACCTCCGCTACGGCTCGCAGCAGTCGTTGACGCGCAACTGGCACATGCCGATGCACCAGACCGACAGCCTGTTCCACAAGGCGAAGGTGTTCATGGGCTTCATCTTCGGAGGCGAGGCCGACAACCACGCGGTCAACACCGTTCCCAAGGAGACGCTCGTGCGCATCACCAAGGCCGAGGACGGCGGGCTGGGCGGCAAGGGCGTGTGGGCGCCGGCCACCACCGGCTACACACCCGACAACGAGACCGAGTTCATGCAGCGCTACCTCGCTGGTGAAGTGATCAAGGTCAAGGCGTAGCGAGAGGGGAGAAGCGGCGCCATGCCTTACGACGAACCGGAGCCGGACGATCCCAACGTGCTCGTCGGCGTGGCGCTTCCCGCCGGCCCCGAGGCCACCCGCGAGATGGCCGAGGCGTTCGCCGACGAGTTCGCGCAGCTGGGGATGGGCCGTGAGCAGTTGCTGCGGCTCTTCTCGAACCCGTTCTACGCGGGGGCGCATGCCGCGCGCCAGCTGCTGGGCGACACCGAGATCCAGCGGCTCGTGGACGAGAGCCTGCGCGTCTACGGCCACCGACACCTCGTGACTGAGTGAGGAGATAACGATGCCATCCGTCAAGAACTGGCAGCTCGGCCGCGAGATGGACTACCCCTTCGAGGCGCGCTATCCGGATCGGCAGTTCGCCTTCGTCTTCAACATCAACCGCTGCATCGCCTGTCAGAGCTGCACCATGGCCTGCAAGTCGACCTGGACCTTCAGCAAGGGCCAGGAGCACATGTGGTGGGCCAACGTCGAGACCAAGCCTTATGGCGGCTACCCGCAATCCTGGGACGCGAAGATTCTCCAGAAGCTGGAGGAAGCCGATCCTGATGGCCAGAGTTGGTCGGGTGCCGTGACCACAGGTCGCGCTCGACCCTACGGCAGCTTCGACGGCAAGACGATCTTCGAGGCGGCACAGAAGACGTTGCAGCCGGACAGCGCGAGAGTCCTCGGCTATCTGCCGACCGACGAGGAGTGGAACTCGCCCAACATCTACGAGGACAACCCGGTGGGGCCCAAGGGCGTCCGCGGCAAGTTGAGCGAGACCGGAGAACAACTGCCGGTCCACAAGACCTGGTTCTTCTACCTGGCGCGCATCTGCAACCACTGCTCCTACCCCGCGTGCCTGGCGGCCTGCCCGCGCAAGGCCATCTACAAGCGGCCCGAGGACGGCATCGTGCTGCTCGACCAGGAGCAGTGCCGGGGCTACCGGAAATGCGTCGAGGCCTGCCCCTACAAGAAGACGATGTACCGCGGCAACACGCGCACCAGCGAGAAGTGCATCGCCTGCTATCCGCGCGTCGAAGGCACCGACCCCGAGAGCGGCGGAGACCCGATGGAGACGCGCTGCATGGCCGCCTGCATCGGGCAGATCCGGATGCAAGGCCTGGTGTCGCTGGACAAGGACGGAAGCTGGGCGGAAGACCGACAGAATCCCCTGTATTACCTCGTGCACGTCGCACAGGTGGCGCTGCCGCTCTATCCGCAGCTCGGGACGCAGCCCAACGGCTATTACATTCCGCCGCGCTGGGTGCCGCGGCCGTATCTCCGGCAGATGTTCGGCCCCGGTGTCGACCGCGCCCTGGAACGCTCCGCCAACCCCGACCGCGAGCTGCTCGCCGTGCTCCAGCTCTTCCGCCGCTCGAACAAGATCATCTTCCGCTACGAAGTGAAGGAGGGGCCAAAGGTGTACGAAGGCACGCTCCACGGCAAGCCGGTGACGCTCTACAACGACACGGTGATCGCTTACGGGAAGAGCGGCAAAGAGCTGTTCCGCACCACGGTCGAGGAGCCGGTGCACGTGCGCCCGGCGATCCATGCGAATTCGATCTGAAGACCCAAGCGCCGACGCGGACACCGCGCTGGACGAAGCGCTGGCCCGAGCCGTCCTCTACCACGCGCTCGGCGCGAGCTTGAGCCACACCGCGACCGAGGAACGGCGGAAGCTCGCTTCGCCAGCGAGCCGGGACTCTTTGATGGGCGCGGCGGCCCTGCTCGACGCCGGCCGGCCGAGCGCCGAAGCGGTGCGTCCTCTGCTGGAGGAGTGGATCGGGCTCGCCGCGGGCGGCGCCGAGGCGATCACCGAGACTCACGGCCGGCTCTTCGGCCATAGCCGCGGCCTGGTGTGCGCATTCGAGACCGAGTACGGGCCCGAAGGCGGTTTCGCACAGCCGCAGGTACTGGCCGACATCGCGGGCTCCTACCGCGCATTCGGCCTCGAGGCGCCTGGCAGCCAGGACGAGCGCGTCGACCACGTGGCGTGCGAGTGCGAGTTCCTCTGCTTCCTGGCTCGAAAGGAGGCCTACACGCTGGCGCTCGGAGTCCCCGGCGAAGATCTGGAGATCGTTCGGGCGGCCGAGCGCGGGTTCCTCAGGGGGCACCTGGGTCGCTTCGGCCGCGCCTTCGCCTCACGCCTCCTCAAAGAGGATCCTGCTGGGTTCTTCGGGGCCCTCGGGGCCGTGCTGTTCGCGTTCCTGACGCAGGAATGCCGGCGGTTCGGCGTGACGGCCGGGCTGCCGGTGCTGGCGCTGCGTCCACCGGCGCTGGACGACGCGCCTCTGGCCTGCGGCTCGGCCGGCGGCTGCGGGAACCCGAACGAGTTGATCCAAGTGCAACGGCCATGCCCGTGAGCGCCGAACCACAGATCGACTACGATGCCGGCCTCGTCGAGGCGGCGGTGCTGCTCGCCGAGCACGGCTTGTCTCGCGCCGAGACGGCCCGCTTCCGCTCCGAACTCGACCGCATCTACGAATGCGCGGATGAAGACGAGCGAGAGGCGCGCTTCGAGGAGTTCCACGGCCGCTTCTTCATCGAGCTGGGCCTCGACCGGCCGCTCCACGCCGTCCTCGCCGAGTATCCCGACAGCCTGCGCCGTGCCTCTGGCTGCCACGTGCTGCGAGCGGTCGCGGCGCGCGACGAGGGAGCCGACCTCCGGGATCAGCTCTCGCCGGAGTCGCCTCCTGGCCGGCCCATGCCCGTATTGGTCTTCCGCTTGCGCCCGGAGTCGCTGCTCGATCCCGGCCGGCTGGCGTCCTTCCTCCGCCACGAGCTGCAGCACGTCGCCGACATGCTGGACCCGGCCTTCGGCTACGAGCGAGAGCTGCCGGTGCAGGGCGCCGACCCGGCCCGGACGAACTTGCTGCGCGAGCGCTACCGTCTCGTCTGGGACGCGACGATCGACGGCCGACTTGCCGCCCGCCACGGTATCGAAGTGAAGCTCTGTGAAGGCCGTCGTTCGGCGTTCGTTCGCGCGTTTCCCGCGCTCGGTGACGGCGCCGAGCGAGCTCTCGAGCGTTGGCTCGGGGAGCCATCACCCACTCACGCGGCGATCCTCGAGTTCGTCGGCGCGGCCGCGCCTGGAGCCCTCGGAGCCTGACGCTCACCGAGCAGGTCCCGAGCGGCTACGTCGTTCTCGATCGCGATTTGTCGCTCTCACGCCCGCCCGTCAGAAGGTCAGCCGCGCGCCCAGTTGAAGCCTGCGCATCGCGCCGGCGGTACGAATCACGCCGAACGTCGTCGAGCTCGCGCCCGACGGGACGCTAGTGCCCGGCTGTCCGAGGTTCACGTGGTTGAATGCGTTGGTGGCCTCGGCGCGGAACCGCAGCTTGGCACGCCCGGGCAAGTCGAAATCGCGCGACAGGCCCAGATCCACGACCCAGTACCCGGGGCCATCGAGGAGGTTGCGCGGCGAGTTGCCATTCGTGGCCACACCCGTCACGGCCGGGTTCTGGACGAACGCGGCGGTATTGAACCACTGCTGAGCGGTCGGGTTGTCGAGGTAGGGATCCCCGATCAGCTGCGCGCGATCGTTCGTTTGGCCGTCGAGGTTGGCATCGAGGTTGCCATTGATCACGGTGAACGGGAGGCCGCTGCGTATCTTGACGATCGGCGCAATCGTCCAGCCATTCAGGATGCCGCGCAGGAAGTCGTTCTGCCCGTGGTAGTACTCCAGCTCCCAGTTCAAGCTCATGCTGAAGACGTGGCGCTGGTCGGTGTCCGCGCGGCCGTACTCGTCGCCCAGCCTGGTGTAGTTCTGGGCCAGGCCATTGGTGGTGTTGTTCTGCAGCTGCGCACTGGTATTGGTCTTGCTGTAGACGTAGAACCCGCTGAACCTTAGGTGGTGCCAGGTGCGCATGGCGGCGGTGATCTGCAGGCTGTTGTAGTTCGAGTACTGGTCCGAGTCGAGAAGTAGCACGGCTCCCACCGCCGGGTTGGGACGGCGCGACAGGACGTTTGCGCCGCTGGCGGTCGCGGTGGGCGTCACCACCGGGTAGTTCACGTCACGCGCGAACGGTAGGTTGCGCGTGAACGTCCCGACGTAAGCCGCGCCGAGGCTCAGGGCGCTTCCGATCTGGCGCCGGATCCCGACGTTGGTCTGCCAGGCGTGCGCCCACTTGAAATCCTGCGCGATGCCGTAGAGGCCGCCGCCGGTGACGAACGTCCCCTTGTAGGGGAATGGTGGGCCGCCGGGGTAGGCGGTGTAGGGGTTGCTGAGTGACGCGCCCAGCGGCACGCCGATGGGGCTCGTCCTGGGGCTGGTGTTGGTGAAGGTCAGCCGGGTGGCCCACGGCTGGAAATTGGTCGTCGTGTTCCACTCGTTGCCCGAGATGCTGCCGTAGAACAGGCCGCCCGCGGCGTGGACCGCGGTCTTCCCATCGCCCGACGGGTCCCAGACGATGCCGACGCGCGGGGACACGTGGTTCCAGGCGGTCGGGATGACGCCTCGTTCCACCCCGGGGTCGCCGTAGAACAGCAGCCCGGCGGGGGCGGCCAGGTTGACGGTGGACTTCTGGCCGGGCACGTAGGTCGTGAACCGGTTCTGCGGGTCGGTGCCGGGCGTCTGGACGTCCCACCGCAGGCCGAAGTTCAGGGTGACTCGCGAGTTGATCCGGTAGTCATCCTGCGCGAAGACCGCCCCATACAAGCTGTTCCAGAACGCAGTGACCGGGGCGTCCTGCGTGACCGCGCTGGGAATGCCGATCATGAAGTCCGCCAGGGCGTTCCGGGTGACGCTGTTGTTGAACGTGAACACTCCGTAGTTGTTGAGCAGCGTGTCCTGTGTGGTCTTGTTGTACGAGAGCTCCCCGCCCAGCTTGATGGCGTGGGAGCCCCTGGCCAAGCTGAAAACGTCGCGAAGCGCGAAGAAGTCGCCGCCGGCCTTCGGCCCGCCGATCGAGTTGGTGAGCGTGAAGAACCCGCTGACGGTGACCTGCGGCAACGACGGCGCGCCCTGGATCACGGCGGATGATCCCAGATCGGTGAGCGAGGTCGCGGGCTGGTTCAGGCGGCCGCCGAAGTTGCGGACGAACGTGAACCAGGCCTGGTTGGTCTTGTTCGCGCCGAGGACCCAGGTGTCGCTGAGGTTGACGTTGTGCTGCCGATACTTGTATTCCAGGCTGGCCCAGGGCAGGTTGCCCGAGCCCGCCTTGAGCGTGTTCGACCCGGAGGTCACGAAGTAGGCCCCGGTCAACCGGTGCGGGGTGCTGACCTGGTGGTCGAGCTTGATCAGGAACTCGTTGGAGTCGTAGGGGCTCTGCTCGTACCCCTGCCAGATGTTGCCGGGGACGTTGGCCGTGGGAATGTAGGTGTTGAGGATCTTCATCGCTACCGGATCGAAGCGGTTGGGGCAGATGACGCCGGTGACGCCGGTGCAGACGAACGTCTGGCCGGTCGCCGGATCGACGGGCAGGGTCCTCGAGGCGCTGAAGTCACCGCGCCGTTCCAGCTCGGTCGGCACGATGGCGGTGTTCAGGAAGGTGCTGGTGGTCTGGCGCAACCCCGAGTACGAGGCGAAGAAGAAGGTCCGATCGTGCTTGATCGGGCCGCCGAGAGAGGCGCCGAACTGGTTGCGACTGAGGGGCGGCTTGTCCAGCTGGGAGCCCCAGTCCTTGGCATTCAGCTTCTCGTCGCGCAGGTACTCGAACAGCGAGCCTCGGAACTTGTTGGTGCCGGACTTGGTGAGGACGTTGATGACGCCGCTCGAGAAGCGCCCGTACTCCGCGTTGTAGCTGTTGGTCTGGACCTTGAACTCCTCGATCGCATCCGGGTTGGGCAGGATGTTGCCGGTGTTGCGCAGCCCCGTCATGTTGATGCCGCCGTCGAGGTAGTAGTTGACCGAGCCGGTGCCCCCGTCGGCGCCGCCGTTGATGAGCGTGCGCTGCTCTGGAAAGCCGAGGATCAGCGAGCTGGTGCCCGTGGACGCGGCGGCGACACCGCTGTTGCTCGATTGCACGCCCGGGGTCAGGTCCAGCAACGTGTAGACGTTGCGGTCGACCAGCGGCAGGCTCTGAATCGCCGCGGCGTCGACGGTCTTCGAGATGTCGGCGGTGGTGGTGTTGACCGCGGCCGCCGCCGTTACGACGACCACCGTCTCGGTGACCCCGCCGAGCTCGAGCGCGGCGTCCACGCGGACCGTGTCGTTGACGTTCAGGACGATGCCGCTGCGGCTCGACTTCTTGAAGCCGTCGAGCGTGACCTCCACGGCGTAGCTGCCGATCGGCAGGAATTCCAGGCGATAGGCGCCGGACTCGTTCGAGGACACGCTGCGGTTGAAGCCAGTTTCCACGTTGCGGGCGGTGATGCTGGCGCCAGGCAGCGCGCCGCCGCTCGAGTCCTTGATGGTGCCCAGGATCGTCGCGGTGGTGACCTGGGCGCTGGCGACACGCGCCAGAGCGGACGTCATGAGAACGGCGAGCAGGGCAGCTACGAACGTGGTCTTCTTGATCACAGCACACCCCCTCGAAGGGAACGACGAAAGTTCGGCTAGGCCGCTCGGGTCACGCCCGGGCCTCGATTCCAGTCGCGCCAGAAGCGCTGGAAGTAGTCGAAGCCCGACACCAGCGCCGCCACGACCGCCAGCCACAGCACCCACAGGCCGGGCGTCTCCAGGATCGGGAAGCTCCGC
>CAZVOI010000471.1:0-3470 GCA_964628275.1 uncultured Acidobacteriota bacterium | reverse complement strand
ACCGGCGCGTCGAGCGCGGCGACCTTCCCGATCAGGCGATAGACCTCCTGCATGCTCGGCGAGTCGCGCAACTCCGGTCTCGGCTTGATCCTGACCGCGATTGGCGTGCCGTTCTACCTGCGGTGGCGCGGGAATTCCGCGGCGGCGTGAGACTCTCCCGCCAGCACGTCTTCCGCTCGACGCTGGTGCTGCGCGAATCGCGGCCCCCGGTGTTCGCCTTCTTCGCCGACGCGACCAACCTCGAGCGAATCACGCCGCCCGAGCTTCGTTTCGAGACGCTGACCGCGAAGCCGGTCACGATGGGGAAGGGGATGCTGATCGACTACCGGCTGCGCCCTCACGGCGTGCCGCTCCGGTGGCGCGCGCTGATTCGCGAATGGCAGCCGCCGGACTTCTTCGTGGACGAACAGATCAGCGGACCGTTCGCGCACTGGGTTCACACGCATCGGTTCCGCGACAGCGCCACCGGCGGAACCGAGATCGAGGACGAGGTCGTCTACGCGCTGCCGCTCTACCCGTTAGGCGAGCTCGCGCTGCCGTTCGTGAAGCGGCAACTGGCGCGCAACTTCGCACACCGCGAGTCGAGCATGCGCAAGTTGATCGACGGAACTTGTTGAGAACGCCGCACGTCCTTGGCGGCCTTTGGCGTCATCGGAGATCAGCGCACGGGATGACGTCCACTTCGAAGTCCCGCAGGAAGAGCTTGTGCGGGACGGGACCGGGCCTGAAGCCCTTCGACAGAAGCGCAACTCGGAGACGCTCGAACGTCGCCCAGTCCGGTACCGCGACGGCGACGTCGAGGTCGTTGGTCGCGCGCACTGTGTCGATACCGTGAGCGTGAAGGAGGAGCAGGTCGCGGGCGATGGCGCCCACGAGCATGACGGGGGAGCCAGTGGCGGCGGCCTGGACGGCGCCCAGAACCGGAGCGATCTCACGCAGCTCGCGCCGCTCAGAAAAGTCGAGCAAGGTAGCGCTCGTGGATCTGTTTTGCGGCTTCCAAGCAACGCGCTTCGCCGATGGCGAGGAGATCGGCATAGACGAGGAGTGGTGGAACGATGCCTTCCCCGTCGCCGAAGTTCCAGAAGCGCCGCCTGAAGTCGACATTGCCGTCAGGGTCCTGGCGAAGGCGCAAGTCAACAAGGAGCCGGGCCTCAGGCTGGACGCCGTAGAACGTCAGCGTGCCCGGCCGCAGATGGCCTGTCATCCGCGCTGCGGCGGGCTCGCCGCCGAGCCACAGGCCGTAGCGTGTCGCCTCGAACTCCGGTGGCAGCTCCGCCCGCTCTGCACGGTAGCGCCCGAGGAGCAGCTTTGGGCGGAGCACGTGCGCGTAGGCTTCCACCCAGCGCGCGAGCAACCTCTCTCCGTTCGTCAGCCGCCTACCGCCGCCGATCTCGGCGACGTAGCCGAGACGGGGCAGTTCGGGCATGACCCATCCCACGGTGCCGTGTGCGACGTTCGCGCGTGCCGCAATCTCGCGGTAGGGACGGTCGACGAGTCGCGGGTCGCAGAGGAGGGCGAAGAGGACCTGAAGACCGGTCGGTTGAAAGGCGCGGCCCTTGGGCTCGCGGTCCGTCGCCAGCGGCTCTTTGGGCCTTTGGCCCTTTACGAAGATGAAGAGCGGCGGCCGGGCGAGATAGGCATTGCCAGCGGTGTCGATGAACTGGATTCCATGCTGGCGGAGCGTTTCCGCAACAGGCGGGTTGACGTAGTCGGCCACGAGCAACACGTCGTCGCGGCCCCCCAGATGATGAAGGATCGGCCCCAAGATCGGTGGCCGCAAGCCTCGCTTCACCTCGGCGACATAGGCGATTTCCTGCCTGTCGAATCGAAGGCGCAGTCGAGCGTCACCCCGCTCGGGGCCGATGTCGGTCTCCCGATTCTCGATCATCCAAAACAGTCCGAAGGGTTCTGTTGCCGCAAGAGCCTTGGCAAGCAGCGCCTTTTCGGGGGGCTCCCTGTCCATTATATACAATTGTCCATGAATCATGGACAGACGTCAATTATGGACAGTCATTTAAATCAATGAAATACAACCACCTTCTGTCCACGATTATCTCTTGTCCAGGGACCATGGACAAGCGCCATGATAGACAGACTCATCCGAACTCTTATCCGGGCTGGAGTAGTTAGCTTGCTCTTCCTGACGCCAAGGCGACGGGCGATGCGGTCCAGCGGAAAGCCGGTCCGGAGGTGTGGATGGGGCTCTACGCCTCGTTCCCACGAGCGACCTCTTCATCGAGAAGGTGCTTGTTCATCTCGATGGGCGATAGCGAGTTGACTGGCTTTCGGCCCCGAGGGATGGGCGGCTTGGTCATGCGCCGGCCGGATTTGGGTGGGCGAACCAGCTCTCTTACGAGCGCGTCTCCGATCAGAGCGCGCAAGGTAGTGCCGCGCGCAACCGCGGTGACCTTGGCGCGCTTCATCAGTGCATCGGGCAGGTCCACCGTCGTGCGCATGAACAGATAGTCTCTCCTCCCGGCAGCTCCTTCAAGCCGCCGGCGTCTCGACTACCGCTCTTCCCCAATCGAGCGAACGCGTGACGGCCTTCTTCCAGCGGTTGTAGAGCCGCTCGCGATCGGCCTGCGCCATAGCCGGAGTGAACTCGCGCTCCCAGTTGCCGGCGAGGAACAGCGACCCTGTCATCGGCGAGGGACGCCCTCGCCATCGAGCCAGGCAACCAAGGCGCGCGGGGAGACAATCTGGATCCGGCCAGAGCGCTCGAGAACGAGAAGATCCTTGTCGCCCGATACGAGGTGAGAAGCCTTGGCCGCTACGGCCGTGCCGATGACCATGTCGTCGGTTTCATCCCGGCTGGCAGCGGCTGGCAGCCGCATCGGCTCGACGATCGTGGCGAACCCCCTAAGGTCGAGGAGGAAGCGCGCGGCTCTCGCTTGCCTCGGCAGCTTTCGTAGCGCAACCGCCTCCAGCTCTTCGAGGATGGGTTCCGAGAGAACCAGGCCCCGGATTCCCGCCAAGCGTCGCACGACCTCGCGGCACAAGCCATCACTGACGAGCGCGGCGAAGAGGACGTTAGTGTCGAGAACGACTGGCACGCAAGAACTCGAAAGCGTCCTCGTCCGTATAGATGCCTTTCTTGCGGGCCTGGGGTACGAGCGCCGCCCGCGCGGCCTCGAAGGAATCGAGGAACTCCTCGATCGCGAGGGCGCTCCGCACATACTGGCTCACGGTCTGGCGCCGTGCCTTGGCGCGTTTCTCGATCTGCCGCCGGGTCCCTTTGGGAACCCGGATCGTGAGGATCTCTTCCACGCGTACTACGCTGTCATACAGCGAGGCATCGGGTCAAGGCTGCCGAGGCTGCCGTTACTCGTCTACCGCTCCTCCCAGTCGAGCGAGCGTGTGACCGCCTTCTTCCAGCGGCCGTAGAGCCGCTCGCGGTCACCGGTCGCCATCGACGGAGTGAACTCGCGGTCGAGCGCCCAGTTGCCCGCGATGTCGGCCTGGTCCTTCCA
>CAZVOI010000470.1:0-2324 GCA_964628275.1 uncultured Acidobacteriota bacterium | reverse complement strand
TGCGCCACCAGCAGCTCGCGGCCGCGCTCCACGGCGGGCGGATCGAACTTGGGCGGCTGCGGCGGCGGTTGCGCGCCCGCGCTCAGCGCGACGAGCGAGCCGACGACAGATGCGGCGCGCACGAGATTCATCGAGCCTCCGAGGCTCGCTATCCTCGCACATCCGCCGCCGCGGCCCTCGACGGAAAGGGATGGCGACCCCAGGGGCTCGGCCGGTGCCCGTCATCGGGTACGCTCACGGCGGCCGTTCACAAGCGAACGAAGAGGACTTCCATGCGCAAGGCCGCCGTGATCTTGATCGCCACCCTGTCGACGAACGCGGTCGCCGCGGCCGAGCACCCGAAAGGACCGTTCGTCGGGCTGCTCCTCGGCGTCGGCGCCGCCGGTTGTGACGTCCCGCCCAACGGGTACCGCTGCATTGTCGGAGGCCAGCTCTTCAGGTCCGATGGGCCGTCCTTCGGTCTGGAGCTGGGGCTCGCTCTTGACCACCGGTTGGCCGTCGCCCTCGAAGCCGAAGCCGTTTCGGACTACGACGAACTGGGCTCGCAAAAGCGATTCGGTCCCACGATCCGCTACGCGCCGCTCCCGTGGATCTGGGTCGGCGCGGGGCCGGTGATCGCCACCGAGACCGCGACCCTCGGGGCCTCCAGGACCGACCTGGGGTTGCAGATCGGCGGTGGATTGGATGCTCGGTTCCATCGATTCGGGGCCGGCGTCCGTCTCCAGCACGCGTGGATGCCCGACGGGTTCAGCCAGCTCACGTTTGACATCGGGCTTCGCTGGTACTTCCGCCGCCAGCGCTGACCGGCAGCCGAATTCGCCTCCGCGGTCGCGCGTGGCTCTCAAATCTGAACGCGGTGGCGACCCCAGACCGGTGTCGGTCGCATTCGCTACCGTGGCGTACCGGTGCTGCTGCGGGTGCGGGAATGAGGTTGTGACTCCTTTCATGGGTTCTTGGGGAGGCTCATGCGCCGGTGGCGAGCACTGGACCGCAAGGGTCGGGAGAAGTAGTAAGGGCCGCCGCCTTTCCAGGAAACAAGACCTGCTCTTGGCTCTTGACGGTGACACGAAAAGAGCACAGGATTCGTGGCGAAACCACAATGGGACGACACGCGCATTCTATTGATACACAGGTACTAAGCCGTATCTACGGTCATGGGAGGGGTTGGGTATTCACTCCGGCCAGCTTCCTGGACCTCGGGACTCGGACGGCCGTTGCTTCGGCCCTGGCCCGCCACAAGCGCGCCGGCGTCGTTCGTCAGCTCGCTCGAGGGCTCTACGACTACCCCGTCGAGCACCCGAGGCTGGGCCGAGTGGCCCCTCCCGCGGACGCTGTGGCCCGTGCCATCGTCCGGCGCGACGCGGTGCGCATACAGCCGGCTGGTGCCTATGCTGCCAACGTACTGGGTCTCTCCGAGCAAGTCCCCACGAAGATCGTCTTCTTGACGGACGGACCTCCGCGCCGCGTCAAGCTCGGGCGTCGCGAGATCGTCCTGAAGCGCACGACACCACGCAACATGGCAACGGCCGGCCGCAAGAGCGGGACAGTCATTCAGGCGCTCCGTCATGTGGGGCAGCGCCACGCCGACGACAAAATGGTGTCCATCCTCGACCGGCAGTTGAGCCCCGCCGACAGGGATCAGTTGCGCAAAGACCTCCGCTACGCCCCAGCCTGGGTTGCCGACCTTCTGCGATCCCTTACACGGCGACGAGGCTGATGGACAGCGTCGTGAAGATGGCGCCGGAGGAAAGACGACTGGCTTTCATCCAGGCTGAGGAACGCCTGGGTCTCCAAGCCGCGAGCATCGAGAAGGACTTCTGGGTGTGCTGGACCCTCCGCGAGCTGGCCGGCCTTCAGGACCTCGGTGAGCACCTCACCTTCAAGGGAGGGACGTCCCTGTCCAAGGCCTGGAAGCTGATCGACCGGTTCTCAGAGGACATCGATCTCGTGGTCGACCGAGACACCCTTGGCTTCGGCGGCGATGCTTCGCCCGAGCGAGCCCCGAGCAACGCTCAGAGAAAGAAGCGGCTCGACGGCCTGATCGCCGCGTGCCGCAGTTGGGTGCAAGAGCGACTCCAGCCCGCCCTCGCTGCCCGCATCGCTGAACGCGTGTCAGGGCCACACTCGGCAAGACCTGATCCGGATGACGACGACGGGCAGTGTCTTCTCTTCGAGTACCCTGGTGCCTTCCGGGAGGCGGAAGCGGGCTATGTCCGGCCTGTCGTCAAGATCGAACTCGGCGCTCGCTCCGACGATTGGCCCTCAGCTAATCATTCGTTCACTCCCTATCTTGCGGAAGCCCTGCCTGACATCGTGCCCGACGC
>CAZVOI010000469.1:0-2313 GCA_964628275.1 uncultured Acidobacteriota bacterium | reverse complement strand
CCTGCCGCACCCGCTCCACAGCCTCGCGCTCCCCGACGGCATCCACGAGCGTCATCGCAGGCTGCAGCGGCTCGATCCTGGGCTGCGCCATTTTTTGGCGCAGATGGCCGTTGGCCAGGTTGCGCGCGATGGCGGCGACGTAGGCGCCGAGTTTTTCCTTTTCGCGCACCCGGCGAGCGCGCAGCGCCTGGATCGTGGCCATCAACACCTGATTCGCCAGCTCGCGCGCGGCTTCGCGGTCCCGAAGACGCGCTCCGAGCAGGAACAAGACACGGGGCTCTAAAGCTCGAGCGAGCCCGTCCTCCGCGCCGGGATCCCCCGACTCCACCCGCTCGGCCAGCCGGAGGAGCGCCAGGGCGCCGGCCGCACTCGCCTGCAGGTCGTGCACGCGGCGAGCATACCTGCTGGACACCTGCCGAGGGGCATGCCTGCGGGACGCCGATCCCCGAACGCGACGGCGCTACCGTTCGACTGGCTGTGACGCGGCGTTCTGCGCCGGCGCGCTCGTCTCGCCGAAGACGTAGCGGTCGAACCATTCGAGGTTGTGCTCGAGCGCTGCCTTTTGCGCCTTCGGCTTGTTGAGGCCGTGGCCGAAGCCCTTGTAGACGATCAGCTTCACGGGAACGCCCTGGTCCTGGATGCCCTGATACAGCTCGTAGGCGTTCGGAATCGGCACGCGCAGGTCCTTCTCGCCGTGCTGGATCAGCGTCGGCGCTTTGGCGCCCTTGATGTAGGTCATCGGCGAGGTCTTGGCGTAGATCTCGGGATCCTCCCACGGCGTCGCCTTCAGGTACTGGCGCGTGAACGGATGGATGTCGGTGTTGACGTAATACGTCACCCAGTTCGAGATGCCGGCGCCGACAGAGACCGCCTTGAAGCGCGCGCTGTCGTGCGTCGTCAGGAACGCCGAGATGTAGCCGCCCTGGCTCCATCCCATCACGCCGATGCGGTCGTTGTCGGCGAGGCCCTGTGAGACTAGATGATCGACGCCGCTGATCACGTCCCAGGCATCGCCGACGCCGAGGTTGCGCACGTTCAGCGAACGGAACGCCTCGCCATAGCCGGCGCTGCCGCGGTAGTTGGGCTCGAGCACCAGGGCGCCCTTGGCGAGCCAATGATCGATCGGGTAGACGCCGTTGGTCCGCAGCAGGCCTGGTCGCGACACGCCGGTCGGGCCGCCATGAATGACGATCAGCAGTGGCCGCCGCTTGCCCGGCTTCCAGTCCGGAGGTTTGTGGAGCACGCCCTCGATCGACGCGCCGTCCCGGCTCTTCCAGGAGACGACCTCGGAGCGGCCCAGCGTGAAGTCGCGAAGCTGCGAGCCCAGATCGGTGAGGCGCTTCGGCGTCATCGTCGCGACCGGTGCTATGTGGACCTCGGGGAATGCGGTCGCGCTCGAGGCCAGGAACGCGACCGCGGAGCCGTCCGCGCTCAGGCTGAAGCTCGACGCTATCGGTTCGGAGGCTCGCGAGATCCGCAGCGCCCGCTTGGCGACGGGATCGAGCCGGAACAGCGCGGACTCGGTTCGCTGCGAGGCTTGGAAGAAGATGCCGGCCTTGCGCCAGCCAACCAGCGACGGCACCTCGTCGAAGCTCCCGCTCAGCACCTCGATCGCGCCGCCGTCGGCGGGAACTCGCGCCACCACGCTGTTCTTGTAGTAGAAGGCCGGGTCGCCCGCGGCCGTCTCGAAGGCGACGCTGCGGCCGTCCGGCGAGAACAGCGGCCGCCGATCCGGGCCGTCCTGTTTGACCAGCGATCGGATCGCCTTCGTTTCGACGTCGACGATCGAGATGTCGGCGCTGCCGCCGCTCGAGGGATCGTTGTTGACGCGATGATCGAACGCGATCCGCTTGGCGTCGGGCGACCAGTCGAAACCGCCCACGACGAAGCCACCCTCGGTAAGGCGCCGGATTTCTTTCGAAACCGCGTCGATCACGTGCAAATGGGCCATGCGATGGTCCTGATCGACCACCTCGAACTCGCCGTACTTCTTGTCTCGCTCCTTGAGCGCTTCGGGCTTCGGCTCGTTGGCCACATATGCGATCTGCTTGCCGTCGGGCGCCCATTGGAAGCTGGACACGCCGTCTTCGTTCGAGGTCAGGGCTTCCGCTTCGCCTCCCGCGAGCGCGATCCGGTACAACTGCCGCTTGTCGCTGCGATCGGAGAGAAAGGCGAGCGTTTGCCCGTCGGGCGACCATGCCGGCGCGTCACTCGACTTCTTCGCGTTCGTGAGTTGTCGCGGGGCGCTCGCGTCGACGTTGGCGAGGAAGATCTCGGTCTCGAACGCGTTCTCCTCCCAGTTCGTCTCGCGCA
>CAZVOI010000468.1:0-1953 GCA_964628275.1 uncultured Acidobacteriota bacterium | reverse complement strand
GCCAAGGCCGCGGGCCTCGACGCTCAGGAGCTCACGGGCCGCTCGCTGTCCCTTTCGACCGCCAGCGCACCACGTCCGGGTCTATGATCGCCGCGCGGACCAGGAGGCCTCCATGCCGAAGCCACGTTCGGTCAGTCGCCGCACGTTCCTCGAGCGAAGCGCGACCACGGCGGGGGTGACGCTCGTCGCGCGTCACGTCCTCGGTAGACCGCGCTTCGTCGCGCCCAGCGACCGCGTCAACGTCGGCTACGTGGGCGTCGGCACCCAGGGCCTCCGGCAGCTGATGCAGGCGCTGCCGCGAGAGGAGCTGGCGATCACCGCCGTCTGCGACCCCAACCGCCGCAGCGAGGACTACGTCGAGTGGTCCCGCTTCGAGCTGCGCGACAAGGTGCGCGCGTTCCTGAAGGACCCGGGCTGGGCCGCGGGCGCGCGCGCCTGCCCGTGCGGGCGCGAGGTCGGGCGCGAGATCGTCGACCGCCACTACGGCGCCGCGCCGGGGGCCGGCTGCCGGGCCTACGCCGACTTCCGCGAGCTGCTGGCGCGAGAGAAGGATCTGGACGCTGTCTACATCATGACGCCGGACCACCTCCACGCCACGATCGCGCTCGCGGCAATGAAAGCCGGCAAGCACGTCATCGTCCACAAGCCGCTCGGGAACGTGCTCCACGAGGCCGAGCTCGTGATCGGCGCGGCGCGCGAGACGGGCGTTGCCACACACATGTTCTGCTCGTCCGGGCTCGAGTCGACGGCCGAGCTCACCGAGTGGATCGAGGCGGGTGCCATCGGCCCGGTGCGCGAGGTGCACAACTGGTCGGCGCGGCCGTATTGGCCGCAGGGCATGACGAGCCTCCCGATCGAGGCCGTCCCCGTGCCGGAGGGCCTCGACTGGGACCTGTGGCTCGGGCCCGTGCCGCATCGGCCGTATCACCCGGCCTACACGAACGCGGTCTTCCGCGGCTGGTACGACTTCGGCACGGGCGCCCTCGGCGACATGGGCCACTACAGCTTCTTCCAGATCTTCAAGATCCTGAGGCTCGGCTCGCCGCTGAGCGTCGAAGCGAGCCGCAGCCAGTACTGGAAGATCGACGACCTGCTCTGGAAGAAGCAGGTGAACGCCGTCTCGTACCCGCAGGCCTCGCTCATCCGCTGGGAATTCTCCGAGCGGCAGGGCCTGCCCCCCGTCACGCTCCACTGGTACGACGGCGGCCTGCGCCCGCCCAAGCCGCGCGAGCTCGACGAGGACGCCGAGCCCATGCCCGAGGAGGGGCTGCTGCTAGTGGGCGACGGCGGAAAGATCCTCGCCGAGTTCAACGGAAGGAACCCGCGACTCATCCCGAAGCAGCGGATGCAGGCGTTCCGGCCCCCGCCGCAGACGCTGCCGCGCCCGATCGGCGAGCTCGACCAGTGGCTGCGAGCGTGCCGCGGACTCGGGCCCTCCGACGCCAGCTTCGAGCGTGTCGCGGCGATCAGCGAGACGATCCTGCTCGGAACGATCGCGCTGCGCGTGGACAAGAAGCTGCGCTGGGACCCGGCGAGCCGGCGCTTCCCGAACGCCCCCGAGGCCGACGCGCTCACCACCCGCGCCTATCGCGACGGCTGGGCGCTCTAGGGCACCTCGAGCCAAACGCTCGCACCGGCGCGCCGGTATTTCGTTGACACCCGCGCACCGCGTATGCTATTCCCGTCGCAATCACACTCATCCGTTTCTTGGCTCAGGAGCGTGTCACATGAAGCGTCTGGCTCTGGCGCTGTTGGTAGCGCTGTCGTTTGCGTCGTCGTTGGCGGCGCAAGATATGATCCTCACCGGCGTCGTCACGACACGCGAGGATGGACTGCCGCTCCCCGGGGCGACGGTGACGATCGATTCTCTTCGGCTCAGCGCCCCCACCGATGCCTCCGGCCGGTTCAGCCTGAGCCTGCCCGCCGCGACGGCCACCGACAAGACGCTCGACG
>CAZVOI010000467.1:0-1565 GCA_964628275.1 uncultured Acidobacteriota bacterium | reverse complement strand
GCTCCGCGTGAGTACGTGAGAACTCTGCATTGCGAACCTCACTTGATGATCCGGGGCGTGATGAACAGCAGCAGCTCGTTGCTGTTGCTGGTCACGAACCGGTTCCGGAACAGGTAACCCAGGATCGGAAGCTGCGACAGGAAGGGCGTGCGGGCCTGGGAGGTTTGCTCGTTGCTCTGGTAGATGCCGCCGATCACGGTCGTCGCGCCGTCCCGGACGAGGACGTTGGTCTTCGCCGACTGCGTGTTGATCGGCGGGATGCCGTTCACCAGGTTCGCGAAGTCGGCTGTGTTGTTCTGCACGTCGATGGCCAGGATCACGGTGCCGGCTTCGGTGATCTGGGGCGTGACACTGAGCGTGAGTACGGCATCCTTGAACTGCACGGTGACCGTGTTGTTGGCCACCGTCTGGATCGGGATCTGCACGCCCTGCTTGATCTCCGCGGACTGGTTGTTCTGCGTGGTGACCTTGGGCGTCGAGAGCAATCGGCCGCGCCCTTGACGCTCGAGTGCCGTGAGTGCCGCGTCCAGGTTGAAGTTGCCGAGGATGTTGCCCAGGGACACGCCGATCGCGGAGTTGAAGCCCGCGGCGGGCAGATTGACCGCGTAACCGCGGGTCGCGGTACCGATGCCGGCGCCCGATGCCAAACCGCCCTGGTCGGCCCCGAGGCCGCTCGTCGAGCTTACGCCGCCTCCGTTGAGGATGATGGAGTGGGGGAACGCCCGGTTGGTCGTGTTGCCGAAGGAAGGCGTCTGCTGGTTCATGAAGCCCCACTGGATGCCCAGGTCGCGGGTGAAGTTGCGGCTGGTGACGACGATCCGGGCTTCGATCTCGACCTGCGGCGTGGCACGGTCGAGGTCCGCGATCAACTCCTTGGCCCTCTCGATGTTCGGGGTCAGGTCGGTGATGATCATGGTGTTGGTGCGCGGATCGAGAGTGATGTTGCCGCGTGCCGACAGCGCCACCTTCTGGACGGTGGGCTGCATCTCACCGGCCTTCGCGTAGGAGAGCGACTTGCGCCAGACGATCAGGTCGCCGGCCAGCGCCGCCTCCTCCTTGAGCTTGCGAAGGTCCTGCTCCTCTTTCTGCAAATCGCTGAGCCGGGCAATGCGGATCACGTTGTCGTCGAGGGTCTTGCCCAGGCCGTTGGTCTTCAGGATCAGGTCCAGCGCCTGGTCCCAGGGGACCTCGGTCAGCTTGAGGGTCACCTTGCCGCTGACGCCCGGGTTGACCACGACGTTGAGACCGCTGATGTCGGCGAAGAGCCGGAAAATGTCCTGGAGGTCGCCGTCCTTGAAGTCGAGGCTCACGGGGTGTCCCGTGAACTTCTTCTCGGCGACGCCCACGGTGCGAGGCTCGAAGACTTCCTTGTTGGGCTGCACCTGGGGCTCCGGCAGCAGGGGCAGGCTCAGGATCGGCGCGGAGGACACGGCCGCTGGCGTCAGCATCGGGGCCGTGTGGATCGTCGCTGGAGCCGGAGCCACATCCGCTCGGAGTGCTGCCAGTGCGGGGGGCTTCGGCTCACGGCCTGCGCCGAACACGATCTTGACGCCGTCCCGGCCCTC
>CAZVOI010000466.1:0-1750 GCA_964628275.1 uncultured Acidobacteriota bacterium | reverse complement strand
CGACCACGCGGGCGCCTGGTGGTTGTAGTCCCCGCTGGTGACCTGGCGCGGCGTGCCGCCGGTCGCGGCGTCCACGGTGAAGACGTGCGTGTAGCCTTTGGCCACCGGTCCCACGCCGTCGGCGCCCCAAGTCGTGCGGTCCACCACGACCGCCGGCTTCGCCAGCTCGGAGCCCTTGGGCGTCTTCGGCAGCTTGACCGTCAACGGCGCGCCCTCGTCGGGGACGCGCACGGTGAAGGCGATCTTCGTCCCGTCCGGAGACCAGATCGGCGCGCTCGGCTCGAACTCGAAGCGGGTCAGCTGCAGCATCTCGCGGGTGTCGAGCCACATCGCGTGGATCTGCGTGGAGCCCGAGCGGTTCGACAGGAACGCGATCCGTTTGCCGTCCGGCGAAAAAGCTGGCGCACTGTCGCGGAAGCCGCCGTCGCTCAGCTGGCGCAGCCGCTCGCCGCGAGCGTCCACCAGCCACAGCGACGAGGCGTTCTGGTCCTTCTTCACGTCGACGAAGCCGCGCGAGAAGACGATCTGCGACCCGTCCGGCGCGATCACCGGGTTCGCGATCGACTCCATCTGGAAGAAGGTGTCCTTGTCGAGCAGCTTCGGTTTCCCTGCGGCCAAGGCGGGCAGCGCGGTCAGCAGGCAGACGGCGAGCGAGAGCTTCTTCAAGCGCATGGACATCTCCAGTGGGCCGGGATTGTGTCCCCGGAAACGCCCGGGATCAAACTCGCCGGGCGACCTGGTCGCCGTGGTCTCGCCAGCGCTCCGCGTACGATTGGCCGCGTTCGCCGTCGATCAGGCCGACCACGGATCGACGATCGCCACGCCAAGCCCCTCGAAGTGCTTGACGTTTCGCGTCGCGAGCGTCGCCTTGCGCGCCGCAGCGATCCCGGCGATCTGGACGTCGCGCACCTCGACCGGGCGACCCGCGCGGCGCCGCTTCGCGGCGATCACCGCCGCGGAGTTGGCGGCCGACTGATCGAAAGGCAACACGCGGCCCTCGAAGTCATCTTCGAGCGCCTTTGCAAAGGCTTCCTCGAGGCGCTGGCGGCGGCGGCCCGCAACCAGGAGCTCCAAGCCGAAGCGGACCTCGAACACCGTCACCGACGTCGTCCACACGGACTCGGCGGGGAGTCCATCGAGCCAGGCCAGGACGGCCGCGTCGGGGTCGCCTTGCATCAACGCGGAGAGGACGTTCGTGTCGAGCAGGATCACGGCGTGAGGGCCGGCCGCGCCAGCTGGCCACGCAGCTCGGGGATGTCCTCGGCAAGGCCGATACCGGCGAAACGCTTGGCCAGCCGGGAGCCGAGCGCTGCCCGCGGGCGGTTCTCGGCCTTGACGGCGTTGCGGAGGATGTCGCGGACCTCCTGTTCAGTGCTGTGGCCATGAGCGCGCGCGCGGCGCTGAAGCCGCGCCTTCACCTCGTCTTCGAGATGCCGGACCAGCAACTGGGCCATGCCCGGGACGATATCACGATATCCCCAAGAGCCGGAACGATGCCAGCGGGGCGAGACGCAGGCCCGGGCGCTGGATCGCGTTTCCGGAGACGCTCTACTTCCCTGGCGGCTTGGGAGTCGGTTTCGCCGAGTCCGTCGGATCGCGTCCGTCGCTGGGCGCGCCGGTGCCGGACGATCCCATGAACAGCTTGCGGCCGTCGGTGAGCGTGACGTCGCGGCCGTTCGCGCGCTTCAGCGAGTGGTCCTTGGTCTGATAGCCGTCGACGATGATCTCGGTGCCGTACTTCAGCGAATCC
>CAZVOI010000465.1:0-9065 GCA_964628275.1 uncultured Acidobacteriota bacterium | reverse complement strand
CTGCGGACGCGGATTCGCGAGTTGTTTCAACAGGTCCCCAAGGGGCTGGCGGGCGACGAAGAGGCCATCCATCAGATGCGGGTTGCCGGCCGCCGCCTCCGGGTGGCGTTGCCGAACCTGGCGCGCCGGCCCGAAGGCGCGCGAGCGCAGCGAGCGCTGCGCGTGCTGCGCCAGCTCACTCGGACCGCCGGCGTGTCGCGCGACCTCGACGTGATCTCGGGCCTGCTCGGAGATTGGCTTCGAAAGGACGCGGCGGTGACGCCGGACTCGCTTGCGCTGCAACGACGCCTGCTGGCCGCGCGCCGGCGCAGCCGCGGCCGGATGGCGGAGGCGCTGCTCGACCTCGAGATCGCGCGGCTTCGGCGAGACCTGCGCGCGATCGTTCGACGCAAAGGCGAAGACGTGTTCACGGTTCTGGCGCGCCTCTACCAGGAACGCGACGCCCGCGGCGCGGGGCTGCTCGACGAGCTAGAGGCGCTCGGCGACGGCTTCGATGCGCTGCGCCTTCACGGCCTGCGCAAGAACGCGCGCAAGCTGCGCTACTCTGCCGAGATCCTGGCCGAGCTGCGGCAGCGGCCGGCCGAGGCGGCGGATCTGTTTCGCGAGCTGCAGGGCAAGCTTGGCGACATCCACGACAATCACGTGCTGGCGGGCTGGCTCGCCCACCAAGCCGGCCTCGGAGAGCGGCGCAGTCAGACCTCGCTGGCGGCCGAAGCCCGTCGCCTCGAAGCGATCTTCCACCAGCGCTCGCGCGAGGCGCACCAGGACTTCCTGCGCGCGAACCCGCGCGAATCGATCGAACGCGCCCTCGACGCGATGGGCCAGGCCCGCTTCGTCGCCTGATGCGCCTGCTGATCGTCCGGCACGCGGCGGCCGTGGAGCGAGGCACCGGCGGTTTCGCGGACGACGACCGGCCGCTCACACCCGAGGGCGAACGCAAGTTCAAGGAAACAGCCAAGGGCGCCGCGCGGCTCTTCGACCCACCCACCGCGATCCTGACCAGCCCGCTACCCCGAGCGCAGCGGACGGCGGAGATCCTGCGCGACGCGTTCGGCGAGAGTGTGTCGCTGCAGGCGACGACCACGCTCTCCTACGGAACCTTCGAGGAGCTGGAGACGCTGCTGGCGTCCCATCCCGACGACGCGCTGGTCGCGATCGTCGGGCACGAACCGACGCTGTCCGAGCTGTTGGCGCGCCTGGTCGGCGCTTCGGGAGCCGGGCCGTTCGCGTTCAAAAAGGGCGGTATGGCGCTGGTGGCGTTGCGCAAGGGGCTGCAACCGGGGGCGACGCTCGAGCAGTTCCTGCCGCCCAAGGCCTTGCGCGAGATCGGCTGATCACTACGCTTCGGCTGAGGATGCGGCTCGGCTTCTTCCCGATCGTCCTGGTCGTGGCGTTGCTCGCGATCCCGGCCACCGCCCAGAACCTCGACTCGGTCGTGGCGCAGAACCTCACGGCGCGCGGCGGCATCGGCAAGATCAAGGCCGTCGGCTCGATGCGCATGACCGGCTCCCTGGAAGCGGGGCCCGATGTCAGCGCCGCGTTCGCTCTCGAGCTGAAGCGGCCCCGCTCGATGCGCGCGGAGTTCCGGTTTCGCGACGTCACCGTGCTCACCCTCTTCGACGGCGCCGCCGGTTGGCGCAAGATCGGCGACCGCGAGCCGGAGCAGATGTCGGCGGAGGAGTCGCGCCAGGTCGAGGAACAAGCCGACCTGGACGGTCCGCTCGTGGATTGGAGGGCCAAGGGGCACACGCTCGAGCTCGTCGGAAGGGACAAACTGGACGGTGGCGACGTGTGGAAATTGCGCGTCGTCCTTAAAGACGGCAGCGAACGCACGCTGTTCCTCGACGCTCGGAGCGGGCTCGAGATCCGCAGCCAGTCGAAGCGAAACATTCGAGGCCAGGACGTGGTCTTCGAGTCGCGCTTCTCCGACTATCGTTCGACCGGAGGGCTCCAGGTTCCCTTCCAGGTCGAATCCGGACCCGTGGGCGCGGCGCAACGACAGAAAATGATCTTCGACACGATCGAGTTCGACGCGCCCATCGCCGACGCGCGCTTTCGTATCAAGTAAGGGGGCGCTGCGTCGCGCCCCCTTAAAACCCCCGCTCGCTGCGCGGGAGTGAATCCCGCTTCGTTCGCAGTCCGTCCTGGCGAACAGGCCGCCAAGCTAACCGACGAATTTATAGCCCATGCGGTGGATGGTCAGGATGTACTCGGGGCGGCGCGCGTCCTTCTCGAGCTTGCGGCGCAGCGACGCGACGTGGACGTCGACGGTGCGCGTCGAGGGCGGGTTGTCGTAGCGCCACACCGAGCGCAGCAGGTCCTCGCGTGACAGCGTGAGGCCGCGGCGCGCGATCAGATAGCGCAGAAGCTGCAGCTCCATCGCCGATAGCTCCACCGGCTGGCCGTCCCGGAAGACCTCGGTTCGCAGGAAGTCGACGCGCACGTCGCCGAACTGATACGACTGCGGAAGCGGTCCCGTCTCCGGCTCGATGCGTCGCAGCCGCGCTTCGATCCGCGCCAGCAGCTCCTCGAACTCGAACGGCTTCACCAGGTAGTCGTCGGCCCCGAGCTTCAGCCCGAGTACTTTGTCGAGCAGCTGGCCGCGCGCCGTCAGCATCAGCACCGGCGTTCCGACGCCCGCCTTCCGCAGCTCGCGCAGCACGTCGAGGCCGCTCAACTTCGGCAGCATCACGTCGAGCAGCACCAGGTCGAACGGCTCGCGGATCGCGCGGTCGAGCCCGCTCTCGCCGTCGGCGGCCGCCTCGACCGCGTAGCCCTCGTGGGCCAGCCGGTCGGCCAAGCTCATTGCGAGCGCGGGCTCGTCCTCAACGAGAAGGATGCGCTTCTGCACGCGTGACCTCCGAGGAGGCCCGAACCAGCTTGGCGGACGCCGCCGGCAGCTCGATGGTGAAGCGGCTGCCTTTCACAGGCGCGCTGTCCAGGGCGACGCGGCCGCCGTGAGCCTCCGCGATCCGCTGCACCAGGTTGAGGCCGAGCCCGGAGCCCCGGATCTGTCCGTCGCGCGCCCGCTGACCCCGGAAGAAGGGCTCGAAGACATGCGGCTGTTCCGATGCTGGAATGCCGGGGCCCGAATCCGAAACCGTGACCAGGACGCGGCCCGCGGCGGCTGCGATCCTGACTTCTACGGTGCCGGACGCGCCCGCGTACTTCGCCGCGTTGCCGAGCAGGTTCTCGATCGCGCGACGCAGCGCAGAGGCGTCGCCCTCGACCAGCGGCAGGTTTGGATCGATGACCAGGGCGACCTCGAGGCCCGTCGGCGCGAACTCTGGCGCCGTCGCCAGGAGCGCTGCGCTCGCCAACGCGTGGAAATCGATCGGCGTGCGCGGCCCCAGGCTGTCGGGCGCCGCGAACTCGAGCACCTGGCCGACCATCGCGCTCAAACGGCGCGCTTCGGCGTGGATCACCGCGCCGTAGCGCTTCACCTGATCGGGATCGCGCACCACGCCATCGGCCAGGTTCTGCGCGCTCGCGCTGATCGACGCAACCGGCGTGCGCAGCTCGTGCGACACGCCCGCGACGAAGTCGATCTGCTGGCGGGCCAGCCGCCGACTGCGCTGCGCGGACACGACCAGCAGCGCCGCGCTCGCTCCCAGGACCCCGAGGATGCCGAAGCTGATGCCCAGGTTGCGGGTTTTCGCGCGCGCCACCACGGCGCCGATCGGCCCGTCGCGATGCCGCACCAAAGCGCGCCAGGCCCCCGACGGTTCGCGTGCCGGCCCGCGCGGGCGCGGTCCGGGACGCGCCGTTTCGCCGCGCCGCGGCTCGCCTCCGGGCACGCGCGCCAACTCGTCGAAAGCCTCTTCGAAGCGCAGGCCCAGGAGGGGCGACGTCGCGTCCGCGGTGGACACCTCGATCTCGGCGGAGTGCACGATCGGCCGCTGCGAAGTCACTCCCACGACCGCGACTTCGAACTCGCGCGGCTCTCGTTCTCCGAAATGCCTGGAGATCAGCTCCGGAAGCAGTTGCGTCTCGATCACGCCCCGGTCGAGCACGAGCAAGCTGAAGGCCCCCGACGGCCAGAACCTCGGCGCCCCACGCGGCGAGCCCTCGGCGGGGCCGCGCCGACGGCCGTCGCGCGTACTGCCTTGGGGCGGGTCTCGTTCCTCCGGCCGCGGCGCCGGCCGCAACACCGGGATCGGCGCCAGGATCGCGGGCACCTCTTCATCGCCGCCGCTGGCGTCGCGCCAAAAGTTGTTGCCGCCAGCCTCGGGGTGGAAGAGCCGTTGTGCCCGCTCACGCAGCCCGCTCCACGCCGCCGGCCACGCCGCCGGCACGAAGCGGCGCGACTCGGGTTCGAAGCGCCGCAGCGCCGGCCGATCCTCGTCGTGGCGCTCGACGACATAGACGGTCTTGACGATCTCGGTGTGCTCCGGCGACCGCTGCCACGCCTCGAAGCGAGCGGCGTACGCCTCACCGCCCGACACGCCGAGCATCTCGGCGTCGACACGCAAGTACGCCCAGGCTCGCGCGAGTTGACGGTCGAAGTCGGCCGCGAACTCGTCGGCGTGGCGACGGGCGCTGCCGCGCAGGCGGCCGCGCTCGGCCTCGCTGACCTGCCCGAGCCATTGGTACTGGAGGGTGCCCAGGACCCCGAGCAGCGCGAGCAGCACGCCGATGGCCGCGGGCATCGTTGCGCGGCGAATCCAGAGGCCGGAGCTAGCCACGACACGGCAGGCTACACCAAGCTTCAGACGCGGCCTTGGGCTTTTGGCTTCGCTGCCAACTCTTTACGGCCGCTTAACAACTTGGCGGAAGCTCCCGCTTTTCCCAGTTCAGCACCGCCACGAGCGCGACCGCGATCATCGACACGAACGCGACGAAGAGATAGCTTCTGATCATGCCGGGCACCGTCCAGTTGAAGTCGATGCTCAACCGATCGAGATCGCCCGCGTCGGGCTCCTCTCCGAAGGCGCCGAAGGGAACCAGCGTCGGGTTCCTGAGGCAAAGGAGCCAGCGTGACGCGCTGGCCGCGAAGACCACGGTGCCCCAGAACAAGAGCACCCGGTGTTGGCGGGCGAACTTGGTGGTTCCGTAGACCCAGGGCAGGTCGGAGCCGTACGCCAGTCCCACCGAGACGGCGGCGGCCGCCAGCGCGAGCTCCCCCGCTCCGCCGGCCCAGATCATGAGCTGCTCGCGAGCCTGCGGGCCGAGCACGAAGCTGCAGAACACCAGCAGCACCGCCCAGGTCCAAGCCAGACCGACGAGCAAGCCGCCGCCGTTTGCTTCGTCACGACCACGCTTCCACATCAGGTAGCAGCCCGCGATCTGCACAAAGAAGAACCAGATCTCCCGCTGCTCGGAGAACACGATCGCCTTGAACGGAGTCGGAAGCGCTAGGCGCGATGTGAGCCAGGCGGCCGCCGCGTGCCCGGTTTCGTGAAACGGGCACGCGATCGCCCACGAGAAGACGCCCCAAAATGGGGTTCGCGAAAAGAGCGCCGTCGCGACAGCCACCGCCGCGACCAGCTTCAGGTCGCGCTTCATCTCGGCGTCGTTCATGCGCTGGCGGGATCATCCCCCGCCAGCGTGGTCTCCACAAGCGGACCCGACCTCGCGTCCGTGAAGGCGCGAGGCCGGCCGCTTCGCCCTCAGTTGACCTTGAAGCTCTTCGTCATCGCGGGTGCCTCCGCGTCTCCCAGGAAGATCTCGACCCGGTAGTCACCCTTCGGCCAGCCGCTCGGCTTCGCGATGTGGAACTCGTTCGCGGCCGGAACGCTCGACTCGAACTCGATCGTGGTCTCGTCGACCTTGGCGGTCTTCTCGCCCTTGACGAAGCTCCAGAGAGCGCGCAGCTTCACGTGGCCGGTGCCCGCCGTCTGCACGGAGGCGTAGATGGTGTCCTTGGCGCCGAACGCTTCGAGCGGCGCCTTCACCTGCTTGTCGTCGCCAATCGCGTTCCCGAGCGTCACGCTCGAAACCGAAGGCGCCGGCGCGAGCGTGGTGGTCGTCGGAGGCGGAGGAGGCGGAGGCGGGGGCTCGCTCTTCTTGCAAGCGGGCGACACGGTCACGAGCAGCGACAACAGCAGCGGCAGTCTCTTCATCACTCTCTCCTCTTGTCGGCTGCGATCAGATCTTCTTGGCGGGGATCTTGATCTTCTGGCCCGGGAAGATCTTGTTCGGGTCCTTGATCACGTCCTTGTTGGCTTCGAAGATCTTCGGCCAGTCGTTGCCGTTTCCATACACGCGCTTCGCGATCCTCGAAAGGCTGTCGCCGGGTTTGATCTCGTAGGTCTCGTAGACCTCCGCCGCTGGAGCAGTGGAAGACGCACCGCTCTGCACGTCGGAGAAATCGGGCATGTCGTCGTCGGGTTTCTTGTCTTCGGTTGCCAAGCGCCCTCCGTTCGAGTTCAGTCTAGCGTGGAGTGTCCTCGACAGGGGCCGGCGCTCGTGAGACATTCGCATCCGGCACTCACGAAAGGACAACCATGGGTCTTCTCGACGACGTCATGAAGCAGAGCGGCGGCCTCGGTGGCGTGGCGGAGTGGGCGATGAAACATCCGCAGGCGGTCTCCGCGGCGGTGGCGCTCTTGAGTTCTCGCGACGCCTCAGTCGGAGGCACGGGCGGGCTCGCCGGCCTGGCGAGCGCGTTCCAGAAGGGCGGCCTCGGCGATGTCATGTCGCAATGGATCGCGACCGGCCCGAACCCGCCGATCTCGCCCGCGCAGCTCAGCGGCGTCCTCGGCAACGACGTGATCGGACAGTTCGCGCAGAAGGCCGGACTCGGCCAGGCCGACGCCTCATCGACTCTCGCCAGCCTGCTGCCGACGCTCGTCGACCACCTGACGCCGAAGGGCCAGATGCCCGATTCGAACGGACTCGAAACCGCCCTCGGTGGTCTGCTCGGGAGCCTGAACCGCTAGAACAGTACGCGCCCTGGTTCGGTTCGGGGTTTGAGGCGCCTGTTCGACGAGACGCCTCGCTCAAGAACTCGCCTCGACCGCCGTGACCTCGAGAGCGATGTCCAGGGCATGGACGCTGTGCGTGAGCGCCCCGATCGAGACGAAATCCGCCCCGGCTTCCGCGTAGGCGCGCACGTTGCCGAGGACGATGCCGCCGCTCGCCTCCACCTCGATGCCGGGCGACAGCAGCCGCGCCCGAGCCGCCCAATCCTTCACCGTTTCGGGACTCTGGTTGTCGATCAGGACGCGTGTCGCTCCGGCCTCGCACGCGGCCTCGAGCTGAGCTTCGGATTCGACCTCGACTTGAAAGGAGCGAATGCCGCGCGCGTTCGCGGCCGCGTGGGCGTTGCGCATGCTCCCGCCCAGCGCTTCCAAGGCGCTCCAATGGTTGTCCTTCACCAGCACCTCGCGCGCCAGGTCGATGCGATGCAGCGCCCCGCCGCCGGCGAGCACCCCGCGCACGTCGAAGGCACGCAGCCCCGGCAGCGTCTTTCGCGTGTGCAACACGCGACAGCCGGTGCCGCGCAGTCGTGCCACGTAGCCGCGCGTCGTCGTCGCAATTCCGCACCCCCGCTGCAGCAGGTTCAAGAGCGGCCGCTCGGCTCGCAAGATCGAGCGCAGCGAGCCGGCGAACACGCCGAGCGTGGCGCCCGAGTCGAACGCGTCGCCGTCGGAGTGGCGCCAATCCACTCCCGAAAGCCCGCAGCCGCGGACCACGGCATCGGCGTAGGCCGTGCCGGCGAGGACGCCGTCCGAGCGAGCCTCGAGCAGCGCCTGGCCGCGCACGCCGCCGGCCAGCATGACCTCGGATGTGACGTCGAACGCGCCGTCCTCAGCGAGTGCCATGCCCGCGATTCGTTCGGCATCCTCGATCAGCGCCGGGAGGACCACCTCATCCAAGCAACACCATCCGTTCCAGGGCGGCGCGCGCCCGAGTGGCGATCGCCTCGGGAACCGTGATCGGGTGCTGGAGGGCGCTCACTTCCGGGGTCATCCCGAGCAGGATACCCCACGCCTTCTCGATTGCCGGGCGAGCACCGCGCGTCGAACTCGTTCCGGAACGAGTCGCCATCGAATCTCGACGTGAAGAGTGAAGTGACGGCGGCTCGCCCGACGACGAGCGAGCCGCTCGCTACTCGATCTAGAAGACGAACTTCACGCCCAACTGCATCTGTCGGGGATCGTAGGTGCTCGTCACCGTCCCGAAAGCGGCCGTGCTGCGATTGCCGGCGGCGGCACGGAAGTTGGTCTTGTTGAGTACGTTGAAAGCCTCGAAACGGAACTCGATCCGCGCGTCGCCCCGGATCGCGAATGACTTCTGCAGCGCGACATCGAGTTGGTAGAACGCGTCGCCACGGCCCGGGTTCCGGCCGGCGTTGCCGAACGGCTGGCTCGGATCGGTGGGGGCCGAGACGCAGGCGGCGTTGAAGTAGGTGGTGATCGTGCGCTGGCTGCTCGGCAGGACCGGGTCGCAGGTGAGGTTGGGGCGATAGTTGTTGGCGCCGCGGAAATCCTGCGTGATCCCCGAGACCTGGAAGGACGCGGCCGGGCTGTAGGTGAAGTTGATCGGCTCGCCCGACCACATGCTGTTGATCGCCGAGAGCTGCCAGCCGCCGAGGAGGCGGTTGCCTTTGAAGAACGGCAACTGCCACACGAAGCTGGTGGTGCTGTTCCAGGGCTGGTCGTAGGCGGAGATACCGTAGTCCGCGTCCAGGTTGGTGAAGTCCTGAGGCGAGGGGAGGTTCCCGTTCGGGGCCTCGAGCGTGCCGGTCCCGTTGTCCTTGGCTTTCGACCAGGTGAACGACGTCAGCGCCGCCAGGCTACCACGGCGCGCTTCGAGGCGAGCCTGGAAGCTATCGTAGTTCGACCGGCCGCCGTTGAAGGCGTAGGTGATGTCACCGTACTCCTGGATCGGCCGGCGCGCCTGCAGGCTCAGCGAGCCGGCGGCGTTGTTCGGCCGCGCCTGGTTGTAGTTGGCGAACAGCAGCGTGTCCTTGACGCGGTTGCCGACGTAGGCGAGGTCGACCACCACGTTCCGCACCAGCTCGCGCTGGACCGATGCGAACCAGCTCTGCACCGAGCTGGTCTTGTTGTCGCGCGGCATGTAGGTGATGTTGGCCAGCGTCGGGACGAAGCGCGTCGGAT
>CAZVOI010000464.1:0-25748 GCA_964628275.1 uncultured Acidobacteriota bacterium | reverse complement strand
CTCGGGTTCGACCACGTCGGCTTCACGCACCAAACCGCCGCCCAGCCCGCGCTCAGCGACATCGTGTTCGAGGTGCGGCGCGGCGAGACGATCGCGTTCGTGGGGCCCTCGGGCGCGGGCAAGACGACACTGGTGAAGCTGCTGGTCGGCCTGTACGCGCCGCAGCAGGGGCGGATCCTCTACAACGGGCAGCCCCACGACGAAGTCGACAAGGACGCGCTGCGCGAGCGGATCGGCTTCGTCACCCAGGATACCCAGCTCTTCTCAGGCTCGATCCGCGAGAACCTGTTGTTCGTGCGGCCCGACGCTAGCGACGCCGAATGCCTCGATGTCTTGAAGAAGGCGGCCTGCGACTCGCTGCTGGCGCGCGCCGAAAAGGGCCTCGACACCGTGATCGGCGAGGGCGGCGTGAAGGTCTCCGGCGGCGAGCGCCAGCGGCTGTCGATCGCGCGCGCTCTCTTGCGGCGCCCGCAGCTTCTCGTCTTCGACGAGGCCACCTCGTCGCTCGACTCGATCACCGAGGAGGAGATCGCGCACACGATCCGCGACGTCGCGGGCAGCCGTGAGGCGATCACGATCCTGATCGCGCACCGGCTGTCCACGATCATGCACGCCGACCGCATCTACGTGATGGAGCGCGGTCAGGTCGTGGAGTCGGGGCCGCACGCCGCGCTGCTCGACGAGAAGGGCCTCTACTTCGCGATGTGGCGGCAGCAGGTCGGCGAGCGCCGGCCCGAAAAACCGGCGCCGCTAGCGGCCGTGCCGGCCCTGGCTGCGGCGCGGTAGGGTCTCCGCAGATGCCTCGGCGCCGCCGTTTCCTCAGCGCCTCAGCGCTCGCCGGCGCGGGCGTCAGCCTGCGCGACTGGGCTTGGCCCGTATCGGCCGCAGCGGATCAGCCGGCCTCGCCTTCGTGGATCGACCGGCCGATGCGCTGGGCGCAGCTCACGCTCGTCGAAGACGACCCGGTGAAGTTCGACGCGGGGTTCTGGCTCGACTACTTCAAGCGCACGCGCTCGGACGCGGTGTGCTTGAGCGCCGGCGGCTGCGTGGCGTACTACCCGACGGCGATCTGATGCGTACACGCCCCTGCCTGCTCGCTCTCGCGTGTTTCATCGCTGCGCCGATCGCCGCCTCAGCCGGCTCCGTCGGCTTGTTCGAGGCGAGCACCGACATCGGATCGCCCAAGAGCGCCGGTTCGGCTACGTACAACGCGGTCTCGCAGGAGTACGCGCTCAGCGCCTCGGGCGTGAACATGTGGGCGCAGCGCGACGAGTTCCATTTCGTCTGGAAGAAGATGACGGGCAACTTCATCCTGCAAGCGCGCGTCGAGCTGCTCGGCGCCGGCGTCGATCCGCACCGCAAGCTGGGCTTCATGGTGCGGCGCAGCCTGGACGATGACTCGCCGTACGCCGACGTCGCAGTGCACGGCGACGGCCACACCTCGCTGCAATACCGGCGCGCCAAGGGCGCGATCACGGAGCAGATCGTCTCGGCGATCACCAAGGCCGACGTGATCCAGTTCGAGCGGAAGGGCAACACATACACCATGTCGGCCGCGCGGTTTGGCGACCCATACTCGGTCACTCCGCTCGCCGACTTCGATCTGGGCGACGAGGTCTACGTGGGGCTCTTCCTTTGCTCCCACAACGCCGACGTGATCGAGAAGGCGATCTTCCGCGATGTGCGTGTCATCCGGCCGGCGAAGGATGGCTTCGTTCCCTACCGCGAGTACATCGGCAGCCAGCTCGAGGTGCTCGACGTCGCGACCGGGCATCGGCAGGTGTTGACGAGCTCGGCGCAACCGTTCGAGGCCCCGAACTGGACGCCGGACGGAAAGTCGCTCGTCGTCAACAGCAGCGGGCGTGGCGAGGGCCGCGGCCGGCTGCATCGCTTCGACCTCGCCACGCGGCAAACCAACGCGATCGACACCGGCTTCGCGAACCGAAACAACAACGATCACGTGCTCTCGTTCGACGGCACGATGTTCGGCATCAGCGACCAGAGCGCCCCCGGCGGCTCCACGATCTACACGGTGCCGTTCGCCGGCGGCACGCCGAAACGGATCACGCCGCTCCAGCCCTCGTACCTTCACGGCTGGTCGCCCGACGGGAAGTGGCTCGTCTACACCGGAGGACGCAAGGACCGCTGGGACATCTACAAGATCGCGTCGGATGGTAGCGGGGAAGAGATCCGGCTCACGACGCTCGCGGGACGGCAGGACGGTCCGGAGTACAGCCCCGACGGGAAATACATCTACTTCAACTCGACCAGCAGTGGGCGGATGCAGCTCTGGCGAATGAAGCCCGACGGCAAGGATCCTGAGCAGCTCACGAACGACGAGTACAACAACTGGTTCCCGCACGTCTCGCCCGACGGCCAATGGATCGCGTTCCTCAGCTACGCCAGGGACGTGAGCCCCGAAGATCATCCCTACTACAAGCCGATCACTCTGCGGCTGATGCCGATCGCCGGCGGCCCGGCCAAGGTGATCGCGTACGTGTACGGCGGTCAGGGCACGATCAACGTGCCGTCGTGGTCGCCCGACAGTCGGATGATCGCTTTCGTCAGCAACACGGATATCCCATGAGGAGACAGGCGATGCGAAACGGACTGGTTCTCGGCTTGACGCTCGCGATCGGCGCGTTGCCAGCGCTCGCCAGGGACGGCAAGCGGATCTTCATCTCGGTGGACATGGAGGGCATCGGCGGCGCCGTCTCCGATCAGCAGCTCGGCGTCGCGGGCTTCGAGTACCAGCGCTTCCGCGAGCTGATGACCGAGGAGACGAACGCCGCGATCGCGGCGGCTCGCGAGGCGGGCGCCAGCGAGTTCGTGATCGCGGATTCGCACGGCAACTTCCAAAACCTGCTGGTCGAGAAGCTGCCCGTCGACGTCCAGCTCGTGCGCGGCGCGCCGCGCCCGCTCGGCATGATGCAAGGCATCGACGACAGCTTCGACGGCGTCATCTTCATCGGCTACCACGCCAGCACGACCAACGCCGAGGGCGTGCGCGCCCACACGATGTCGAGCGCGAACCTGACCGACCTGAAGGTCAACGGCACCTCGATGACGGAGGGCGCCTGGAACGCCGCAACCGCGGCTCACTATGGCGTGCCGGTGCTGGCGGTCTCAGGCGACGAAGCGGCCGTCAAGGAGGTCCAGGCGCTCGTGCCCGGCGTCGAAGGCGCGATCGTGAAATGGCCGTACGGCTTCCACTCGGCGCGTGTCTTGATGCCCGAGGCTTCGCGGAACCTGATCAAGGATGCCGTCCGCAAGGGATACGCGAAACGGGCTCAGCTCACCCCGGTCAAGGCTCGGACGCCGGTGGAGGTCGAGATCCGTTTCAAGGCCTACCGGCCGTCGGAGGTGCTGAGCTGGTTGCCCTTCTTCAAGCGCGTCGACGCGCATGCGGTGCGCTTCACCGCGAAAGACATGCTCGAGGCCTCGCGGATCCTGTCCTTCGTCATGAACTACCAGGTCGAGCTTCAGCCGTAAGCCCTAAGGGCGCCGAGGTTCACCTCGGAGTAGCGGACTGCTTGCGGCCGAGCGTCGCGTGGGCACGGGCGAAGCGCCCGTTCGCAAGGGCGGCATTGATCGAGATCTCTCCGGCGAGAACGACGGCGGCTGCGATCTCCGCGAGCTTCCCGGCTTTGGCGTCCCCGACGCATCCCATGAGGCCCAGGCACTCGCGGGCCGTGGGTGTCCCGGTTCCGCCTCCGACCGTGCCGACAATGAGGTTCGGGAGGCAAACGGACACGTAGAGGCCGGAGGGCGTCGTCTCGAAGCGGCAGTTCCCCACGGCCGCCTCGGCGACGCAAGCGGCATCCTGCCCGCACGCGATGAAGAGCGCCGCCAGGCCGTTGGCGAACTGCCCCTGCATCCCGATCGTGCCGGCCTGCGAAGCGGCGACAAAGGCCGCCCGCCAATACCCTTCCATGGCCTCGGGCGTTGTGTGGAGCGTCTCCTCGACGACCGCGCGCGGCAGCTCCACCTCGGCGACGACGCGCCGGCCCCGCACATACTGGAACGCGAGCATCGAGGCCTTCTTGTCCCCCGACAGGTTGCTCTCGACCGCGAAGAAGCGCGGCCGGACCGGCGAGGCGCGGGCAAGATACTCGACGACCCGCTCCGTCGCGAGGGTCACCATGTTCTGGCCCGCGGCATCGCCCGTCGAGTAGTCGCACAGCAGGTACACGAGGTTGCCATCCCAATGCACGCGCAGATCCTCGAGCCGGCCGTGGCGGGTCGTCTCGGCCGCGAGCCGCTGAAGCTCGGCGAACTCGTCGAGCGCGAAGGCGACGAAGAGGCCCGCCTCCACCATGTCCGCGAAGTGGAAGAGCGGAGCCCGGGTCACGCGCTGCATCATGCAGATGCTGCGCGCCCCGCCGGCACGGCCGATCGCCGCAGCTCCGCGGCCGTGGGAGGCGACCAGGGCCCCTTCGGTCGTCGCCAGGGGCACGTAGAAATCGCCGTGAGCGTGAAGGCCGTTGATCCGGAGCGGGCCGATCACGCCTACCGGCACCTGGGCGAGGCCGACGAAGTTCTCGATGTTCCCCTTGAAACCGTCTTCGGGCGCCACGGTCCGCTCACCTGTGAGCGCGGCGAGGGGGCCTCCGATCTTCTCGAGAAGTGCGCGGCGCTCCATGAGACACGACTGCGTCTTGCGGTCCCGCGGGATCTCCGTCGGTAGAGGTTCCACGTCCGAAGGGCGGCTCGCAAGCCGCGCGGTGAGGCCGATCCCTTCGGTCATCCGGCGGATCTCCGCCAGGACGTCGCCCGCGACCCTGCGTGAAACCGGCATGATTCCCTCCGCTCAACTCCTGGCTTCGGCAGGGTCCGCGACTGCATTGGAGCGTCGTAGTGGGGGCGTGAGGGGGGCATTGCCCCCCGCTTCAATAGGGCCACCGGATTCATTCCGGTGGCCCGCGACTGTTCCAGGCCACCAGTTCCATCCGCCCGCCAGGCACAGTAGCGCCGGGCCCAGCGCGACGCGGATCACGGTGGCGTCGATCAGCACCGCGACGGCGAGAGCGAAACCGAGCATCTTGATCAGCAGGAAGTCGCCGAGGGCGAAGGCCCCGAAGACCGCCACCATGATGGCGGCGGCGCTCGTGATGACGCCGCCGGTCCGAGCCAGCGCCTCCGCGAGGCCCGCGGCATCGGACCAGCCGGCGCGTCGCGCCTCGACCAGGCGCGCGACGAGGAAGACCTCGTAGTCCATGCTGAGGCCGAAGACGATGCAGAAGACCACGATCGGCACAGCCGGGAAGATGCACGCGGTGGGACCGGCGAGGCCGAGCCCGCCGGCGCCATGCCCGTCCTGGAAGACCAGCACCACGGCGCCGAAGGCGGCGGCGACCGACAGCAGGTTCAAGGCCACCGCCTTGATCGGGATCAGCAGCGACCGGAATCCGAACAGCAGCGTCACGAACGTCCCCGCGATCACGAGCGCGATCGCGGCGGCCGAGCGGCCGTTGAGCGCGTCCTCGTAGTCCGCGTTGAAGGCCGGCACGCCGCCCACGTGGAGTCGAACACCGGGCAGCTCCGCCCAACTGGCGGCTTCCGGCCCCCGCAGCTCGTGCACGAAACCGCTCAGCTCGGTCGGTTGCGCCGACTCGCGAGGAATTACCTCCAGGAGCGCCGCGTCGCCTTCGCCGCTCAGGTAGCAGCGTTTCAGGAAGCCGGGCAGCAGGCTGATGAAGCCGAGATCGTCGGCACGGTCGCCCGCGTAGGTTCGCAACGAGCGAACCCGGGCCACGCGCGGGTCAGCGCTGATCCGTTCGCCGAGCCGCCGCGTGGCCGCCCAGCCTTCGGCGCTGACGGCCGAGGTCTCCTCGGGAAACTCCAGCACCACCCGGATCTCCTGGATCAGGCCGCTCCGCTCCATCGATTGAAGCTCCCGAAGCGCGAGCGTCGACTCCAACGCCGGAGGCAGGCCGTCCAGCGGGAACCCGGTATGGAGACGCCGGGCCTCGAGGGCGAGCAGGACCGTGGGCACGCCGGCGACGGCGAGGACGACGACGGGATGCGCCGCGACAAAGGCGCCCCAGCGCCGCCACGGGTCGGCGGTGATGCGAACCAAAAGGCGGCTCTCCCGCCACCCCATCCCGACCCGCGCCCCGAGCCACGCCAACAGCCCCGGAAGCAGCGTCGTCGCGAGCAGAACCGAGGCCGCGACGACAAGCAGACCTCCGACGGCGATCGAGCGGATCTCACTCAAGGGGATGACGAGGAGTCCCAGGAACCCGATCCCGACGGCGGCACCCGAGAGCGCGACGGTCCCTCCCGCGTGGCGAACCGCATCCTCGGCGGCCTCTTCCGCGTTGCGCCCCCTTCGCAGCGACTCCCGGAAGCGGCTGACCGTCAGCAGCGCATAGTCGATGCCGAGACCGAGGCCCAGCATCGACACGATGCTCTGCAGCGTCACGGCCAGCGGCATCACCCGCGCCAGCAGCGCCGCGGCGGCGAGGGCCAGGATGATGGCCAGCGCTCCGGACGCGATCGGGAGCAGGGCCGCTGTGAACGCGCCGAATGCGAGCAGCAGCAGTGCCAGCGTGAGCGGCAGCGCCCGTCTCTCGGCGCTGCGCACGTCGGCTGAGCTGGCGCGCCGGATGTCGTAGTTGAGGATCGGCTCGCCGGTCCACTTCAGCGCGGCCTCGGGATGACTCCGCGCGAGTCGGGCGGCGACCGGCGCCGTCGCGGCGCGAAGCGACGGGATCACCGCGTCCACGGAGCTAGCGCGTGGATCGAAGCCGACGATGACGAAGCTACCGGTCGAGCCGAGGAAGAGAGGATCAGCGGTGTCGAGGTATGAAAAGGTGCGGGTCACGTGCGGCTCGCTGCCGACCGCGGCCACCACCTCGCGAAGCGCGTCCTTTCCCGCATCCGTGCTCGGCGCGGGCAGGCCCGTGATGACGAGGAGCGCATTGCGGGCGAATGGAGACTCGAACCGCGTGGCGAGCAGGCTCTCGACGGCGGCGGACTCGCTGCCTTCGATCCGCGCCGAGACATCGAGCGCTTCCTCGGCGCGGTTGGCCAAAGGCAGTAGCGCAGCGCAGGCGCCGAGCCAGGCGACCGCAATCCGGCCCCGATAGCGAACGACAGCGCCTGGAAAGCGAGTCATGTCGTCCTCCGCGTCCGGGACGCTCGGCCGATGGCCTCACCTCTCCGGACCAAGGTCTCCAGCTCGCGCGACGTCGCGGCGCAGAGATCGGCGTCGAGCCGGATCGCGCCGGGTCGAAACAGCAGGACCACCGTGGAGCCGCCCAACTCGAAGCAACCCTTGGGATCGCCCTTCGCGACCCTCGCGCCAGACTCGAACCGCTGCCGAATCGAGCCGACGCTGAGCGCCCCGATCTCGACGATCGCCATCGGGCCGAACTGGTCCGACTCGAAGCGGGTGACCATCCGCTGGTTCTCGGTGAAGAAGGGCACCAGCGTTCGGAGCGCATATGGCCCGCCAGCGTGGAGCCGTCCAGGGATGGCGCGCGCGGCTTCCGGGACGCCGGAGTCGGGGAAGTGGAAGTGATGGCAATCCGCGAGACCCAGACGGCTGACCACCAGCGATCCACCGGCGAAGCGGATGGCCTCGGCCGGGTCGCCGAGCAGCTCGCCGAGGTTGAAGCGGCTTCGCTTGATCCGAAAGCTCTGCTGCGCCTCGACGCGTGGATATGCGAGCAGCTTGCCGTCAGCGGGCGCCACGCACGCGTCCGGCTCTTCGCAAACCGGCCGGCTCGCGCGTTGGATCTCACGGGTGAAGAAGTCGTTGAAGCTCTTGAACTCGTCGATCCGCTTCATCGAGCTCTCCAGGTCGATGCCCATCTGCTCGACGAAAGGCCGGATGCGACGGCGGCTCCACGCGCTGTTGTTCGCCCGGCCGTAGAGGCGTGACAGCCACGGCTGGGTCAGAAGACCCGCGAGCGACGTCCCCGACCGGGTGTTGTACAGCCAATGGAGGAAGCCGTCGGCGTAGACGCGTTCCGTCAGCAGCGCGCGGCTCCGTCGGTCTTGGTACAGGATCGGTTCGCTCACAGGTTCATCTCGTAGAGCGCGTACTCGCGGCTGCAGTGCTTGGCGCACTCTCCATAAAGACGGCGGACCGGGTTGCCCCTGGCGATCAGCGTCGCCAGCAGGCTGTCGCAGCCTTGCGCGCGAAGCCGGCCCACGACGTGACCGAAGGCTCCTTTGGCGAGCGCCTTGTGCTTCGCGGCTTCCTCTGGCGTGATCCCCCCGACGTGGAGCATCAGGCGCCGAGTCCGTCGACGCTCACGCAGGAAACGGGCCCGCGCCAGGAGCCCTTGCTCTCCCCGCATCGTCCGGACAGCCGGCCCCAGGTCGCGGAAGACGCCCGCGAAACCCACGAGCGCGCCCTCGGAGTCGTAGACGAACGTCGAGCCATCAGGATGAAGCGCATGACGAGCCACGGACATCAGGCCTCGAAAGTCGGGAAGCGAGATGGGCGTGTAGCCCAGGAAGCGCGAGAAGGAACGCGTCAGGACGGAGTGAAGCGTCTCGATCGAGGCAGCGAAGCGTCGAAGGTCGAACGGCTCGAACCGGTAGCCGCGTTCGAGCACCTCGCGGGCGGGAGCCGCGCCGCTCGACGCGAGGCGATCGAGGGTCGCGCCGTCGATCTCCAGCGTGTTCCAGCGCTGCTTGGCGACGAACCCGAAGCGCTCGAAGAACTCCGCGTAGTAGGGCTTGTTGTAGGGCTCTCCGTTGAAGAGATCCCGGTCGAAGCCGCGTGTCATGAACCGGTAGCCGTGCCAGATGTCGAAGTTCAACGGTCCCCAGATTCGGCCGATGCCGTGCTGCTCGCGGAGCCAGCGTGCCGCGGCAGAGAGAACGCCCTCGGCCGCGGCGTAGTCGTCCACCGCTTCGAAGAACCCGATGCCTCCGACAGGCGTCCCGTCGCGATCGCGGAGGTCGTGGTTCACCGACGCGAGGCAACGGGCCACCGGCGTTCCGCCGGAGAGCGCGAGGAAACGCCGGTGATCGTTCCCGGGCCGCCCGTAGAAAGGAAACGCCGACGACAGTTGGGCGGCGAGCTCCTTCCGGAAGGGCGCGATCCACGCGGGATCGCCCCGGTAGAGGTCGTACCCCAGACCGAGGAACGCCTCCGTCCACGGCCCGTCGAAGCCGAAGGCCTTCAGTTCCATCGGACTTCTCCCGTGGTTCCGTCGAGAGTGATCGCCGCTCCGTCGGGGATGAGCCGCGTCGCGCCTTTCGCGCCGACGACCGTGGGGATGCCGAGCTCGCGGCCGATGATGGCGGTGTGCGAGAGCAGGCTGCCCTTCTCCACCACGATCCCGGCTGAAGCGATCATCAGGAACACCCAGCCGGGATCGGTGGATCTCGCCACCAGCACCTGGTCGCGATCGCTCACCGCGGCTTTCGGGTCGGTCACCACATTCGCCCGTCCCGTTCCGCGTCCGGCGCTGCAGCCCGTGCCGCGCAGCACCTGTTCGCCGTGCTCGGCCTTTCTTTCCTGATGGAGGGTTTCGAGATAGGGGATGCCCAGGGTCTCGAGGCGCTCCGCGGTGTCGAGGCGTGCGAACCGCTCGTACTCCGCCTTGCGAAGCCGCACCAGCGCCTTCAGGTCCTGCGTGACCGCGGTTCCGTCGACGAAGCCCAAGACCTCGTCCTTCGTCAGAAGCCAAATGTCGGCTGGGCTCTCCAAGAGACCGCCCTCGGCGAACCGCTCCCCCAGCCGGCGGAACAGGCGCCGCACGATGCCGAAGAGGCGGCTCCGGGCGAAGCGCATGTTCTCGCGTGTCTGGATCGCGAGGCGCGCGTGCGCCAGCACGAAGCCCAGGATTTTTCGCGCCGCGAAGTGGAGCGGATGTTCGTGCAGCGCTGCTTCGACCGAAACCGCGGCGTTCCGCTCCTGCGACGCCAGGACCGCGACTGTGAGGCCCAGCCGTCCGTAGCGTTTCGCCAGGGTCACCAGCCGCTCGGGTTGCTCCCGGAAGGTCGGCGCCTCGAGCTTCAGCTCTTCGATGCCCCGATCGCCGAAAGCATCGAGGTGGGCGAGGAACGCATCCCTGAGAGTGCGGTGCTGCACTCGGTTCTGGATCGCATCCCAAATGGCCTTGTCGTCGCTGCCCTCGAAGAGCTCACGCCACGCGGGATCCTGATGAACCCTCTCGGCGATTCGGACCAGCGAGCGCACCGGGGCGACGCTTTCGATGCCCTTCTCTCCCGCGAGCAGCGCGTTCTGCAAGCCCGCGGCGTCGAGTTTCCAGCGGGCGCAGAGGCCAGTGAGCCACTCGTGGTACCGGATCGCGCAGAAGTCGTTGTAGATCGTCAGGTGCCAGAAGCCGGCCGCGGCTTCTTCCACCGATCGGAAGGTCGCCGCGAGCTCCTCGGCTGTGGCCTCCGCGGCGCCGGCGCCACGGTACAGGGAATAGAAGCTCTCGAAGCGTGCGAAGAAATCGTGGGCGATCGCCCGGGTCCGCAGCAGGATCGAGACGGCGGCCAAGAGAGACGCGAGTCGTGTCAACCGCCCGACCGCCGTGTGCGTGACGCGTGTCTTCTCCGCGATGCCGATCATCCGGTCCCAGGCCTCCTGGTGCCGGTCGGGCGCAGGCAGGTACGAGAACATCTCGTACCAGCTCCCGAGGTTGTAGTAGACGCGACCGTCGAGAAGGCCCAACAGGTTCCTGAAGACTCCCGGCCGCGGCCGCGATCGGCCCCCGAAGGGCAGGAAGCCAAGGGCGGCGCGCCGGAACGTCTGTTCGTAGGCGCTCTGCACGAACGTGAAGGTGAGCGGCAACGTCAGGCCGGGATAGCTCTCGACGATGTTGGAGTTGTCCCAGAAGCGGCGTGTTCCCGCGGAGGCGGCGGCTTGGCCCGCGCGCACGATCGGGCGCGCTTGAAGCAGGAACAGGCGTCCGCTGGCATCGAAGGCCCACTCGATGTCCTGCGGCGCACCGAAGCAACGCTCGGCCTCGATGCCGGCGTCGCGAAGCTCTCGGATCTGGCTCTCGACGAGGGCCGGGCCGGTCCTCCGGTCGAGCGGAACCGGCTCCGTGACCGTTCCCTTCCGCGCATAGCGGTCGAGGACGATGCGGGTGTCTTTGGATCGCAGCTCGCTCTCGATCGCTGTTCCGTTCCAGCCGACGCGGTACGTGTCGGTTTCGACGGCGTCGGCGACGACGCCCTCACCCAGGCCGAAGCCTGCCGAGATCATGCAGCAACGCGAGAAGTCGGCGGGATCGCGGGTAAAGAGCACTCCGGACACGTCGGCCTGGACCATCTCCTGGACCACCACGGCCGTGGTGATGTCGGCGAAGCCGAGTCGCTTGCGCTGCCGATACAAGAGGGCTCTCTCGGAGAAGGCCGAGGCCCAGACCCGCCGGACGGCCGCCGCGATGTCGGCGCGGCCCACGTTGAGGACCGAGTCCATCAGCCCCGCGAAGGAATGTTCCGCCGAATCCTCACCCACCACGGACGAACGGATGGAGAAGAGAGTGGCGCCTCCCAGCGCGCCGTCGATCGCATCACCCAGCTCCGTGTCGCGGGCCGCGGGCCACTCGCAGTCCCCAATCACCTCTGCGATGCGGCGCGCCGCCGCGGCCGCAGCGGCGCGGTCCGAGGGATCGATGCCTTCCAGAGCCTGCCGGATGGCCGGGCGTATCGGCGCGATCGCCTCGTCGAACACGCTGCTCTGGATCACCAGCCATCGCGGCACCAAGAAGCCCAGGCTGCGGAGACGGAACAGGTTCCAGCCCTTGCCACCCACCTCGCGTGGCGAGACAGACGCGATCGGGAGGTCGCACGCGAGGAGAGCCGCGGAACAGGCGGGGAGCATTGCGATTGCGCTCATGCGAAGCAGCCGCCGATGAGGACGCAGAAGATGTCCGCCTCGGCGAAGCGGCGCAGCCTCGACGTGCGGCGGTCCGGGTGCAGCAGGAATCGAGTGTGGCCGAGCAAAGTGACGACGCATCCGATTCCCAGTCCGGCGGCGAGGACCCAGGACAAGCCGTGCGCTCGGACGAGATGAAGCCCAGCGCCCGTGGCCAGCGCCTGTGCTCCGCCCGCCAGCAGGACCGCCCCGCGGGGCCCGAGCAGCCGCGAGTAGGTCACGTACGCGTCCTCCTCTTCACGGGAGCGGACCTTGCGGGAAATTTCCCAGGCGAAGAAGAGCGCCCAATAGGCTCCGACCAGCAGCAGCGAGGAGGCCCAACGGATCCGACCCGGTTGAATGTGACCCGCCGCGGCGAAGATCACGAGCAGATGCAGGAGCAGGAGCGGGATGATTGGCGTGTGGGTCGCGAGGGTGAGGCAGAGACGCGGGCGCATCACACCGGGAACGAAGAACCAGCGGAACATCAGGAAGGCGTAGCCCAGCACCGCGGCCGCGGACCCGAGGGCATAGCCGGCGCCCCCGTGAACTGCGAGAAAGAGGGCGATCACCACGGTCAGAGAGAAGGCGATGTCCGCTTCGAGCACTCGGCCCGAAGGGAGCGGGCGACTCGGAAACAGCGCCCGATCCACCGCCACGTCCTTGAGCTCATCCATCAGGCGGAGGATCAGCATCAGTGAGAAGGCGCTCGCGGCGCCCAGCAGCAGGACTCGAGCCGTTACCGGCATTCCATGGATGCGCCCGAGGATCGTGGGGAAGCTGCTGGAGACCAGGAACGCCGCCACGAGGCGAGGCCCGACCGGGAACATCTCGGCCAGGTAGAGGCTGATTCTCGAAGTGAAGCCGGCGCGTGGCAGCATGGTCATCTCCGGCTCTGCCCGAAGGCCGGTGCGATCCGACCGCGTCGCGATCCAGCGTTCGCCGCGACCACGATGCAAGCCGTCGTGAGGCTCGCGGCCCACACCAGGACGACGCCAAGAAGGGGTGTAGCGACGAGCAGGGTCAGGGCGAAGCACGTGCCTATCGGGACCGTGAAGTTGTCGCTCCCGTCAGCGGAAACCGCCTCCAGGCCGGCGGCCAGCGCGGCGGTGCCCAAGGCTGCGAGCGCGCAGTCGATCTCCGTCAGCGGCGCCGTCAGGCGGAGCGGGACGTACACGCACGGAAGCGCGGAGATGAAGAACGCGGCGGAGCCCTCGAGGCTCTTGGTGCCCGCGGCCACCCGATACACGTGTCGGCCGGAGGCTTTGCCCACGAGCGCGGCGACGGTATCGGAGACGGTCATCACCAGGATCGAGGGCAGGTAGATCCAGGGCCGGTGGTGAGCGAGGACGAAGACCAGCGCTACGGCCGCCGGGTAGTAGACGGCGCCCAGAGACGCCCGCGCCACGCCGTGGACGGAGAGCAGCCGGCGCTCGCGTCGACCCCATTCCAGGAGGCCCGCGAAGCTGGAGCACAGGAGCGCCACCGACCAACTGGACCGGAACACCCAGGGGAAGGTCGCTACGGTGAGGCCCATCAGGACGTGGACCAGCTTGCGCGTCGACTCGGCGTCGACGCGGCCGAGGCGACGCAGGGCCTCAGCCAGGGCCAGTATCGCAGCGCACAGCAGGCCAACGAGAAGCAGGCTGTCCAGATCATGAACGGCGGCGGCGCTCATCGGACCACCTCGAGAATCAGCTCGCGATAGAAGAATGCTCGAGCCTCGGCGCACAGTCGATGCGCGTACGGCTCGCGGCCGGTGAGCCAATGCCGCATGGAATCCGGCCGCCGTCGCGGGGCCAGCAAGTTCCAGTACACGAGACGCGCTCCCGGCGCCGCCGCGGCATGGAGCCGTTCGAGCAGGAGGTGGTAGCGCTCGAGGTCCATGTACTCGGCTACGTCGGAGAGATTGAAGGCGTCGATGCTCGCCGGCTCCAGGCGTGCCGCGACGTCCTCGACGGGCCCGAGCCAGAGGCGCACGCGATCGAGGCCGTCGCGGATGCTCGCGTAATGCTCCGGGCGCAGGTAGTGGGGAAGCGCCGGGCCAAAGCTGCCGGTGAGGACGTAGCGCAGGTACGGGTTGTCGTGAGGGGACAGAACGGTGACGGCATGCCGCGTGCGCGCCAGCATCTGCTCCGCGACGGCGCCCTCCGCGTAGCGGAAGAACTCGGGGTCGCGGCCGAGTCGGCCCATGACGTGGCGGCCGAAGAAGACACGTACCAGCAGACGCCAGCGCCAGGTGTTCCAGCGTTCCTCGAAGAAGCGTTCGCGCTCTTCCCGGCTCTTGGGCGCGAACAGTGACTCCACGCTCGCGCCGCCATGAATGAACGGCAGCACGTAGCGGCGGAACGTGGTGAAGTAACACTCGAGCCGGCCACAATCGACGATGCCAGCCGCGATCGCTTGACCGCGAGCGTTCCAGAAGGTCCGCGCCGCCTCGCCGAGCGAATCGCGCAGATCGGCATAGATGGCCCTCCGCGATGAGCAGTGTCGGACGCCGAGGAAGCCGAGAAGCTCGGCGTAGGGAAGGCGGCGAAAAGCCGCCATCTTCAACTCGACCAGGGCGAGTTGGGCAGGGCTCAGGTCCACAGCCACGACCGACGCGGCTCCGCCAGCCAGCAGCGAGAGAGTGTTGTCGCCCGCCGAGGCAATCGAGAGGCAGCGCGCGCCACGGAGCGGCGCGAGGCCCTGGGCGAGGACGTCCGCGTCCTCCCAGCAGTTCGCGTAGCGAATACCTGCGAAGCTCGCACGCTTGCTGATTTCCGTCGAAGAGTGCTCGCGCATTGCCATGGTTCCGAAGCCTCACCCTGGCCACTGCAGGCCTCGTGCCTGGCGCCGGATACCGCGGCGCAGACCGTTAAGTAACTGCCGAGGCAGGAGATCTGGGCGTTCGTCTCAGGCGAGGCTCGGCGCTTGGCTCGCCAAGCTGCTGCGCGAGCGGCTCAGTCCGTTGGCTGGCTCAGCTCACCCGTGGGAGCCGAGGTCAGAGCTTCCAGGGGTTGAGGATCTCGACGCCGGTCGCGGCGAAATCCGCGTCGTTTCGGGTGACGAGCGCGAGCCCGTGAGCGCGCGAGGTCGCGGCGAAGAAGCCGTCCATTGCAGCGAGGGGTCGGCCGGCGCGCTGCGCGGCGGACATGACGGCGCCCCATTCCCGGGCGACGTCAACGCTGACGTCGAGGAGCCGGCCCTCGAATCTCTCCAGCAAGTCATTCGCGATCCACGCCCTCAGACTCTCGCGCTTGCTGCCCGCTGGCAGCAGTGAGACGCCGCGCTCGAGCTCGGCGATCGTGATCACGCTCAGGAACACGCGATCCTCATCCGCGTCGGCGAGCCAGCGGATGACCTGAGGCGCCGGTCGCGGCCGCGCCCACTCCGACACGACGTTGGTATCGAGAAGGTAGTTCACAACTTGACGGCGCGAGCGCCATCCTTCGCCCGAGGCGTCTTGATACCCGAAGCCCGGAGCGGGGAGCGGGCCAGGAACTCGGCGAGGTTGCCCTTGCGCCGGCTCTTGCGCGTCCACTCGGCGACCGACACCACGACCGCCGCGGGCCGTCCATTGCGCGTGATCGTCTGCGGTCCGGCGGCGATCGCGTTCTCGATCAGCTCGCTCAGCCGGGCCTTGGCGTCCGCCACCGGCCATGCGGCACGACCTCGACGCATATCGCCCTCCTGATAGTCACGATGACTATCAGGACTATACCGGACTGGCCGCTGCGCGGCGAGCGGCGTTACCTCGTCTTCGCTGCTGGTCTACGATGGGCCTCGCTTCTCGATCGAGAAAGGACGTCCCTCATGCAATTGATCCTGTGGCCGGCCGTGATCACGCTTGCCATCACCCTCTTGCGACTCACGGGCGAGTTGCAACACTGGTCGAGCGCCCTCTTCAACCCGGCGGCGGGAGGAGGCGGAGCCATGGTCGGAATCTCCTGGCTGCCCCTCGTCCTCGGGCCATACTTCGCCTGGCAGCTGGCGGTGAGCGGCAAGGGCCCACAGAACGCGTGGAAGGCCGCGGGCCTGGCGCTTCTGGGGCTGGCGCTCACCTTGGGCACGTTCGCCGGCGCGCAGAAACTCGGCGTCAGCGCGATCATGGCCGCCTTTCTCGTATCGCTCGCGGCCGCCTTCATCCCCTGGAAGGCCTGGCCCGAGCTCGCGAAGCTGCTCTTCGGATACGGGCTCGCGGCTCGCATCCCCGTGGCGATCGTCATGCTGCTCGCGATCTACGGTAACTGGGGGACCCATTACGACGTTCTGCCGCCGGACCCACCGCCGAACCTGGTGGCGATGGGGCCGCTCGGCCGGTGGTTCCTGATCGGTTTCGTCCCACAGATGACGATCTGGATCGCGTTCACGGTCCTGGTCGGGACGCTGATCGGAGCCGTCGTCGTTGCGCTGGCGAAGCCGAAGGCGGCGGTCGCGGGGTCCTAGCGACTCCGCCGGCGCGGACTCAGTCGAGCCGGCTCCAGCGAGCTTCTTCGAAGTGGTAGAGCCGGCGGCCCGACGGCGGAAGCGCGACGTAGAGGAGCGTGTGGCTCTCGGGAGTCGCCCAATAGCTGAACTGGCCGAACGCCATCACGTACTTGGCGCGCGGCACTGACGGCAGGTGCCCCGGAACCAGGTCCTCGAGCTGCTTCGGGTACTGCCCGTGCTTCGCCTGGTACGCCTGGCACGCCGCGATCAACCGCGCCGCGTTCGTGGCCGCGACGCGGGCGTGGAACCGGAGCGTGCCCAGCGTCGCGGCTCCCAGAACGAGGTAGATCGCGGCGCGCGTGGCGCGGTTGGCCGCGCGCGGGCGCTGCTGGCGGATGATGCTCACGAGGGTTCCGAGCGGAAGCAGCAAGACACCGAGCGCCGCGATCAGGAGTGACACAAGACCCTGACCCATGAAGCCAAGGTCCACCAGGAACAACGCTCCGAGCAGGAACGCCGTGCGCTTCGGAGAGGGGAGATCCGCCTTCACTGCGTCCGATCGCCCTCGAGGTCATCTGGGCTCATGGCGTTCTTGCCTCCGCCCACTCGACCACAGGATTCACCCAATCGGGGAGCGGCCGGTAGATGAAGCCGTGGTTGAAGCCGGTGCTGAGCACGATCTCGCGGAAAGACGGGACCGAGGACTCGCGATCGTTGGTCCAGGCCGGGCAATCAGCGGTCAAGTCGTCGCTCGTTTCGCGGATCGAGAGCAGCCGGCCGCTCGGTCCCTTGCCCTCCTCCGCCTGCAGCGCGCGGTCGTTCGCGGAGAAACAAGCGCCGAGGAAGGCGAAGCGCAGCTTGGGATTCTGCAGCCGCGTCGATGCCAGGAACGCGATGCTCGCTCCCATCGACGCTCCGACGATGGTGATCCGTTCGGCCGGCACGCCCGACGCGAGAAGCGTCCGCACCTGTTCGATGACGACGTCCGCCGACGCCGTGACGGTTGCCGGGTTCGGCCGAACCTCCGCGCTCACGACGAAGCCTCGCTGTCGAAACGCGTCCCGGATCTTCTCGAGCTCGTAGTACCCGTACTGCGGGTGCTGCGGACGCGCGCTCTGCTGCTCCTGGACGATGCGGCCGTGCAGGTAGATGAGATGACGAGGCTCGGCGGCCGTCACGGAGCTGGCCGCGAGCGCCGCGATGGCGATCAGGTGTGCGTCACGCCGGCTCACTGGTGCGTCCCACCCAGGAACTTCTTCTCGAAGAACGCGGCGGTCGCGCGGTTCACGATCAGCCAGTTGGCGTGGCGGAAGAAGTGGTGGGTGTCGTCGGGGATGACGATCTCCTCGTGCTCGACGCCCAACGCGGTGAGCCGGCGAACGAGATCCACGGTCTGGCTGAAGCGAACGTTACGGTCGTCGTCGGCGTGGATCAGCAGCACCGGCGATTTCCAGGTCGCGAGTGCTGCGACCGGCGAAGACTTCCAGGCGACCTCGGCGGCCTTCTCGTAGTCGTTCTTCTCGTAGCGCCATTCAGTGCCGCCCAGTCTGCGGCCGGCGTCGGCGGTGAAGTCGTGGACGCCGTGGATGTCGACACCGGCCGCGAACAGGTCGGAGTTGCGGCCCAATGCGAGTGCCGTCAGGAAACCGCCGTAGGAGCCTCCGTAGATGCCGATCCGCTTCGGGTCGACCTGGGGTTGGGTGCGGAGCCACTCGGCGGCGGCCTTCACGTCGAGATACTCCGAGGCACCCTGCGCGCCGGAATCGGGCGGGCGATGGAACTCGTAGCCGTAGCCGATGCCGAGCCGGTAGTTGATCGACAGCACCGCGAAGCCGCGGTTCGCGAGATATTGGTTGAGCGCGTAGGCGTTCGAGTAATAGTCGGAGTAGTGCCAGCCGAGCAGCATCTGGCGCGGCGGCCCGCCGTGGACGTAGACGATCGCCGGTTTCTTCGCCGGACCGCCCGCGCGCTCGAAGAGCTGCGCGTGGATGCTGAAGCCGTCGCTCGACTTGTAGACGACGGGCTTGGGCGTGACCAGACGATCCAGCGGATAGTCGGCGGGGATCCGGTCGGCTCCGATCAAGACCGGCGTCGCGCCCGGTCTTCCGAGCACGGCGGGCAGCGGTGGCCGCTGCGGAGTGGACGAGAGGTACGCGACGGAGCCGTCGCCCAGCACCACCGGCGTCCACTCGTTCCCGGTTCCCGGCGTCAACACTTCGGGCGCCGCGCGGTCCACCGGCGTTCGCACCACGTGCCGGCGGTCGATGTCGTTCGGGTCCTTGCCGGCGTTGCCGGCGAAGACCAGGAAGCGGCCGTCGGACGACATCTCCACGTACTCGGCCATGAAGCTGCCGGGTGTCAGCAGCAGCGGTTCTCCACCGGTCGCCGGAATCGAATAGAGATGCGGCCAGCCGTCGACGTACGACAGGAACGCGATCCGTTCGCCGGCCGCCCAGCGCAGGTTGACGCCGCCGTGCGTCGATGGCAGCGAGCCGCGCAGCGTCTCGGGCGCCTTCCAGAGCAGCTTCGCCTCGCCGCTCTGCGCGTCGGCCGTCCAGATCGACCACGGCTGGTGGCGCCGCTCGAGAATCGGGTCCGGCGGACCGCCCGCCCCGGGCCGGCGGACGAAGGCGAGCTTGGTGCCGTCGGGCGACCAGCGCGGCGAGCCGTCGCGCGAGGTCGTCGGAGCGATCCACTGGATCGGCTTGGCTTCGCTGGTGAAGACGCCGACGAAGGCGTGATCGCCGCGCGCCGATACGAACGCGAGCCGTGAGCCGTCGGGCGACCATTGCAGGTCGCCGCTCGTCCCTTTGGCGAAGAAGAGCTTCTTCGCGGGCGACGCGCCGTCGATCGGCGCGACGGAAGCCTGGCCGGTGTTGATAAAGGCCACCGCGTCGCTCTTGGGCGAGACCACGGGATCGTCGCCATCGCCGAGCAGCGCCGGTGTGCCGCCGGCGAACGGGATCGACCAGATCTGCACCTTCGGCGCGACGGCAGACGACGCGGGATTGGGCGGGATGTCGTTCCAGTTGCTGCCGTGGTCGCCGCCCCGCACGTAGACGACGTGCTTGCCGTCGGCCGAGATCTGGAGCGACGTCAGCTCCTGGCCGTCGTCTTCCTTGTAGTCGGTGAGGCGGCGCGCCTTCCAGTCCGGCGCCTCGGCGACGTAGACGTTGCGGGGTCCCTTCTCGTTGAACGCCCAGGCCAGCCGCTGGCCGCGCGCCGTCAGGCCGTCGGGAAACGGCAGGCTCTTCACCTGATCCAGCGTGAAGCTGCCGGTCTGGGCCAGAGCCGGCAGCGCTCCGAGAACCAGGACGGCGCTGCGCGCGAGGGAAGCGATGCGCATGGCAGACCTCCAAATATTGCGACGGAAGCGCAGGCTACGCGCGCCGGCACGAGCGTTCAAACCAGAGATTCAGGTTCGTGGACGACTCATCGACAACTCAGCGAATTTGATGTGCCGCGGGGAGGCGCTCCAGCGTATTACATCGATAACGAGGTGAGCACGACCATGACGAAGTTCAAGAAAGCTATCGCGAACGCGGCGCTGCCGCTTGCCGTTTGTGCACTCGTCGGTTGGGCGCCCAGCGCGCGCGTCGAGGGCCGGAAGTTCGAATGGACGACCCAGTCGGCCGAGGCCAAGAAGTTGCTGACCGAGATCCAGTGGCAGGTCGAGACCTTCCAGGCCGGTCCCGCGATCCAGGCGACCGTGCAGAAGCTGGTGGACGCCGATCCCAACTTCGCGATGGGCGAGTACTACTTCTCGGCGGTCACGCCGGCTCCCGGGAACCAGCCGCACCTGGACAAGTCGGTCGAGCTGGCGAAGAAAGCCTCCGACGGTGAGCGCCGCTTCATCGAGACGATGGTGGTGGTGCGGGCGGAGCAGGGCGCGCGGGCCCTCGCCGACGGTGCGCCGCTGCTGGAGAAACTCGGCGCCGACTATCCGGGCGAGCGGCTGGTTCCGGTGTTGCTCGGCCAGATCTATCAGAACAACGGCCAGGGCGACAAGGCCCGCGTCCAGTTCGAGAGAGCGCTCGCGATCGGGCCGAAGAGCCCGCGGATGCGCGCCTTCATCGCCAACGACGACCTGCTCCACGGCGAGTACAAGAAGGCGCGCGCCGGTTTCGAAGCGGTCGAGAAGGAGCTGCCGAAGAACACCGCGCCGTTCGCGGTTCGCTATGGACTCGCGTTCGCGCATCTCTACGAGGGCAACCCGGACGCGGCGATCCGCGCCCTGGAGACCTATCTCCGCGAGTACCAGGACAGCGGTGCTACGCAGGCCTTCCCCGAGGTCTTCATCTGGAACTCGATCGCGCGCATCAACCTCGAGAACGGCCGCAGCGAAGCCGCGATGAAGGCCTACGAGAGCGGCTACGCCAGCATCCCGGGCAGCAACCTGCCGGACGATCAGAAAGAGATCTGGCTGGGCCGGCTGCTGCACGGCAAGTGCCGGACGCTGGCGCGGATGGGCAAGAGCGAAGCCGCCTGGAAGGAAGCCGAGACGATCCGCAGCATGATCGAGAAGGGCGGCGAGCAAGGGAAACAGTTCCTGCCCGCCTACCACTACCTGGCCGGCTACCTGATGCTGGAAAAGGGCGACGTGGCGAAGGCGCTCGAGCACCTGAAGCAGGCCAACGTGCCCGCCGACCCGTTCCACACGCTGCTGCTGGCGCGCGCCTTCGAACGCGCCGGCGACAAGCAGAACGCCAAGAAGAACTACGCGGCGGTCGTCGGTTCGCAGGCGAACGGCCTGGAGCGCGCGCTGGCGTACAACGAGGCGAAGGAGAGGCTGCGGGCGCTCTAGAGGAGGCGAGCTGCTCAGGGCGCGATCGGCCCGCCCTTTCCCTTTCCTGCCCGCGGCCCCTTGTCGTCGCGCGCCGGCGGGTGGTCGAGGTTGGCCACGCGCAAACCAGTCGCGAGCACGAGCTGGCCGATGCGCGCCATCTTGTCGAAGCGGATCTTCTCGACGGAGTCCGTGTTCACGTGATAGTCGGGGTGGAGCGCGGTCGTATAGAAGATGATCGGAATCCCGTAGGCCGCATAGCTGAAGTGATCGCTGCGGTAGTACACCTGCTCCAGATCGGTCGGGTCGTTCAGCTCGTAGTCGAGCTTCAGCGGCAGCGGCAGCGCCTTGTTGGTCGCCTCGCTCAAGTTGTGGAGCTCAGTGCTGATCCGATCGGAGCCGACCAGATAGACGGTGTTCTCTTCTTCGCCTTTGTCGTCGCGGTTCCGGCCCACCATGTCCAGGTTGAGCTGGGCCACGATCTTCTGGTTCGGAACCGCCGGGTAGTCGGCGTTGAAGCGGGAGCCGAGCAGCCCGCGCTCTTCGCCGGTGTGCCACACGAAGATCATCGAGCGCTTCGGCCGTTGCGACACCGCGGCCTTGGCGACGCCGAGCAGCGTCACGCTGCCTGAGCCGTCGTCGTCGGCGCCGTTCCAGATCCGATCCTCGAGTGCGCCGTCCTTCACCCGGCCCGGCGCCCCGAGCCGGCGCTGGCCGCTCGGTCCCGTAGAGATCTCGCCGTCGGCGTAGCCGACGTGATCGTAGTGTGCGCCGAACGCGACGTACGTGTCTTTCCTGGCGGCGTCGGTCCCCGGCACGATGCCAACCACGTTGCGCGTGAGCTGGGTCCTCACGACCGTGTAGTCGGCGTCGAGATCGAAGACGAGCTTGACGTTCTTCAAGGCGAAGCTCGGCAGCGGCTCGCGCTTCTGGGCCCTCTCCTTGAGCTCCGCGTATTTCACGTCGGACGCGCTGAACAGGAATTCGAGAAGCTCGTCCTTGGCCGTCACGTTCGGAGGTGCCGGCTTGTCGAGGCGTTGCACAGTGGTGAAATCCGGCGCCGGCAGCGGCGCGCGGCCGAAACCCGGCGGGCCGCCGGACGGCGCCGCGCTCGGTGACGGACTCGGTGTGGCAGCCTGCGGCTCGCCTTCCTGACCGGGGAACGGAAAGGCCGGCAGCTCGGGGCCGAGGCTCGCGGCTGCGCGCATCTGCTCGGTCGCGTAGCGATGGCGTCCCGTCAAGAGCCGCCGATGAGTCCTGGCGTCGACTCCCTCCGGCCCCGCGGCGCCGAGCCAGACCACGAGCTTGCCCTTGACGTCCTTGCCTGGATAGTCGAGGTGATTGACGAGTGGCGCGTCCAGGCCGTAGCCGAGGAACTCCGCCTGGTCCAGCTCGAGCCTTCGTTTCCCGCCGACGTTCCTCGGGAACGACAGGCCCTCGCCGTCCTTGAAGCTTCGCGTCTGGCCGTTCACCGTCAGCGTCAGCGTGGAGCGGCTGGCGCTCTTGACGCCGAGCACTTTCACGCGCTGAAAGTAGGAGCCGCTATCGCCGCCGGGCTGGACGCCTGCCGCTTTCAGCTCCGTCGCGATGTACGCCGCGGCCAGCCCCAGTCCTTCGGAGAAGGTCGCGCGCCCTTCGAGCTCGTCCGAGGCCAGGTAGCCGAGCCAGCGCCGCAAGTCGTCGGCTTGGACGGTCTGTCCGCGGCCGTTGGGGGTTGGCGCTGCGGCTGCCGCGGCGGCGGCGCCGAGCAGCAGCGGCCACGAGGCGAGCGTGCGGAAGGGTCTCATCGGGTCTCCTTGATCAAGCGGGCGAGCCACCCGCAAGCTACGCCGCCCGCATCGCGAGTGTCAAAGCGCGAGCTGCTACCGCGCTAGAATAACTTCATGTGTCATCAGATCCAGTGCGCCCGTTGTGGCAAGCCGACCTGGATGGGTTGCGGCCAGCACATCGAAGAGGCGCTGAAGAACGTCGCGCCCGAGAAGCGCTGCCAGTGCCCTCGATCGACGAATCCGTTCGCGAAGCTCATCGGCCGCTGAGGGCCTCCTAAAGGACTCGCCGCGCGCGCGTAATCGAATCGGTGTGGAGGGCTGGATGAACCCGCGCATGCCTCGTGCCCTGCTCTTCGGGATCGGGCTCTATTGCCTAGCCGGAGCGTCGTTCGCCGCCGAGATGAGCCCGCACTTCGAGCCGCTCCGGCCCTTGCTCGGCAAGGCGTGGCGGGGCGTGTTCCCGCGATCGACTCCCGACAAGCCGATCATCGACGTCGCGCGCTGGGATGTGGCGCTGAACGGCAAAGCGGTGCGGATCCTGCACTCGATCAACGATGGCGACTACGGCGGGGAAACGCTGATCGTCTGGGACGTGGAGCGGAAGAGCCTGGTCTTCTTCTATTTCACGACCGGAGGCTTCTACACGACCGGCACAGTCAGCGTCGAGGGCGGCGCGCTGGTCACGCTCGAGACCGTGAAGGGCAATGCCGAGGGCGTGACCGAGGTCAAGGGAGCCACCCGGCTGCTACCGGACGGCCGCATGCACGTGAAGACGCTGTATCGGAAGCACGGCGATTGGATCGACGGCCGCGACGTCTATTACGTCGAGACGAAGGACGCCGAGGTCCGCTTCAAGTAGGCGGCTACGCGACCGGGTTCACCAGCCGGCCGATGCCGTCGATCTCGATCGAGACCTCGTCGCCGGCCAGCAGCGTGAACTCGTTGCCCGGGACGATGCCGGTTCCGGTGAGCAGGAAGCAGCCGTCGGGAAAACTCTGGTCGCGCATCAGCCACGACACCAGCTCTTCAGGCGTCCGCTTCAGGCGTTCGAGCGACGTCTCGCCCTCGAACGCGACGCTGCCGCCGCGCGCGATCTGAAGCGCGATCTTCGTCGTCTTCGGCAGCGGACCGTCCGCTACCAGCAACGCGGGACCGAGACCGCAGCAGCCGTCGTAGACCTTGGCTTGCGGAAGGTAGAGCGGGTTCTCGCCTTCGATGTCGCGCGACGACATGTCGTTGCCGATCGTGAAGCCCTCGATCGTGCCGGCCGAGCTGACCCAGAGCGCGAGCTCCGGCTCGGGCACGTTCCAGCGCGAGTCCTTGCGGATCCGCACCGGCAGGCCCGGTCCCGAGACGCGGTGCGGCATCGCCTTGAAGAAGAGCTCGGGCCGCTGCGCGTCGTAGACGCGCGCGTAGAAATCGCCGCCGCCCGCGTCCTTCGATTCCTCGATGCGCGCGTCGCGGCTGCGATAGTAGGTGACGCCGGCGGCCCAGACCTCGGCACGCTCGATCGGTGCGAGCACGTCGGCGGCGGTTGGGGGAGGAACTTCGACACCGCGGCTCTCCGCTTCGGCCGCCGCGGCCGCGCGCAGCCCGCGCCGATTCACGAGCGCGCCCCAGTCGGCGCCTGCCAGCAGGTGACAACTCCCTCCGTCCTCGACCACCGCGCCGCGCAGGGTGCGATAGAGCCTCATGCCGCGAAGCCTACAGCTTCTTGTTGGGGGGGGAGAAGCATGGCCTCGGACGACACCGACCCCGCGCCTGCGGTGGTGCTTCAATCGCCTGTGGCATAATTGCCGCGAACATACGTGGTGGAGACTTGCCCGGCTTGCGGGCACAGCGGCACTGGAAGCGGCAAGTTCTGCCCGGAGTGCGGCGGCTCGCTCCAGCTTCCAGCGACCGGAGCCGCCCAGCCGGCCGAGCCGTCCGGCTCGCCGCGTTCTGAGGTCTCGCTAGAGGAAGCCCCGACCCTCGTTGGCAGCCCGGTGGAGCCGCCGATAGATTGGGCCCAGACGCTGGACCGGGCGCTCGCTCCGAAGACGCCCGCCACCGGCGACGTCGGCCTGCTGGCCGTGGGGCAGGCGTTCGGCGCGCGGTATCACATCATCCGACTGCTGGGCGCGGGCGGTATGGGCGCGGTGTACCAGGCGTGGGACGCCGAGCTCGGGGTCTCGGTGGCGCTCAAGGTCGTCAAGCCTCGGGCGACCGGTGACGCCTCCCATGCACAGGAGCTGGAGCGGCGCTTCAAGCGCGAGTTGCTGCTGGCCCGGCAGGTGACGCACGCGAACGTGGTCCGCATCCACGATCTCGGGGAGATCGACGACATCAGGTACCTCACGATGACCTACGTCGAGGGCACCGATCTGTCGAAGCTCCTGACCAAGGGCAAGCTCCCGCTGGCTCAGGCCCTGAGCATCGCGAAGCAAGTGGCATTCGGGCTGCGGGCGGCCCACCAGGTTGGCGTCGTCCACCGCGACCTCAAGCCCGCCAACATCATGATCGCCGGCGACGACGCGCTGATCATGGACTTCGGCATCGCGCGCTCGGTGTCGAGCGGCCCGCTCGGGAGCCAGGCGGGGGCTCCGGCCGCCGCGCTCGGGAGCCAGGCGGCGGCCGCGGTCGACACGCACGGGACCCAGGCGGGTGCCATCGTCGGCACGCTGGCGTACATGGCGCCCGAGCAGGCGCGCGGCGAGCAGGTCGACCATCGCGCCGACCTCTACGCGTTCGGGTTGATCCTCTACGACATGCTGCTGGGCCCGTCGCGCTTGCCGCGCGATTCGAGCGTCGTGTCGGAACTGAGGAAGCGCATGCAGCAGGGGGTGCCCGACATCCGCTCGGTCGACCCCGAGATCCCCGAGGCCGTCGGGCGCATCGTGTCGCGCTGCCTGGACAATGATCCCGCGGCCCGCTACCAGAAGACCGCCGATCTGGTCGCCGAGCTGGT
>CAZVOI010000463.1:0-3795 GCA_964628275.1 uncultured Acidobacteriota bacterium | reverse complement strand
GCTGCGTCGTGGGCCTCTCGATCTGGTGGGCCAAGCTCGCCCCCGGGGGCCGCAACGCCAACACGGTCACCAGCCAAGAACTCACCGACATGGGCGGCGGCGCGACGTTCTACGACTGCCTGGTCGAGGTCGCGCCGGCCTGAACGGAGCGCGGCCGTTCTTCAGGCGCGCAGGACGCGTGACCCCGTCAGCCGCGCGGCGGACTTCTCGAAGGTGAGCATCATGTCGGCCACGCGAATGTACTCCGCATGGATGAGTCGATCGACGAGCCCCGGCTGCGCCACGGCCAGGTTGTGCGTGGCCAGGATGCGGTCGGCCGAGCCTGCGGCCAAAGCGCCACTCTTGCTCAGGAACTCCTGAAGCACGTCGATCGCCTGGGCCTTCGAGAGACCAAAGTGGTGCTGGAGAGCAAAGTAGGCCTCACTCACCACCAGATCCGAAACCAGTACGGTGTCACCGGCGCGCAGGCTGGCCTCGACGCGCCGCGCCGCGACTGCCGCCAGGGGCTCCGGCTCTCCGGTCAGGAGCCGCAGCAGGACAGACGTGTCCAGACCGACCCTCATCGCTTTCTCGTCTTGCGAAGCGAGGCTTCGCTCTCGGCGACCTCCTGCGCCCAACCCCGCTCGATGCTCTCGCGCACCACGTCCATGTCGTGGTCCGCTACCTTGCGCATGTGCCTGCGCGCCAACCCGAACCAGGGCGGAGCCGGCTTGCCATCGGTGAGGAGAGCCTCAGCGCCGCGTTTGGCACCGGGAGCGGCGCCGGCTTCCCCTCGGCGTCCGACGTAGCCCTGGAACAACTCCAACGCCACCTCCCGTACCGGCCTTCCCTCGAGGGCGCTCTTCGCCTTGACCTGGCGGTACAACTCATCCGGGATGTCGACCGTTGCCTTCATGGCGAGCAGGCTATACAGGAAGCTGTATTCCTGTCAACGACGGGCTCTCGGGTCTGGCGGGCCGCCTAGCTCTGGATAAACAGCTCCAGGATGCGCTCGCGCTGGCCGCCGTGATGTTCGGCTTGCCGCTCGCGAACCAGCGCGTCGTAGCTGGGCGCCGGGCTCGGGTCGCGGTGGAAGATGCCCGTGTAGAGCTCCTCTCCGTAGTGCTGCGCCCAACTCATTGCCTTCAGGCGATCCTCGGGGTCGTGTCCGAGCGACGCCAGCGTCTTCATCTGAGTCTTGTGCTGCTTGAGCTGCCACTCCACCTCGCCGAAAGTGACGCACGGCGACTGGACGTTGATGAAGGCGAAGCCCGGGAACCGGATGCCCTCCTCGATCACCGCCGTGAGCCCCGCCATGTCCGCCGGAGTTCCCTGGGCGACGAACGGCGCGCCGTAGGCGAGGACATACAGGAGTGGGTTGACCGGCGCCTCGAGGCTGCCGAGCCCGGAGGTCACGGTCTTGCGGCCCTGCTTCGATGTCGGCGAGAGCTGGCCCTTGGTGAGGCCGTAGATCTGATTGTCCATCACGATGTAGGTGAGGTCCACGTTGCGGCGGATCGCGTGGGCGACGTGGCCGCCGCCGATCGAGAAGCCGTCGCCGTCGCCGCCCGCCACCAGCACCAAGAGTTCCGGGCTCGCGATCTTGATGCCCTGCGCGATCGGCAGCGCGCGGCCGTGGACGCTGTTGAAGCCGTAGGCGGTCGTGTAGCCCGGGATCCGGCTCGAACAACCGATGCCCGACACGAACGCGATCTCGTGGGGCGGGCGCCCGACCGCGGCGAGCGCGCGATAGATCGCCTGCAGCACGCCGAAGTCACCGCAGCCCGGGCACCAGATGGGCTTCAGGTCGCTCTTGAAATCGCGGGCCGACGGGGCCGTCGCTTCGGGAGCCGTCGTGATCATGGCTTCTCTACTCCTGAGGTTGGCGCGACTCTTCGTGCCGACGTTGCAGGGCAAGCGCCGTGTCGCGGAGGCAAGCGGCCACTTCTCGCGGCAGGAACGGGTTCGCGCCACTCCTCGCCAGCGGCCGCACGCCTGTGGGAAGGTCGAGGAACATCCGCAGCATTCGATACAGCTGCCCCTGGTGGGACTGCTCGACCACCAGACCCCCGCGCACCGACGCGAAGAAATCGCGGTATGGCCCTTCGGCGACCGGGTACAGGAGCCGCGGCACGAGCAGCTTGACCTTCCAGCCGTCCGCCCGCGCCAGCGCCAACGCTTCGCGACACACCCCGGCGGTGGATCCCCAGCTCACCATCGCGAGCGGCGCGTTTCGATCGCCAGTCGTCTCGAACAGGTCTGCGCGTTGCTTCAAAGGATCGAGCTTCTTGAAGCGCTTCTCGTTCATCTTGGCGTGCATCGCGCCGCTGCCGGTGGGCTCGCCGTGCTGGTTGTGCTCGATCCCGGAACCGAGGTAGTTGCCGCCCGGCATGCCCGGGTGGCTGATCGGGCTCGTCCCGGACTCGGTCAAGCGGAAGCGCGCGTAATCGTCGAGCTCGGCGCCCGCGGGTCGCTCGCGATCCTCGATGCGGAACTGGCGCACGTCGATCGGGTCCACTACCTCCTTGCGTTGCGCGATCTCTTGATCGGAGAGCACCAGCACCGGCGTCTGGTAACGCTCGGCGATGTTGAAGGCCTCGACCGTCGTCGCGAAAGTGTCCGCCACCGATGTCGGCGCCAGCACCGGGCGCATCACGTCGCCGTGCGCGGAGAAGACCGCCTGGAAGAGATCCGCCTGCTCGGTCTTGGTCGGACTACCGGTGGACGGTCCGCCGCGCTGGACGTTCACCACCACCAGCGGCAGCTCGGCGATCGTCGCGAGACCGAGGATCTCCGTCTTCAAGGACATGCCCGGCCCCGAGGTGGCGGTCATCGCCTTCTTGCCGGCGTAGGAGGCGCCCAACGCCGCGCCGATTCCCGCGATCTCGTCCTCGGCCTGCAGCACGGCGCCGCCGTGCTTCCAGATCTCGCGCGTCAGGAACTGCATGATCTCGGTCGACGGCGTGATCGGATAGCCGCTGAAGAACTGGCAACCGGCGAAGATCGCGGCCGCGCCGCACATCTCGTTGCCATCGGCCAGCAGCTTTGGTTTGCCCGCGCCCGAGGCTCCAGTCATCGCGCGCGGGGTTAACAGCGGGTGCGAATCGCCGTAGGCGATGCCGGCCGCGAAGGCGCGCTCGTTGGCCTCGACCAGCTCCTGTCCCTTCTTGCCGAGCTTCCTGCGGATTCCCGCCAGGATCGGCTCGGCGGGGATTCCGAACCATCCTGCGATCAAGCCCAGCACCACGGCGGTTTTGGCCTTTTCCGTGCCCGCGAATTCCTTGGCCATCTCTCCGATCGGAACCGGCCACACCTCGGCCGGGGACACCCCGACCAGGGGCAGGTCTTCGGGAGCGACGCCGGTCTTGCTGTCGTAGATCACGACGGTCTCGCCGCCGACGGGGAGCTCGGCTCCGAACTTCAGGAAGTCTTCCCAGTTGAGCGCGACCGCCACGTCGAGCGCTCCACCGGGATTCAGGACCGGCGTCGTCGCGAGGCGCACGCGGCACGAGGACTCGCCGCCGCGGATCTGGGACCCGAAGCTCTTCGTCATCATCGCGTGGTAGCCCACGCGCGCGGCGGCGGAGATCAGCGATTCGCCGGCCGATACGATCCCGTCGCCTCCCGAGCCCGCCATCCCGATCACCAGGTCGTTCCGCATACGGTCTCCGTGGCCCACAGCGAGCCGGCAGGATCACGGAGCAAGCGAGGTGCCAAGGCGAAAACGCGCGAAAGGCGCGAAGCTTGCGGGGTTGCCTGGGCCTGGACCCGGGAAGACGGCGCCGCCCACGCAAACTTTGCAGCCCCGGAAGCACG
>CAZVOI010000462.1:0-11468 GCA_964628275.1 uncultured Acidobacteriota bacterium | reverse complement strand
GCCACGCAGCGCGAGCTGCGCCTCGCGGTAGAGGGCCTGACGGTAGTCCTCCACCAGCGTGACCGCCTTCAGCGGATCGACGACCTTGAAGGTGACCACCGCGTTGAGCCGCAGCGTCACCTTGTCGGCCGTCATGATCTCCTGACCTGCCACGTCGACGACCTGCTCGCGCAGATCGACGTCGAGGATTCGGGCCTTGGCGACGTTCCTCCAGAGCGCGTGCACGCCCGGGCCCAGCGTCGCCTCGTGCACGCCGTCCGAAAAGAACAGGCCGGCGTGGCCCGACTCGATCGTCACGGCCTCGAGCAGGGCAGCCGCGCCGCGCGCCTGCGCGATCGTGACGACGTCGGCGTGCTCGAAGCGCACGGCACGCGCCTCGAACACCTCGACGCGCACGTCGTGGAAGACCGTCCACAGCGCGTACAGGCCCGGCTTCAGCACCGCCTCGACGCGACCGTCGACCCACACCACCGCGCGCTCGTGGTCCTTCAGGTCCAGGAGCTTCGCCTCGTCGCCGAGCGCGCCCGACCTGGCGATCACGTCCAGATCGGCGTGGTTGAGCCACGCGTCGCGCACCGACACCACGTCCACCCGGACCTTGCGCAGGAGGTCCCACACGAAGCGACGGCCCGGACGCAGGACTCCCTTGAACTCGCGGTCCTCGAACAACAGGCCGCGTTCGTGCTCACGCACCTTGATACGACGCAGAACGAACCACATCGGGACAACCTCCTTTCTCTTCATTCCAGGATGCGATGCGCTTCGCTTCGGCCTTTCTACTCGAGCGCGATGCGCCGGGATGAACCCGTCGCATCGCGACACCATGAAGGGAAGCCTTCGCTGCGCGCATCGGACAGCGGTTGGACAAGACTGCGAACGACTACGAGATGGCCTCCAGGGGCGGGCCGCGGGCCGCCCCGCCTCGAGCGTGGAGCGCGACTTGAGGTCCCGCCGACTCCGTCCGTTTCGAACGGAGGCGCGCCGTGGCCGGTGCGAGCGCCACGGCGCGCGAATCGCTCGATCGGGACGTTTGAACGAGGCCGGTATCCGCGCGCTTCAGGACGCTCTCGCGCGTTCGCCGGCCGATGGCCCGAATGGGCGCCGGCGACCGGCAGGCGGGTCACGTCGTCCGCCCCTGGAGACCGCACTTCACGACCAGTGTGCAACTGGCGCAGGACTCGAACCTGCGACAACCGAGTGCTCTCCCACTGAGCTAGCCTCTTGTGGGAATGGCGGGAGTCGAACCCGGACACGGAGCAAACGCTCCGCGGCGGCACCGGCCGCTCCATTCCCTTTCTGACACCTCCCTTTGTTAGAACCCGTGCGCGGAACGCGCGGCGCCGATCACTGAGTGAAGCGACGCGCGCCGCCGGCCCGGGAGTTATCAGCTCTTGCGCGGCCATGACGGCGGCCGCAGAACCTCGATCGACTCGTTCCGGAACGAGTTGCCTCAAGTGATGCTTGAGGGTTGCTTGGTGCCCGTCTGTATGGCTGCGGCGGAAGGAATCGAACCTTCATCGACGGGGTCAAAGCCCGCCATCCTGCCGTTGAACGACGCCGCAATGGAGGTGGGTAGGGGAGTCGCACCTCGCTAACTGGCTTTGCAGGCCAGCGCCTCCGCGCTCGGCCAACCCACCGACGACTTGCTCCGACCGCGCACGATGTGGTCGGCCGTGTGCGAAGCCGCCCAGCTATCGGGCTTGATCACCGCCTTGAAGCCCTGGCCCACGACCAGACCCACGAGCTCCTGGACGTAGGCGCTGCTCTTGTACGCCGCGACCGGGTTGGCGTCGATGTGCACCGAGAGGTCCCCGCAGACGATGGGGGAGAGCTGCAGGCCTAGATCGACCGATCGCCAGACCTCGGTGAGCAGGCGCTCGCGCAGCGACCGGATCCGCGGCACGACCTCGCTGCGGTAGACGACGCGGCCGCCCTTGCGTGGCGTCAGGATGACCACGACCGTCACGAACTGTGTCGTCCGACCCTTCTGGAGCGAGTCGGTCCCGACGTGGACGGCCTGGCCGTCCCGGCTTGCGCTCGCGACGAACTCGAGGATGTCCGGAACCCTGTCCTCGTTCAGTGTCTTCCACATCGTTCACCTCGCTAGAAAATGGCGGAGGGCCAGGGAGTCGAACCCTGTCGACTGGTTTTCGGGACCAGCCTCTATCCGACAGAATGCCCTCCGAAGAATGGTCCCCTCGGGAGGACTTCAACCTCCATTTCCGGGTTCGCAACCCGGTGGTCTATGCATTTGGCCTACGAGGGGTTGAATGGAGCCACGCTCCAGAGCGTTGGGGGCGTGGTGACCAGCCGTGGGATCGAACCACGTTCTCTCGGGCTTCAGCCGAGCGCTATGACCACACTAGCTCGCTGGTCTTCGCAGAACTTCATCGACGTGGTCCAGGCTCGAGGATTCGAACCCCGATTCTCCGGTAATCGGCCGGACGTCCTGCCGTTGGACGAAGCCTGGTTTGGTTGGCTGGCAGACGTGGAGTCGAACCACGATCTGCGGGGTCAGAACCCGCTGTCCTGCCGTTGAACGACCTGCCAATGGTCGGGTCGGGAGGACTCGAACCTCCACGCGCCTGCGCCCGAGGCAGGTGGGCTGCCGATTACCCTACGACCCGATGAAACTGAAATGGGGTGAGCGACCGGAATCGAACCGGCATTGACCGGGGGCCACGGCCCCGCGCCTTGCCTTTAGGCCACGCCCACCGTCGAGCGAGTTGGTGCACGACCGAGGAATCGAACCTCGATAGGCGGCTTGTAAGACCGCAGTCCTTCCGTTGAACGAGCCGTGCATGGTTGCGGACCAGGGAGTTGAACCCTGCTCGGATCGGTTATGAGCCGTCCACGGCCCCGCGGCGTCCGCGACGAGTCTTTGGTGGCGCTGGCGGGTGTCGATCCCGCGTTTTCCGGTTGAGAGCCGGGAGTCCTGCCGTTGAACGACAGCGCCTTTCAGAGCATTGGTGGACCCGGAGGGACTCGAACCCTCATCTCCTGGGTGCGGACCAGGAATCCTGCCATTGAACGACGAGCCCACTTTGGCGAGGACAACGGGACTCGAACCCGTACTGCCGCGCTGACAACGCGGCGTCTTCCCCTTCGACTATGTCCCCCTCAAAGTGGTCCTCAACTCCCCACGCCGGGATTGGTCGGCTCGCGGGGATTCGAACCCCGATCTGCACGGTCTGAACGTGCTGCGTCTTCCAATTGCGCCACGAGCCGAATGATGGTCCCTCCGGGTGGACTCGAACCACCACCTCTCGGGTTAAGAGCCCGGCATGCTTGCATTCACACTACAGAGGGGAATGATTGGTTCGGCCTACCAATCGGGTGGGCCGAACAGACTTACGTCATTAGGTTGTCAAAGAACCCACTCACGTCAGAGCTGGTGGGTGGTCAGCGGACCATCCGCTCGTACCACCCGTGTTTTGGCGACAGCGCCAGGACTCGAACCTGGATCCGCGAGCTTTGGAGGCTCGGATGCTTCCGTTGCACCACGCTGCCGATATCGTCTCAGTCGAAGACAGAATCCTCCCGTGACCGCGCCCAGCTTGGTTTTCTGAGCGTCCGGCCAATAAAAAAGGCCTTCTAGGGGATCGCCCTAGAAGGCCTGGTTCTCAATGAGTACAGACCGTTTAGGGCGCGATACCCTCCGAATCGAGCTCGTCGTTGTGACGCTGGATCCAGGGTTGCGGCATGGATCTCGACACGCGGACGACGGCTTCTAGCGCTTTGGCCAAATAGAATGGCCAGGCTATCTGGGGGCACTGCGAACTGAACAGTCGGGTCGTCACCTAATTCCTCGCCCCACAATGTACTGGGTCGCGATATTCTTGTCAATCATGAAATCACGCGTTTCGTCGAAAGCTGCAGCGGCATGACGGCGATCGTCGAGGCTCGCGAAGGTCAGCGTCCGATCAAGACCTGGGTCGCGAACGAGGCGGGCGAGCCGATCGTGCCGGTAGAGGACAAGGCGCGGCAGCAGCTCCGCAACATAGCGAAGCTGCCGTTCGTGTTCCGGCACGTGGCCGCGATGCCGGACGTGCACTGGGGCATGGGCGCGACCGTCGGCAGCGTGATCCCGACAGAGGGCGCCATAATCCCGGCGGCAGTCGGCGTCGACCTCGGCTGTGGCATGGTCGCGGGCCGGACGCCGTTCAACGCCAGCGATCTGCCCGAGAGCCTGGCTGCGCTGCGCTCGGCGATCGAGAAGGCGGTGCCGCACGGGCGAACGGACAATGGGCGCGCCGGCGACCGGGGCGCATGGGGCGAGCCGCCGGCTCCGGTCGCGGATGCGTGGCGGCACCTCGGCGAAGGATACGAACGCCTGATCGCCGGCTATCCCAAGCTGTCGCGCAACCAGCATCCGGCTCGTCACCTCGGCACGCTCGGCACCGGGAACCACTTCATCGAGGTCTGCCTCGACGAGGCGCAGCAGGTCTGGATCATGCTGCACTCGGGCTCTCGCGGAGTCGGCAATCGCATCGGCTGCTACTTCATCGATCGCGCCAAGCAAGACATGCGGCGCTGGCTCATCAACCTGCCCGACGAAGACCTCGCGTACATCAAGGAAGGCTCGCCGCTCTTCGAGGACTATGTGCGCGCGGTGGGTTGGGCTCAGGAATACGCCCGCAAGAACCGCGACGTGATGCTGGCCGCCGTCTGGAATGCCCTGGTGCGGATCGTCCGACCGGGAGCCGAGGCGCCGGCCTTCGGTGCTGACGCCGTGAACTGCCATCACAACTACGTCTCCCGGGAGGAGCATTTCGGCAAGAGCGTGTGGGTGACCCGCAAGGGCGCCGTCGACGCATCCCTGGGCAAGCTCGGGATCATCCCGGGCTCGATGGGCGCCCGGTCCTACATCGTGCGCGGCAAGGGGAACCCGGAGTCCTTCCGGTCCTGCTCGCACGGCGCAGGCCGGGCGATGAGCCGCGGCGAGGCGAAGCGGCGATTCACCCTGGAGGACCACGCCAAGGCCACCGCGGGCGTCGAGTGCCGAAAGGACGCCGGCGTCATCGACGAGACGCCCGGCGCCTACAAGCCGATCGACAAGGTGATGGAGGCGCAGCGCGACCTCGTGGACGTGGTGCACGAGCTGCGCCAGGTGCTGTGCGTGAAGGGCTAGCGGCCAGGTGGAGGCGCTTCGCAGCGACCCGCTACTCGCCGCTCAGCAAGCCGAGACCGCGCGTCGCCGCCGGCCGAGCCGCGGCGGCCGGCTCCGGCTGCGCGGCTCCTTCGCCCGGCGCCAGGAACAGGTTGGCCTCCAGGCCATGTTGGCGGTCGTACATCTCGCGATAGCGGCCGGCGAGCCCGTACAGCGACGCGTGCGAGCCGCGCTCGACGATCTGCCCGCCCTCGACGACCAGGATCTGGTCGGCCCGGCGAATCGTCGAGAGCCGGTGAGCGATCACGAACGTCGTCCGGCCGCGCATCAGATGGGCCAGGCCCTCCTGGATCAGGGCCTCGGATTCGGAGTCGAGGCTCGAGGTCGCCTCGTCGAGGATCAGCACCCGAGGATCCGCCAACAGAGCGCGGGCGATCGAGACGCGCTGCCGCTGGCCGCCCGAGAGCTTGACGCCGCGCTCTCCGACCACGGTGTCGTAGCCGCCGGGGAAGCCGAGTGCGAACTCGTCGACGCGAGCGACTCGGCACGCCTCCCTGATCTCGGCTTCGCTGGCGTCGGGTCTCGAGAACGCGACGTTCTCCCGAATCGTGCCGTCGAACAGGAACGTCTCCTGGAGCACCACGCCCAAACGCGTGCGGTAGGAGCCGAGCCGCACGCTTGCGAGGTCCACGCCGTCCACGGTCACGCGCCCGCCGGTCGGGACGTGGAACGAAGCCAAGAGGCCGATGATCGTCGACTTGCCGGCGCCCGACGGACCGACCAGCGCCGTGACCGTTCCCGGCTCGGCGCGGAACGACACGCCCAGCAGCACCGGCTTGCCGGTTTCGTAGGCGAACTGCACGTCCTCGAAGGCCACGGCACCGACGATGCGCTCGAGCGCCACCGTTCGCCGCTCGTCCACGTCCTCCGGCCGCTGTTGCAAGAGCTCGCGGGTGCGCTCCAGGCCGGCCGCCGCCTCGGTGAGCTGGGTGCCGATGGCGACGACCTGAAAGATCGGCGCGACCAGGAAACCGAGAAAGATCGTGTACGTGAAGAAGCCGCCGACCGTCAGCTCGCCGGCGAGAATCTGCCGGGCGCCCACGTACATCACCGCCGCGCCGACCACGCCCAGGAGGACCGTGGAGGACAAGCCCAGGACCGAGGTCGCGGTCAGGCTCTGGAGCACGTTGTCGAGCAGCCGTCCCACGCCCTTCGCGAAAGCGGCCTGCTCTCGCGCCTCGGCGTGGTAGCCCTTGATCACCCGCACTCCCGCCAGCGACTCGGTCAGGCGCCCGGTGACCTCGGCGGTGATCTTGCCGCGCTCGCGGAAGATGGGGCGGAGCGTGCCCAGAGCCCGGCCCAGCACCAGCCCGAACACCGCGAGCGATAGGAACGTCACTCCCGCCATCACCGGACTGATCCGAAACATCACCACGAAGGCGATCGCGGCGGTCAACAGGCCGCCCAGGAATTCGACGAGGCCGGTCCCGATCAGGTTTCGGACACCCTCCACGTCGCTCATGATCCGAGACACCAGGCTGCCGGTCTTGTTGGCGTCGTAGTACGCGATCGGCAGCCGGCCGACGTGCGCCTGCACCTGCATCCGAAGCTCGGTGATCAGTCGCTGCGCCGCTTTCGAAAGAGTCTGCGCGAGCAGGAACGACGTGAAGCCCTGAACGATGGTGGCGGCCACGACGGCGCCGACCAGCGGCGGCAGCAGGTCTACTTGTCGCTTGCCGACGACGTCGTCGATCAGGAACTTGGTGGACGCGGGCAGCACCAGCCCCGCCACCCGATTGACGGCCATCAGCGCGAGGCCGCCCAGCATCATCCAGCGGCGCGGCCGGACCAGCGCCCAGAAGTGGGGAACGAGCGCCCGAAGCCGCTCCGAAGCCGGGGGCTTGGCTGGACCCTCGCTCATCCTCGCTGCCGGCTCAGATGCCGGCGTACCAGGAATAGCCGGCGGCCGGCGATCCCGAGCCGAGGCCGTCGCCGATTCCCTTGGCGCTGTCGGTCACCGTGATTCGAGAAAGGTACTTGAGGTTCTTGTATCCGAGCTGGCGCGGGACCTTGAGGCGGAGCGGCGCGCCGTGGTCGAGCGGCAGCTCCGGGCCGTTCATGCCGTACGCCAGCAACGTCTGGGGATGCAGGGCGTCGTCCATGTCGATGCTGTCCCACCAGTCGTCGAACGCGAAGAAGAAGACGTAGCGGGCCTCGGGACGGATCCCCACCTGCTCGAGCACCAGCGAAAGCGGAACGCCGGTCCACTCCGCGATGAAGGACCAGCCCTCTTCGCAAGCCTGGTGCGTGACCTGGCTCCGTGACGGAAAGGCCCGGAGCTCGGCGAGAGACAGCGAGCCCGGGCGAGCCACCATGCCGTCGATCGAGAGCCGCCAGTCGGCGAAGCCGCCCGCCATCAGCCCCTGATACGGCTCCGTCTTCGGCGCCTTCCCGTTCACCGGGATCACCTTCGAAATCTGGCTGCGATCGAATTCACGCGCCGTCGAGGGGAGCTTCGTGAGCAGCCGTTGCCCGGCGTAGGTGAGGGTTTCGCTCAGGCCATAGATGCCGCGGTGATTCGCCGGGATCAGGCCGCAGCGATCCCCGAGCCGCACCCCGGCGCCCAGTGCGCCAACCCCCGCCAGGGCGCCGGCGCCGGCCTTGATCAGCTCTCGCCGGGAGAGACCCACGCGCGCGACGGCATCCATCGCGGCCGGGCCGCGCCCGGTGATCATGGCTCTCATGCGGCTCTTGAAGCCGGTGAGAGAGACCATCGCGACATGGACGAGGAGAAACACAACCAGGCCGCACGACACGAAGAAATGAAGCGTGCGTGCGGTCTGCTGCCCGCCAAGCGTCGTCACCAGGAAAGGAAGGACGGAGGCCACGGCGGGTGACATCGCGAGGCCGGTCCAAAGCATCGATGGAACCAGGACGAAGACGACCGTGGTGTAGCTCGTCCGCTGCAGAACGTTGTAGGTCGCGAGCTGCGCCTCGCTCGAGCGCTCGAAGCGCAAGTGCTGGCGGACCACCTGCCCGATCGCGCCAAGGCTCAGCTCAGCGCGCGCCGGCAGGAGGTTGCGGCCGAAGTGACGCACCGCGAAGCCGCTCGACACGTAGACGAGACCGGTGAACACGATCACCCACGCCGAGAGGAAGTGCAGGTAGCGGCCGGGGCCCCGGATCGGAACCTCGAGCACGAACGGGAGGGGAAGGTCGATCAGCGAAGGCGTCCCCACGGCGCCCGACTCACCCCAGTAAAGCCGCGGGTGAGCCAGCAGGATCGCAATCCCGCTGAGGACGAGCACCAGGAAGCTGAGCGCGCTGATCCAATGAGTCGCCCGAACCAGGGCGGAGTGCCGCGGACCGTTCAGAACGACGTCAGGTTGCATGACGCTCGACATGGCCCAAGGCTCATACCATCCCGGCCGGTAACATACCAGCCCCGAGGCCCGTCTCTTACAGCGGGACGCCGACGTCGACGATCGCGAGCTGAGCGCGCAGCTCGAAATGCTCCATAGATTTGGCAAGCTCGGCACGCGCACGTGATTGTATTGTTCGCGTGCAATGACAAAACAACCGACGACACTCGCGCGCCTTTTCGGTGAGCCTGGCGGTGAAAGACCTGAAGGCCTCCCAGGCCTTCTACGCGAAGCTCGGTTTCGAGTCGGCCGGCGGCGATCCCGCCCAGAACTGGCTGATCCTCAGAAACGGCAACGTCACGGTCGGCCTCTTCCAGGGCATGTTCGAGAAGAACATGCTGACCTTCAACCCCGGCTGGGACGAGAAAGCCCAGCCCGTCCCGGAGTTCACCGACGTCCGCGAGCACCAGCGCCGCTTGAAGGCGCAGGGGCTGAAGCTCCAGACCGAGGCCGATCCCGAGAGCAAAGGCCCGGCGAGCCTCGTGCTGGTCGACCCGGACGGCAATCCCCCTGATCGACCAACACGTCTAGGAGAGAGTCAAGCCTTCCAGGGGTTCACCAGCGCCACACCGCAGCCAGCGAAGTCGGCCATGTTGCGAGTGGCGATCGTCGCGCCCGTCGCTCGGGCGATCGCGGCGATCTGTGCATCGAAATGCGAGATCGGTCGGCCGGCGCCGCGCCTGTCTGACGCGATCTGAGCGTAGCTTGGGGCCGCGTCCGTGCCGAATCCGAGGATGCGCCCGGCGAAATCCTCCGTGAACATCGCCGTGGCCGCAGCCTCCAGAGCGGCGCGGCGTCGGCCCCGTGGAAGCAGCATCAGGCCATGCAGGATCTCCGCCTGCGTGATGCTGGTCGTATAGAGACTTGCGGGCGCTCGCCCCGCCATCCACTCGATCACGATGGCTGCCGGCACGGGCCGCATCAACTCCGACAGCACGTTCGTGTCGAGGATGATCATCGTTCGAGATTCGGCGGCTCGCGCATCGGCTCGCGGGCCGGGAGGCGCAGCTCGACCCCGCCCAAGCGTCGAAAGCGGTCGCGGATGGCGTCGGCGAGGCTCCCCGCCGCGGCCGGCTCTTCGGTCACGGCGGCCCTGAGCAGCGTGCGGACTTCTTCCTCCATCGACCGACCGTGACGAGCGGCGCGAAGCCGCAGCCGCAGCTTGGTCTTCTGGTCGAGATTTCGGATCGTGAGGCTCGCCATCCCGGCTCCTTCCAGTGCCATCAGTGATGGCAATGCAGTCAATGCTAGCACTTCTCCCTCATGGCGGCGAAGAGCGCTGGACTTCTCTCGTATCGGCGAGCTCGGCCTCTTGCAACATTTCGGGCCGCTGTAACGTAAGGATTCGTGACCCTGGAGAGATCACCGGACCGAATGCTCGAGACACGGCAGCTCAGGAAGTCGTTTGGCGCGCTCGTCGCGGTAGACGACGTCTCGTTCAGCCTGGCCAAGGGCCAACTGGTCGGCCTGCTGGGCCCGAACGGGGCGGGCAAGACCACGACCGTCTCGATGATCGCGGGCCTGCTGACGCCCGATCGCGGCGACGTGTTGATCGGCGGGCAGCGGCTCGCAGGCGACACCGATCCCGCCAAGCGACGCATCGGGCTGGTGCCGCAGGACGTAGCACTCTACGACGAGCTGACGGCGCGCGACAACCTGCGCTTCTTCGGCGCGCTCTACGACCTCCGCGCCGCGGCCCTCGACGCCGCGATCTCCAGCGTGCTCGAGCTGGTCGGCCTCACCGACCGCGCGAAGGACCGCGTCAAGAACTTCAGCGGCGGCATGAAGCGACGGCTCAACCTGGCCGCCGGGCTGCTGCACGACCCGGACATCCTGCTGCTCGACGAGCCCACCGTCGGGGTCGACCCCCAGAGCCGCAATGCGATCTTCGACAACCTCGAGTCGCTCAAGAAGCGCGGCAAGGCGCTGCTCTACACGACGCACTACATGGAGGAAGCCGAGCGGCTGGCCGATCGCATCGTGGTGATCGACCACGGCAAGCTGATCGCCGACGACTCGCTCGCCGGCCTGCGCTCGCGGGCCGGCTGTGTCTCGCTGGAGGACGTCTTCCTCACGCTCACCGGAAGGAGCCTGCGCGACTGATGTCGCTGATCCCGCTGCGCGCGATGGTCAGGAAGGACCTGCTGCTCTTCTTCAGCGACCGGCGCTCCGTGATCGTCAGCTTCGTCGTGCCGATCGCGATCGCGTCGTTCTTCGGCTCGATATTCGGCGGCCCGCGTACCGGCGAGCCGGCGCGCATCGCCATGGCGCTCGTCGACGAGGACGGCAGCACCATCTCGAGGTCGATCGTCGCGGGCAGCACCACCGACAAGAACCTCGAAGTGATGACGACGTCCATCCAGGCGGCCAGGGATGCCGTCCGGCGAGGCAAGACGAGCGTCGCCGTCGTGATCCCGAGAGGCTTCGGAGACGCGGCGGGACTCGCGTTCTTCGGCGACGCTGAGAAGCCAGAGTTGTCGTTTCTCTACGACCCCTCGCACACGATGGAGCTCGCGATGATCCGCGGGCTGCTGACCCAGCACGTCATGGAAGCGGTCAGCAAGGAGATGTTCGGCGGGGCCTCGGGCCGGCTGCGGATCGAGAAGACGCTGCCGCAACTCGAGGCCGGGGCTCCCGACGCACAGAAACGCGCGCTCGCGCAGATGCTCAAATCGATCCAGGACTACTCCAACCTGCCGTCGCCCGCCGGGTCCGCCGCGCCGGCTGCGCGCCAGCAGGGGATCACGATGCCCTACGTCGTGCGCGCGGAGGCCGTCACATCGGGGTCGACCGTTGCCTACAACGGCTACGCGCACTCCTTCGCCGGCATGGCGGTCCAGTTCCTGCTGTTCGCGATGGCCAACCTGGGCGTCGAGATCCTGCTCGAGCGGCAGCGCGGGCTCTGGAAGCGCTTGCGCAGCGCGCCGGTCTCGAGG
>CAZVOI010000461.1:0-7980 GCA_964628275.1 uncultured Acidobacteriota bacterium | reverse complement strand
TGACGGCGGCGCAGATCCGACGTGAGCGCCTCCAGGTCCACAGCCAGGCCGGCCGGAAGCCCTTCGACCACAACGGTCACAGCAGGCGCGTGGGATTCGCCGGCGGTCAGCAATCGGAACATGTTCGGTAGGCTCTGGGGCCAAATTTGCGAAGCGCCAGGCGGACGGAGAGTAGGACAGGCCTCGCGGAGAGTCAAGAAGCTGCGAGTCTGCCACTTGGCTCTGGGGCTCAAGGATCCAATGCGTCGGATCCAAATATACAGCCACTTGGAGTTCGCGTAGTCCAAGGGCTTGACCGTCGTCCGAACCGCCTTTGTAGTCAAGCAGATCCACTTGGTGCAATACGACTCTTCAAGCGGCACGCAGCTTGCCTCTCCCGCTTGCATTAGATGTGGTCACAGGAACAGATACGCACCGCTCGATCGCTAGAAGGCAAACACTCCGTTAGGAGGACAAAAGGATGAACATGTCGCGATTCCGTTTCGCGATCTTCGCGCTACTCGCTGTTTCGCTCCTCGCCGTCCCAGTCACTGGCTGGGCGCAGAGCGACTCAGGCAGCCTCGATGGCCACGTCTTCGACGAAACGAAGGCGGCGGTCCCCGGCGCGACGATCACGGCCAAGAACCTCAATACCGGCCTCACCCGCAGCGTGACGTCGAGCGCGAACGGGACCTTCCGTATCGGCTCCCTGCCCGCAGCCGAGTACGAGGTCACTGCCGAGCTGACCGGCTTCGCCAAGCAGGTCCGCAAGATCATCGTGCAGGTCTCGTCGACGGCGAACGCCGACTTCTCGATGTCGGTTTCAGGCCAGGCCGAGACGATCACCGTCACGGGCGAGACGCCCCTGGTTTCGACCACGACCTCCGATGTCGGTCAGGTGATCAACCAGAGGCTCGTCGAGAACCTCCCGCTGAACGGCCGGAAGTTCCAGGACCTTTCGCTCTTGGTCCCCGGCACGCGCTCGGCGAACTACTACGACCCGACCAAGACCGAGGTTGGGGGCGTGAGCTTCGGCGCGGGGACGGGTCGTTCCGTGATCATCAATGTCGACGGCGGCGACAACAACGACGGTGTCGTCCGCGGCCTCCTGCAGCAGTTCTCGACCGACGCGATCCAGGAGTACAAGGTCACGACGCAGCGCTACAGCGCCGAGTACGGACGCTCGGTGGGCGGCGTCGTGAACGTCATCACCAAGAGCGGAACCAACGATTTCCACGGCAGTGCCTTCGTCTTCGCACGCAACCAGAGCCTGAACGCCCGGACCTACTTTGAGGAGCAGGCGGGCGCGGCCAAGCCCGACTTCTCGCAGCAGCAGTTCGGCGCCACCATCGGTGGCCCGATCACGAAGGACAAGGTCCATTTCTTCGTGTCCTACGAGCGCAACCGACGCAACGACTCGGTGCAGATCAATACGCAGGGCGCACTGCCCACCGAGGAGGGCTCGGTCGAGAAGCCGTTCCGCAACCATCTGGCCACGGCCAAGCTGAATTTCCAGCTGAATGACAAGAACTCGGCCTCCGTGCGCTACTCCCTCGAGGACCAGGGCCGCCAGAACGACTTCGCCGGCGGCAACGTCATCGAGTCGGGCGGCGCTCTCAACACCAACAAGATCCACTCGGCCATCGCTAAGAACACGACCGTGCTGGGCTCCAGCAAGCTGAACGAGTTGACGGTGCTGTTCCAGCGCTTCGAGAACAACATCACGGCGAACGACAACCTCAACCCGGGGATCATCACGCCGTTCTTTACGGCTGGGGCGAGCCTGAACACGCCGCAGCAGACGATCCAGAAGCGCTGGCAGGTGCGAGACGACTTCTCCTTCCGCAAGGAGGGCTGGGGCGGTGACCACGACTTCAAGATCGGCGCCGAGGTTCTGCGCTCGCATTACGGGGGCTTCTTCATCCCGACGCTGTACGGAGCCTTCTACTTCAGCGGCGCCCCGCTCCCGGGCGGCCTCAACTCCTATCTGAACTCGGTCGCCGACACCTTCACGGGCTCGGCCGGCGAGAACGTCGCCGACGACAACTGGACGTACCTGGCCGGCTACATCCAGGACGACTGGAAGCCGTCGTCGCGGCTGACGCTGAACCTCGGGCTGCGTTACGAGGTGCAGACGGGCCCGTACAGCAACCCGTTCAACCCGGTGGGCAAGGATGCCCTGGCGGCCGCAGGTTTCCCGAGCACCAACAAGAACGACAAGAACAACTTCGGCCCGCGCGTCGGTTTCGCCTATGACGCCAAGGGCGACGGCAAGCTGGTGGTCCGGGGCGGCTACGGCCTGTATTACGACGAGATCTTCCAGAACATCACGCTCTACGAGAAGTGGAGCGACCCGGCCACCCCCCTCAATTTCGTGACGCTGTCGCCGCCGTCCTTCACGCCCGGAGAGTTCGCGGCGAACCGTGAGGCAATCCGGCAGGGCTTCACTGATACGACGTTCGCCGGCCAGTTGACGCGGATCACGGCCCCGGACCTGGTCCAGCCGTATTCGCACCAGGCCAACCTCGGCTTCTCCGTGCAGCCCGCCAGGAACCTGGCGTTCGACATCGACTACGTCCACTCCGAAGGCAAGCAGGAGATTCACCGCTGGCAGATCAACACCGGCGCCAACGTGAACACACGCATCTCGCCGGCCGCCGTCTTTGCGCCGGGCCTCGGGCCACTGCGCATCGAGGGCAACCGAGGGCACTCCAAGTTCGACGGCGTCTATGTTGCGGGCAAGTACCGCACGCCGAAATCGCAGGTGCTGGCGACGTACGCCTGGAGCAAGGGCCAGAACCTCGCCGACGGCTTCAACACGAGGCCCGGTGACGCTACCAACGCGGATTGGGAAGCGGACTTCGGGTACACGCCGAACGACGTCCGGCACCGGGTCACGGCTGCGGCCGTGTTCGAGTTGCCCGCCGGGTTCCAAGTCTCCAGCGCGCTACAATGGAACACCGCGAAGCCCTTCAGCGCGCGTCTCTCAGCGAACCAAACCATCCAGACTCGGGCCACTGACCCAGCGACGGGTCAGACCTTCCCGCGCGGCTCTTTCCGCGACTACAATCCGCTCGGCACCGCGGCGTTCGCGGAATTCAACGGCAAGAACGGACGATTCCTCACCTGGGACGCGCGTGTGTCGAAGATGTTCAACTTCGCGAAGGATAAGCAAATCGAGGTGCTCTTCGAGGTGTTCAATCTGACCAACGCCACGAACTTCCTGACCGACAACCAACAGGGATTCAACGACGTCTACACGGCGTCCAACTTCGGCACGCCGACGCAGATCGTCCCGAACAGCCAGCGTCAGGCTCAGTTCGGCGTGCGCTTCAGGTTCTAGCTTCACGTTCGTGCACCGCAAACGGGCGGGGCTTCGGCCCCGCCCTTTTTCAGTTGGTAAGGGAAAGGAGCTTCGCGCGGGCTGCGGAGCGCAGGCCGGGCGCGGCGCTGGGCGAGGCGGCCAGCTTGCGATACTCTGCGAGGGCTGCGTCGAGTTGCCCCTGGGCCTCGAGAACCCGGGCAAGGCTCAGGCGGGCCTCGTCCTGGCCGGGGTCGATCTCGAGGGCACGCGCGAGATCCCGCACCGCCTCCTGGAGCGCGCCCTGCCGGGCTTCCAGCGCGCCGAGGCCCACGAGGGCGGGCGCGGAGGCCGGATCCTCTTTCAGGATGGTCTCAAACTGACGTCGCGCGTCCTCGGGGCGCCCGGCTTCGGCCAGGACTTTCGCCAGGTCGAGGCGCACCATCGGCTTGCCCGGATCGGTTTCCACGGCGCTCTGCAGTTCCCGGATCGCGTCGGCGTGGTGGCCCTCAGCCGCCAGCACGCCCGCCTTGAGGACGCGGGCGTCGGTGAAGCGCGGATCCAGGGCCAGGGCTGCCTCGGCTTCGCGCAGCGCGCTCGTCCGGTCGGCAAGGTTCAGGTAGCAGATCGCCATCCATTGGTGCGCATACGAGCTCGTCGGGACCAGCTTCGCGTACCGCCGATACTCCTCGATCGCCTCCTTCCAGCGTTGCCGGCCCATCTGGGCGCTGCCTAGCACGAGGCGCGCGAAGGCGTTGTCTGGATCCTCGCGCAGGACCGCGGCGAGGATCGGCAGCGCCTCGTCGAAGCGCCGGTCGCGCACGGCGGAGTTCGCCCGGCGCAGGCGGTTGAAGATCGCGATCACGTCCTTGGGGTCCTTCCGATCGGCCGCAGGCGACGGCGTCGCGGAGGTCGTCGTTCCAGCCCCCAGGTAACCAAGGGCCGTCAGCTTCTCGACGGCATCCCGGTCGAGAGCGCCCACGTTCATCGCTCCCGCGGACCCTGCGGTCAGCTGCTCCAGCCGCGCCTTCATGGCCTGAGCGCGCCGTGGCTCCGCCGCGAAGAGGTTCCGCGCCTCTTCGCGATCGTCGCGCAGGTCGTACAGCTCCGGTCGAGGCGCATCGATCAGCTTGAAACGCTCGTCGACCAGGGCGCGCAGTGGCGCCCAATTCATGTAGAACTGGGGTAGGTAGGTCTCGGTGTAGACGGCCGGGCCGCCTCCGGGTGGGTGGGTCTCTCGCAGGAGGGGGAGCAGGCTGCGTGCGTGGCGCAAGGCCGGCGGCGTCACTCCCAGGATCTCGAGCACGGTGGGCGCCAGGTCGGTGCCCCGGACAGCCTCGGCTACCACGCGGCCCGAGGGCAACAGCCCGGGGCGCCAGAGCAGGAACGGCACCCGCACGGCGCTCTCGTAGACGAACATCGAGTGCGTCTCCTCGCCGTGGTCGCCCAGGCTTTCGCCGTGGTCGCCCATCACGGCGACCACGGTCTGGTCGAGCAGGCCCAGGGTTTGGAGCTTATCGAGGATGGACGCGAGTGCGGCGTCGTCGAAGGCGATCTCGCCGTCGTAGGGATTCGCCGCGAAGACCTCGCGGAACGGCGGCGGGGGAGTGTAGGGCTCGTGGGGGTCGTAGAGATGAAGCCAGGCGAAGAACGGCGCGTCCCGTTTTACCGCATAGGTTTCGAGCCATCGCGAGAGCGCCAGCGCCGTCCGGTCGCCTCGGCGCTCGGCTTCGAGGGTGAGGACCTGGCGTTGGACGCCCTCCATGTGGTCGTCGTAGGTGTCGAAACCCCGCTCCAGCCCGTAACGGCGATCGAGGATGAAAATGCTGACGAACGCGGCGATGCGGTAGCCGGCGCGTTTCAGGACGATCGCGATGCTGTCGAAACGGTCGGGCAGATAGAAATTGCCGTTGTTTCGCACGCCGTGCTCGAAAGGATAGAGGCCAGTGAGCATCGAGGCGTGCGAAGGCAGCGTGATCGGGGCCGTGGCGTAGGCGCGCTCGAAGCGCACGCCCTCCGCGGCCAGTTGATCCAGCCGCCGCGTCCGCCCGGCGGCGTAACCGTAGCATCCGAGGCGGTCGGCCCGTGTGGTGTCCAGCGTGACCAGCAGCAGGTTGAGGCGCGCGGGCGCGGGTGGCTGGAGCCGCTGGCGCTGCCAGGCGAGGATCCCGGCGGCCAGCACGAGAGTCGCTGCGACCCCGACGACGAGCGGCGCGCGCGAACGCGGCAGCGGCGCGGGAGGCGCGAGCGCTGCATTCTCGCCCTGCGCCCCTTTTCGGCGGCGCGTCACGGACGCGGCTCCGGCGTCAACGGCTGCTCCTGGCGACGTCGCGCAGGATCTCGGCGATCTTCGGCTGCTTCGGATCGAGGCGCAACGAGCGGCGCAGCGCGGCGAGGCCGCCGGGGACATCGCCGGCTTCCAGCCGCGCGAATCCCAATCCGTTGAGAGCTACCGAGTTCTCGCCGCCGGCGGCGATGGCGCGTTCGAAGTACGGCACGGCCTCCGCGGTCCGGGCGCTCTTGGCAAGGGCCCCCGCGAGATCGACCAGGGCCTCCGCGTTGCGCGGATCGTGGCCCAGCGCGGACTCGAACAGGACGATGGCTTCGGGGAGGCGGCCCGCGCGCACGCGAGCGACGCCGAGCTTGATCATGGCGCCGAGGTTCCCGGGATCGCCCGCGAGCATCGCCTCGAAGGTGTCGGCCGCCTTCGCGACGTCACCCGCCTCGAGCGCCATCTCCCCGAGGCCGCGCCGGGCCTCGGCGCTGTCAGGATCCAGCTTGAGCACGGCTTCGAACGCCGCCGCCGCCTCGGGCCAACGCCCAAGCGCGCGCAACACCCGGCCACGGAACAACAGCGGCTCGGGCGCCTCGGGAGCGAGCCGGATGGCGCGGTCGAGCGTGGCGAGGGCCTGCTCTCGCCTTCCGGCCAGTCGCTCGGTCTCGCCGAGCAGGACGAGGTCCTCGAGATTGGGGGCCGTCTCCTTCTCGAGAAGCGCCAGGTCGGCGAGAGCCTCGGGGTACCGTTTTGCGCTCTGGAAGGCGATCGCGCGATAGCGCCGCGCCAGCGGCATCGTGGGCTCTTCGGCGAGGACGGCGGAGAGCGCCTCGATGGCGAGCGGAGCGTTGGTGCGGGCTTCCGCCAGGCCACGCTCGAGGCGGTCGAGCAGCGCACGTCCCGCCTTCGGGTCTCGGAGCGAAGCCTGGCGGGGGGCTGTCCCGGCGAGATAGCCCAGGGCCTGCAGTCGCTCGGTGGCCTCGGAGTTGCGGGTGGCACGGGCCTCGGGCGGCTTCGTATCGAGGGCCGCGCGCAGCGGTCGCCGCAGGTTTTCCGCCACGTCCTTGCGCTCCGTGGCCAAGTTCACCCCTTCGGCCGCGTCGGCCTCGAGGTGGAACAACTCGGGGGTCGGGGCTTCGATGTATTTCCACTCCGCGGTGCGCCAGGCGTGGAGCGGAGCCCAGCCCAGGTTGAGGCTCGCGAACAGCGACTCGGAATAGGCGGCTGCGTCCGGCATCGCGCGGCCCTCCAACGCAGGCCGCAGCGAGCGACCGTCGGAGCCGGCGGCGGGTTCGAGCCCTGCGAGATCGAGCAGCGTCGGGCTGACGTCGACACCCCGCGCCACCACCTCGGAGACGCGAGCGCCGGCAACGCCCGGGCCCGCGATCAGGAAAGGCACGCGCAGCGTCGAGTCGTAGACGTAGACGCCGTGCGTGGCTTCGCCGTGTTCGCCCAGGCTCTCGCCGTGATCGGCGGTGACGAGTACCAGCGTGCGGCCGGGCGCGCGCGCCTCGATCCCTTGCAGGAGCGCGCCCAGGCGATCGTCGACGTAGGCGATCTCCGCAGCGTAGGCTCTGTCCGCAAAGCGTCCGGCGAACTCGGGAGGCGCTTCGTAGGGAGCATGCGGATCGAAATAGTGCACCCACGCGAACCAGGGCTGCGCGCACGCAGCCAGCCAGCGCTGGACCGCCGCCGTCGTGGCGTCGGCGCTGCGCTCGACGTACGGCGCGCGCCTGGGATCGTTGCCATGCGGCAGATTGTCGTCGTAGGAAGAGAAGCCGCGCGCAAACCCGAAGCGGTGATCCAGGGGAAAGCCCGAGACGAACGCCGCAGTCTGGTAGCCGGCCGCGCCGAAGCGTTCCGCGAGCGTCGGCAGGGAGTTGGGGAGCACGAACGTGCCGTTGTCCCGCACGCCGTGCCTGGTGGGCAGCAGGCCCGTGAGGATCGAGGCGTGGGAAACCGCGGTGAGCGGCGCGTGCGCGGTCGCCGTCTGGAAGCGGACACCTCGCCTGGCCAGGGCATCCAGTTGGGGCGTCGTTGCAGTGGCGGCGCCGTAGCACCCCAGGTGATCGGCCCGCAGCGTGTCGATCGTCACGAGCAGTACGTTGGGGCGCGACAAGGGCCCCGCTCCGCGATGCGTCACAAGGAACACTGCGATCAACCCCGCGCCAACGCTGACGACGAGAGCGAGACGACGCTTCATCGCGGTGCCGCGGCCTGAGTCGGGAGCGTCGCCCGCAAGCGTACGATTTCCGGCTGATCGAGGCGCAGCCTCAGGGAACGATCGAGCAGCAACGCCGCTTCCACCTTCTTCCCTTGCTTCAGATCAGCCCACGCGACTCCGTTGAGCAACTCGGGGCCGGGCTCGGGCGTGGCTGCCAACGCCGCGTGATACTCGGCGGCGGCTTCTGGCCAGCGCTCGAGC
>CAZVOI010000460.1:0-17025 GCA_964628275.1 uncultured Acidobacteriota bacterium | reverse complement strand
ACCGACTCCTCGTCGGTCATGCCCATGCCGCCCGACTCGACCGTGATCGCGGGCTTGCCGCGCAGGGTGGCGGTGTTGGCGGTGTAGGCGCTCAGCGCGGGATCGCGCGGCCGCTCGCGGTCGACCACGATGTGGTCGAGGCCGAAGGCGAGGTTCAGCTCGCGGGCGGCTTCGTCGACGGCTGCGCTCGGGCTGACCGTCCAGTACGAATAGGGCCGGAGCGATTCGTTGCCGTCGCCGCAGTGCATGTCGATCAGGTGCGTCGCCTTGTCGATCACCTCGCGAGTGATCGCGAACGCGATCCGCTCGGTCTGGGTGCCGTCCCGCTTGCCGGGATACATGCGGTTCAGGTTCTTGCCATCGGAGTTGTAGTAGATGCGGCGCTCGAAGAACGCCGGCGGGTTCGCCAAGTGGACGAGGATCACGGCGCCCGACATGCGCTTCGGGTCGAGCTGGGCCAGCACCCGCGGCAACGCCACCACCGACGTGTACTCGTAGCCGTGGGTTCCGGCGACGAGCGCCAGCACCGCGCCCGGCCTCGCGCCGTTGACGACGCTGACCGGGATGCGCGTGCCCTTGTCGGCGCCATCCGGAATGTCGATGTATCCCGATGCGGCCTCTCCCGGGCGCGCGGTCACGCTGCCGACGGTCAAAGGCGACTGCGCGAAAGCGAGAAGCGACGGACAAAGGCTGAGCGCTGCGGCGAGCGGCATCCTCATGAGCGACTCCTTGGAAATGCGCTCATTCTGGCCCCGGAACCTCCAATCGCGCTCGCCCGGATACACTCGAACGGCTGATGAGCCTCGTGTCTCGCTTCGTCCGGTGGATCGGCGGCGCCGCCATCACCACGTTTCAGCACGCCGGAGGCCTGGGTCTGCTCGCCTGGCATTCGCTGGCCGCGACCGTCCGCGGGCGCGTGCCTTTGCGGGAAATCCTCGCGCAGGCCTACGCGGTCGGCGTGCAGAGCATCCCGCTGGTGATGGTCACGGCGATCCTCTCCGGCATCGTCACCTCACAGCAGGGCGGCTATCAGTTCACGAGTGCTATCCCGCTGTACGTGCTCGGCAGCGTGGTCACCTCGAGCATCGTGCTGGAGCTGGGTCCGGTGCTGACCGCGATCGTGTTCATCGGCCGCGTCGGCGCGCGCATCACCGCCGAGCTCGGCACGATGCAGGTGTCGGAACAGATCGACGCGCTGTATTCGCTGGGCCGCGATCCGGTTCCGGTGCTGGCCGCGCCGCGGATCATCGCGGGTACGATCGCGATGCCGGCGCTCGTCGGGATCGCGAACGGCGTCGGCGTGGTCGCGGGCATCATCTCGGCCCGGCTGTCGGTGGGGCTCGGCAGCGAGTCTTTCCTGTACGGCGCGCGGCTCTACTGGCACAGTTACGACCTCTTCTATTCGATGATGAAGGCGCTCGCCTTCGGCTTCGTGATCCCGTTGATCGCGTGCCACATGGGGCTCTTGACGCGGGGCGGCGCCGAGGGTGTCGGGCGCTCGACGACCGCGTCGGTGGTCTTCATGATCATCGCCGTTCTCGTCTCGGACGCGATGTTCCCGCCGCTGTTCCTCAATTAGTGGCTCCTCCTGAACCTGCAATGATCGAGTACCGGGATATTTACAAGAGCTTCGACGTCCCGGTGCTGACCGGCGTCAGCCTGACCGTCGACAAGGGCGAGATCCTGGCGATCGTCGGGCCGTCCGGCGGCGGCAAGAGCGTGCTCTTGAAGACCACGATCGGCTTGATCGAACCCGACAGCGGCGACGTCTTCCTCGAAGACGTCTCGGTGGTGCACGCGAGCCCCGCCCAGCTCCAGAAAGTGCGACAACGCGTCGGCTACGTGTTCCAGAACGCCGCGCTCTTCGACTCGATGACGGTGTTCGAGAACGTCGCCTACGGCATCCAGGACGACGAAGCCCGGAGGATCGGGCGCGCGGAGGTCGCACGCCGGGTGACGCACGCGATCGAAGAGGTCAACCTGGACCCGAGGGTCGTGCTCTCGAAGCTGCCTGCCGAGCTGTCGGGCGGCATGCGCAAGCGTGTCGGGCTGGCGCGCGCGATGGTCGGCGAGCCGGAGATCCGGCTCTACGACGAGCCGGTCACCGGGCTCGACCCGGTGAACACCGCGGCGATCGACCAGCTGATCAAGGCCATCGCCGACAAGATGCACGTCACTTCGGTCGTGGTCACGCACGACATCGAGGGCGTGCTGCGCTACTGCAACCGGGTGGCGCTGCTCGAAGGCGGCAGACTGCGTTTCGTGGGCACACCCGAAGCCTTTCGCGGCAGCAGCGATCCGCTGGTGCGCGCTTTCTACGACCGGGAGGCCGCGGCAGCCGCCGCGCGCGAGCTATGAGCGACGACCCCAAGGTTCCATCCATCGGCCGCGGCCGCGACCAGGCGCTGAAGGTCGGGCTGTTCGTGATCGTGGCGATCACGATCACGCTGACGCTGCTCTACACGCTGACCGATGCCGCTCTGTTCCGCGGCCGCTACGTGGTCTCGACGACGGTGCCCGACGCCGGCGGCATCCGCCGCGGCGACCCAGTGCAAATGCGCGGCGTCAACATCGGGCGCATTCTCGGCTTCTCGATCGGGCCCGCCGGTGTCTCGATCCGCCTCGAGATCGAGGGCGAGTTCAAGATGCCGCGTGACTCGAAGGTCGAGCTGAAGTCCGCGGGCCTGCTGGGCGGCATGGTCGCCGACGTGCGCCCGGGGACGGCGACCGAGTTCTTGAAGTACGGCGACACCGTCGCCGGCGCCGCCGAGGAATCGACCTCCACCGCCACCGGCCGGATCGTCGCCTCGGCCGACGCCGCGATCGGCCGCGTCCAGACGCTGCTCTCCGACGCGATGATCAAGAACGTCCACGACAGCACCGGCGATCTGAAGGCTCTGCTCCAGCAGATCTCTACGACGCTCAAGGACCAGCGCGAGGAGTTGCGCGTGCTGACTGTGAGTCTCCGCAAGAACTCGGAGAACATGGAAAAGGTCACGAGCGCACCGGAAATCGACCGCTCGTTGAAGCGCGTCGACGACCTGACCGCCCGCGCCGAGAAAGTCGCGAGCTCTTTGGAGCAGTCCGCGAAATCGGTCGAGAACCTGACGGCGCGGATCGAACGCGGCGAGGGGTCGCTCGGCCTCGCGATCAAGGACGACGCGCTCTACAACGAGCTGACGAAGTCGACAAAGGGACTGCAGCAGGCCGGGACGGAAATCAGCCAGCTCGTGGCCGATATCCGTAAGAACCCCAAGAAGTACTTGAAGTTCAGTATTTTCTAGATCTAGAAACGCCCGCGGCGCATGGAGCGGCACCGTCCCAGCCCCGAACGTAGGACGGTGGCTCGTCAGCTCGGCTTCATGTTGACGCGCGCCCAGTCTGCGAATCCCGTGAAACCGCCCGACACCAGCGCGTTGGCCGCGGCGATGTGTTTCTCTCGCTCCGGACCGAAGTAGGTGTGCTCCGCGAAGTACTGGAACATCTCGCGCATCTCATGGGCGCCGGGATAGAAACCGTCGTAGACCTCTGGCGGCACCTGCAGCACCTGCAGGTCGTGCCCAAGCGCGTTCAGCGTGCCGACCAAATCGTTCCATGAGTACACGCCGCCACACACGGCAAGAACGCTGCCGTCAGGCAGCGCGTCGCCCGCGCTGAAGGCGGCGGCGACGGCGCGCCCTACCTCGGTGACGTCGCCGGCGTGTATGACGCGCAACGCCGGATCCATGGGCACGGCCCAGCCACGGCCACCGTTCGGCAGGGGCTGCGGCGCCATCATGGTGAGGAAGTTTTGGAAATACATGGGCGCCTGCACGAACGTGTGGCGCGCGAAGCCGGCAGCCTGGACCACAGCGTCGACGCGGGCCTTGCCGGTGAAGTGCACCACCTTCAAGCGCCCGCCGGTCAGCTTCTCGCTGTCAGGCAGCGTGGACCAGATCACATGCCGGACCCCGGCGGCGCGAGCCGCCTTGACGGCCGAGGTGCCGATCTCGGTCTCGCGCGGTCCCTGGCTGGGATCCCAGAAGTTGGTGACCACGAAGGCGCCGTATGCGCCCTCGAGAGCGGCGCTGAGGCTGCTCGGCTCGAGCAGGTCAGCCTTGACCACCTCGACGCCGCGGGCGCCGAGCGCCCGGGCCGCGTCGCCCACCGGATTGCGGCTTGCCACGCGCACCGTGAACTCGGCCTTGGCGAGCAGCGCGTTCACGACACCACCGCCCTGGAGCCCTGTCCCTCCGATCACACTGACCACCGGCTTTGCCATCGTCGTCTCCTTGCAATTTCGCTATCGCTGCGTGGGTAGATGCATCGCCGGTTCAGGGCGCCCCGACTTGGAGCACGATCGTACCGGCCGGCCGGCTCGCGGGTTCGTGTGCCTTCCTCGCATCAGCTAGCGCCAGTTCCGCATCGATGATGGGGCGAAGGTGGCCCAGTCCTTCACGAGCTAGGCGCGCAAGAGCGTCGCGCCCCAGTGGATGCCGCCGCCGACCGCTACCATCAAGATCAAGTCGTCGGGCTGGATCCGGCCGGCGCGAGCGCACTCGTCCCACAACAGCGGGATCGTGGCGGCGGTAGTGTTCCCGTAGTTCTCGATGTTGTTGTAGACCTTCTCGTCGGCGAGGCCGAGGGATTTCTGCACGTAGCTGTTGATGCGCAGGTTGGCCTGGTGCATTAGCACCAGCTTCACGTCGTCGAGCGTGAGCCCGTGCTTCTTCAAAATCTCGTGGGTGACCTCGACCATCAGCGTCGTGGCCATCTTGAAGACGGCGCGGCCCTCGACGATCGGGATGTGGTCGCCGCGCTTTATCTGGTCGGCATCGACGTAGGGCCGGTGCTTGGAGCCGACGCCGGGCACGATCAGCTTGTCGTACTCGGTGCCGTCGGTGCGCAGGATCGAGTCGATCACGCCGCGAGCGCCGTCCTCGCGCGCCTGAATCACGACCGCTCCGCCGGCGTCGCCGAACAGCACCGTACGATCGCGGAAGCGCGTGTTCCAAGCGAACTCCTCCGGGGTCGGCGCCACATCGGAACGGCCGTAGAGGTACTCCCAGTTCGCCGCCGTGTAGGGCATGAAGCCGGCGTGGATCTCGGCGCCGACCAGCAGCACCGTCTTCGCGAAGCCGGCGCGGATCTGGGCGTCCGCGAGCTGCATCCCGTAGACGAAGCCGACGCACTGCTGGCGGATGTCGAAGCACGGCGTCTTCTTGATGCCGAGCTTGGCCTGCAACAGCCCGCCCGCGCCGGGGAAATAATGGTCCGGCGTCATCGTCGCGAAGATGATCAGGTCGATCTCCTGCTTCGCGATGCCGGCGTTCTCGATCGCGCGTTCCGCCGCCGCGACGCCGAGGTCCGAGGTGCCGGTGCCCGGATCGACGTAGTAGCGTGTCTCGATCCCGCTGCGTTCCTTGATCCAGTCGTCGGTCGTATCCATCAGCCGCGAGAGCATCGCGTTGCTGATGCGGTTCGGCGGGATACAGCGCCCGCTCCCGATGATGACGGAGTGCGGCATGCCGGCATTGTAGCGTGCGGCTTTCGAGGGAAAGCGCGAAGATTAGGATCGTGCTGAAGCTTGGCGACCGAGCGCCCGACTTCGCGATCGGAAAGGTCCGGCTTCACCGCATGCTCGAAGAGTGCGAGGTGGTGCTGTTCTTCTTTCCGAAGGCGTTCACGCCGGGCTGAACGCGCGAGACCGGCGGGTTCCGCCGGGAATACGAGACGTTCAAGGCGGCGGGGGTGGAGATCGTCGGGGTTTCCGGCGACACCCAGGAAACGCAGGACCGGTTCGCCGAATCGCTCGGCCTGAGATTCCCGCTGGTCGGCGACCCCGACGGCACGATCCGCGTCGCGTATCAGGTGAAATGGCCGCTCCTGGGGTCGGCGCGGCGGACCAGCTACGTGATCGGCCGCGACCAGCGGATCAGGCAGGCGTTCCGCAGCGAGCGTGACCCCGACGCCCACGTCGCGGAGGCATGCGAATACGTTGCGCGGCGGAGACCCCTGGCGCCCCCGGCTTCCTGACCCCCCTGGTCTTTGCGGCCCGGCTCGGCAACTAGTAGACTCTCCGTTCTTCCGCGAATGTCCTTCTTCCGGAACCCCCGAGGTCCCGGCGACTTGGTGCCCATGGCTCAAAAAGCCCGAAGCCGAACGCCGCCCATCGCCGTCGTCGGCGTGGGCGCGCTTTTTCCGGGCTCCAAGGACGAGCGCGGGTTCTGGCGCGACATCCTGGCCGGGCGCGACCTGATCAGCGACGTGCCAGCCGATCGCTGGCTGATCGAAGACTTCTACGACCCCGACCCGGCCGCGCCCGACAAGACCTACGCCAAGCGTGGCGGCTTCCTCGAGCACGTGGATTTCCGGCCGCTCGACTTCGGGATGCCGCCCAACGCCGTGCCGGCGACCGACACCGCGCAGTTGCTGGCGCTGATGGTGGCCCAGACCGCCCTCAAGGACGCCGCGCAAGGCGACATCAGCAAGCTCGACCGCGAACGTTGCAGCGTGATCCTCGGCGTGACCTCGGCTCAGGAGTTGATGGTCCAGATGGCGGCGCGGCTGCAGCGCCCAATCTGGATCAAGGCGCTTCGCGAAACCGGGATTCCCGAGGACGAGGCGCAAGCGGCCTGCGACCGGATGGCGGCCAGCTACGTGCCGTGGCAGGAGAGCACGTTCCCCGGTCTCCTCGGCAACGTGGTGGCGGGCCGGATCGCCAACCGCTTCGACCTGCGCGGCACCAACTCGATCACCGACGCGGCCTGCGCCAGCTCGCTGTCCGCGTTCTCGGTGGGGATCGACGAGCTGGCGCTGGGACGCGCCGACCTGGTGCTGGCCGGCGGCGTCGACACGTACAACGACGTCTCGATGTACTTGTGCTTCAGCAAGACGCCGGCGCTGTCGCCCAGTGGCGACTGCCGGCCGTTCGACGAGTCGGCCGACGGAACACTGCTCGGCGAAGGGCTCGGGATGGTGGTGCTGAAGCGGTTGGAAGACGCGGAGCGCGACGGCGATCCGATCTACGCCGTGATCCGCGGCATCGGCTCGGCCTCGGACGGCCGCGCGCTCTCCGTCTACGCGCCGCTCCCCGAGGGACAGGCGCGCGCGCTGCGCCGTTGCTACGAGGACGCGGGCTACGGGCCCGAGGACGTGGAGCTGATCGAAGCCCACGGCACCGGGACCAAGGCCGGCGACGCCGCCGAGTTCGCGGCGCTGCGCCAGGTGTTCTCGGAGGCCGGCTCCGGTTCGTGGTGCGCACTCGGCTCGGTCAAGTCTCAGGTCGGCCACACCAAGGCCGCCGCCGGCGCGGCCGGCATGTTCAAGGTCGTGATGGCGCTGCACAACAAAGTGCTGCCGCCGACGATCAAGGTGAGTAAGCCGAACCCGAAGCTCGAGATCGAAAAGAGCCCCTTCTACCTGAACACCGAAGCCCGCCCCTGGATCAAGGACGCAAAGAAGCCGCGGCGTGCGGCGCTCAGCTCGTTCGGGTTCGGCGGCAGCAACTTCCACGTGACCGTCGAGGAGTACCAAGGCAAGAACCCAAGCGCGCTCCGGCACCGCACGCTCCCCGCCGAGCTCGTGCTGTTGAGCGCGCCTTCCGCCGCCCCGCTCGTCGCGCTCTGCCGCGAGGCCGCGGCTTCGAGCGACAGCCTCGAAGCGATCGCGCGACGCAGCCAGGCCGCCTTCCAGTCGCAGGACGCCGCTCGGCTCTCGGTGGTCGCGGCCGACACCGCGTCGCTCAAGGACGTTCTCGGCAAGGCGGCCGCTGCGATCGAGAGGAAGCCCGCCGAACCGATCACGTCGCCGCTCTTCTGCTACGAGCCCCTCGCCGCCCAAGGCTCAGTGGCGTTCCTCTTCCCGGGCCAGGGCTCGCAGTACGTCGGCATGGGCGCCGATCTCGCGATGAGCTTCGACGCCGCGCGCGAAGTATGGGACGCGGCGGCGGCGGTACCGCTCGAGGAAGCAGCGCGTCTCCAGGACGTCGTCTTCCCGCAGCCGGCATTCGACGATTCCGAGCGAGCGCGTCAGGCGACCGAGCTCGCGCGCACCGAATGGGCTCAACCCGCGATCGGCGTCGTCAGCGCCGCGCTGTTGGCGCTGTTGCGCGCCGTGGGCGTGAAGCCGGACGCCGTCGGCGGCCACAGCTTCGGAGAGATCTCGGCGCTGTTCGCGGCAGGCGCCCTGCGTTTCGAAGACCTGTTGCGCGTGGCGCGCCGACGCGGCGAGCTGATGGCCGAAGCGGCGCTCGGCACGCCCGGCGCGATGACCGCGGTTTCGGGCGCCGCCGCCGAGATCGAGACGGTCGTTGCGGGAATCGACGTGGTGGTCGCCAACCACAACTCGCCGAAGCAGGCGGTGCTCTCCGGCCTGCTGGCTGCGATCGAGGCGGCGGAAGCGAAGCTCGCCGAGGCGGGCCGCGCGTTCCGCCGGCTGCCGGTGGCGAGCGCGTTCCACTCGCCGGTGGTCGCGGCTTCGTCCGCTCCCTTCCGTGAGCTGCTCGAGAGGATCGGGTTCCAGCCGGCGCAGTGCGCGGTCTACTCGAACGCCGAAGCCACGGCATATCCCGAAGAGCTGTCGCGCATCCGCGACCTGCTGGCCGCACAGATCGCCAAGCCGGTTCGCTTCGCCCAGATGATCGAGGCGATGTACGCGCGCGGCGTGCGGACCTTCGTCGAGGTCGGCCCGGGATCGGTGCTCTCCGGTCTCGTCGAGCAGTGTCTCGAAGGCCGGCCGTTCCGCGCGATCGTGTTCGATCGCAAGGGCCAGCACGGTGTCGTGGGCTTCTGGCAGGGCCTCGGCCGCCTCGCGCTGGCCGGCGTCGCGATGGACTTCGCGACGGTGTGGACTGGATTCCGCGCCGAAGCCGAGGCCGTGGCGCCCGGAAGCTTCGCGCTCTCGATCAACGGCGGCAACTACGGCCGCCCCTATCCGCCCAAGGGCGGCGCGGCCGCGCTGCCCAAGCCCAATCCACCTCGACCCCTGATCTCGAGTCCCATGCACGAAATCGACAAGAACGCTCCGCCGTCGCCCACACCCTCTCTGCCGCAACCGACGCCTGTCGCGACGCCCACTCCGCTGGCTGCCGCGCCGGCAGCCGGCGACGCGCTGCTCGCCTACGAGGCGTATCAGAAGGCGCTCTCCGACGGACACCAGAAGTACCTGCATGCGATGGAGACGACGCTCGGCGAGGGACACAAGCAGTACCTGCGCTCGATGGAGTCGTCGTTCGTGTCGCTGTGCGCGGCGCTCACCGGCCAGGCCTTGCCCGAGGGCGCTTCGGTGCCGCTCGCCGCACTGCCTCCGACCGTGGCGATGCCTGCTCCGCCCGTCCTGCGCGACGTCATGACGCCGCCCGTCCCCGCGCCGGCCGCGGTTCCGGAACCCGTGCCCGTGCCGCAACCGCGAGCCGCCGTCCCCGCGCCGATCGCGCGGGCAGCGCCCGCGGCGAGCGGAGTCGACCGGGCCGCGCTGCTGCTCGAGGTCGTCGCCGACAAGACCGGCTACCCGCAAGAGATGTTGAACCTCGACATGGGGCTCGAGGCCGATCTCGGGATCGATTCGATCAAGCGCGTCGAGATCCTGGCGGCGATGCAGGAGCGATTGCCGGACGTCGGCAAGATCGAGCCGTCGGAGGTCGCGGAGCTGCGCACGCTGCGCCACGTCGTGGATCGGCTGACGCGAGACGTGACGGCGCCTCGGGTCGAGGCGCCCGTCGCGATCGCCGCAGCGGCGGCCGCGCTCGATCGCGCCGCGCTGCTGCTCGAAGTCGTCGCCGACAAGACCGGCTATCCGAAGGAAATGCTGAACCTCGAGATGGCGCTCGAGGCGGATCTCGGGATCGACTCGATCAAGCGCGTCGAGATCCTGGCGGCGATGCAGGAGCAGTTGCCCGACGTCGGCAAGATCGAGCCGTCCGAGGTCGCGGAGCTCCGGACCCTGCGCCACGTCGTGGATCGCCTGACGCGCGAGACACCGGTTGCGGCCGTCGAAGTGCCGGCTCCGGCCGCCATCGCCGCGCCGGTCGCGATGCCGGCGGCACCGGTGCTGCCCGCGTCGAATCCGCCGATGCCGTCCGACCGACCGGTTTCCGTCCAGCGGCAGGTGCTGCGCGCCACGACATGCGAAGAGCGCGGCGAATCCCTGCGTCCCAAGCTCGGCGATCGGGTGGTCGTCACACCCGACGGGCGCGGCGTGGCGGAGGCGCTGGTCGCGCTGCTGCAGAAGCGGGGAGTGAAGGCCGAAACGCTCGCGCAGGTCCCCGGCGACGCTACGGCGGTCCTGTTCCTGGGCGGGCTGCGCGAGGTCGACGCAGAGTCGGCTGTCGCCGTGAGTCGCGAGGCGTTTGCGGCGGCGCAAGCGGTCGCGGGCCGTTTTTCGCGCGAGGGCGGCGTGTTCGTGACGGTTCAGGACACCGGCGGCGATTTCGGGCTTTCCGGCGCCGGCGGCGCGCGCGCCTGGCTGGGCGCACTCAGCGGTCTCGCCAAGACCGCGGCGATCGAGTGGCCGGCCGCGATCGTCCGCTCGATCGACATCGAGCGCGGGTCGCGTCAAGCCGAGACGGTCGCCGCGGCGTTGTTGATGGAGCTCGAGAGCGGCGGCGCCCGGCGCGAGATCGGGCTGACCCGGGACGGCCGGCGATTGTCGCTCGATCTGGCGACCGAGACCGCGGCGGGCGGGGCCCTTCCAGTGGACGCCGAATCGGTGATCGTGGCGACCGGCGGCGGGCGCGGCGTGACTGCCGCCGCCCTGATCGCGCTCGCCCGAGCGGCGCAGCCGCGCTTCCTGATCCTGGGCCGGAGCCCGCTCGAGGACGAGCCGACCAACGTGCGCGGCCTCGACGCCGGTGTCTTGCGCAAGGCGCTCTTGGAGCGCGCCAAAACCGCGGGTCAGCAGCCGACGCCGGCCGAGCTCGCGCGCGTCGCCGCGCGCATCGAGGCAGGGCGCGAGGTGGCGGCGACGCTCGCCGCGCTCGAGGCGGCCGGTTCGAAGGCGCTCTACGTCGCCCTCGACGTGCGCGACACGGCGGCGCTCGACGCCGCCATCGAGAAGTCCCGCGCCGCCTTCGGGCCGATCACGGGCATCGTGCACGGCGCCGGCACGCTCGCCGACAAGAAGATCGCGGACAAGAGCGCACAGGCCTTCGCCGACGTGTTCGACACCAAGGTGCTGGGTCTTCGCAATTTGCTCGCAGCGACCGCGGCCGACCCGTTGCGGCTGGTTGCCTTCTTCTCCTCGATCGCGGCCCGCGAGGGCAACGCTGGCCAGTGCGATTACGCGATGGCCAACGAGGCGCTCAACAAGGTCGCGGCCAGCGTCGCGCGAAACCGCCCCGAGTGCGTCGTGCGCTCGCTGAACTGGGGCCCGCTCGACGGCGGCATGGTCGACGCCTCGCTGAAGGCGCACTTCGAGTCGCGCGGCGTTCCCTTGATTCCGCTGGAGCAGGGAGCCGCGGCTTTCCTCGACGAGATTCGGTGTCCGTCAGGCGACGTGGAGATCGTGCTGCTCGCTTCGCATGCGCCGGCCAAACCGGTCCAGCTGGGCGTCGGCGCCGGGGACGCGATCGAATCGCTGACGCTCAATCCATCGGTCTACCCGTGGCTGATCGACCACTCGATCGACGGCGTGCCGGTGGTTCCGGCGGTGCTGGTGCTCGAGTGGTTCTGCCGCGCCGCGCAACAGCGCAGCCCTGGCCTCGAGATCATCGGCTGCGACGACCTGCGCGTGCTGAAGGGCGTGCCGCTCCACGGCTATCGGAATGGTGGCGACCATCTTGTGATCCACGGTCGCCCCGAGCCGGGCCGTCCAGGCGAGTGGGCGATGGAGCTCCGCGGCAAGGACGGCACGCGCCACTACGTCGCGCGCGTTCGCCTGGCTTCCGCCTTGCACTCGAACGGCGCGGGGCCGTCGCTGCCACCGCTCCAGCCGAGCCCGTGGACCGCGGCGGAGCTGTATCAAGGACTCCTGTTTCACGGCCCCGCGCTCCAGGTGATCCACAGCATCCAGGGCGTCTCCAAGAGCGGGATCGTCGGAATGCTCTCGGGCACGGCCGACGTGGACCTGCACGGAGGACCCTGGCGCATCGACGTTGCGGCGCTCGATGGCGGCTTGCAGCTCGCGCGCGCCTGGGGCGCGCATCTGACCGGCCGCGTCTCGCTGCCCACCCGGATCGGTTCGCTGCGCGTCTACGGCCGCGGGCCGGTCGCGGGGCCATTGCGCTGCGTGCTGCACGGCACCGTCGTGGGAGACCACCGCACGGTTTCCGACATGCATCTCGAGACGGAAGACGGCAAGCCATACGCCGAGCTGCGTGAGGTCGAGATGCACTTCTTCGCCGAGCCGCGCACCACCGCCTGATCGGTCCGTTGCGCTTCGAGCCGATCGCGATCGTCGGCCGCGCCTGTGTTTTTCCGGGCGCGCTCGACGCCGCCGCGTTCGCCCAGGTTGTGCTCGAGGGTCGCGACTGCGTAGCGCCGGTTCCCGAGGGTCGCTGGCGCGTTCCTCGGGAACAGGTGCTCGGTCCGTTCTCGACGCAGGCCCGCGATCGCACGTTCAGCGACCGCGGCGGCTTCGTGACCGGGTTCGAGGGCGTCTTCGATCCGCAGGGCTTCGAGGTTCCCGCCGCCGAGCTCGCCGGCCTCGACCCGCTGGTGCTGTGGCTGCTGCACACCGCGCGCGAGGCGCTCCGCGACGCGCGCGTTCCCGGCGAGACGCGAGCCCGAACTGGGGCCATCATCGGCAACCTGTCGCTGCCCTCCGAAGGTCTGGCGCGGTTCGTAGAAGCATCGTGGCTCGAAGCGCAGGGCGATTTTCTCGGCGGCAAGTCGCGTGAACGTGCCGGGCTTCCACGCCCCGATCCGCGCAACCGTTTCATGTCCGGCCTGCCCGCGCACCTGGTCGCCCGTGCGCTCGGCCTGGGCGGCGGCGCGTTCGCGCTCGACGCGGCGTGCGCCTCGTCGCTCTACGCGATCAAGTACGCCTGCGACCGGCTTCACGACCGCGCCGCCGACGTGATGCTGGCGGGCGCCGTCAGCCGGGCCGACTCGCTGTTCCTGCACGTCGGCTTCAGCGCGCTCCAGGCGCTCTCGCCAAGTGGCAGGAGCCGGCCGTTCCACAAGGACGCCGACGGCCTGTTGCCGGCGGAGGGCGCCGCGTTCGTGACGCTGAAGCGGCTCTCCGACGCGGCGGCGTCGGGCGACCCAATCCTGGGCGTGATCCGCGGCGTCGGCCTCGGCAACGACGGCCGCGGCGCGGGGCTCCTGGTTCCTTCCGAGGAAGGGCAGGAGCGTGCGCTGCGGCTCGCCTACGAGATGGCGGATCTGGCGCCGAAAGACATCTCGCTCCTGGAATGCCACGCGACCGGAACTCCGGTCGGCGACGCGACCGAGATCAAGAGCCTCGGCCGTCTGTATCGCGGCCTCGGCGACGTTCCGATCGGATCCGTGAAATCGAACCTCGGCCATCCGATCACGGCCGCGGGTCTCGCGGGCCTCTTGAAACTGCTGGCGAGCTTCGAGGCCGGCGTGCGCCCGCCGACTCTGCACGCCGAGAAGGAGCTCGACGCGCTCGCGGGCTCGCCGTTCCGGCTCTGTCACGCGCAGGAGCCGTGGCCGAGCGACGGCCCGCGCCGCGCCGCCGTCAGCGCGTTCGGCTTCGGCGGCAACAACGCCCACCTGATCGTCGAGGAATGGACGCCCGACCATCGCGACAGCGTGGCTCTCCGCGCGGCTCCCGTCGCCCAGAAACCCGCAGGCGACGTGGCGATCGTCGCGATCGGCGCACGCGTGGCAGGCGGGCGCAACGCCGATGACTTCGCTCGGCTGGTGCTCGGTCTGTCGGAACCCGCGCCGCGCCCGGTCGCGGACACGGTCGAGCTGGAGCTCGCCGGCCTGCGCTTCCCGCCGAGCGACCTCGAGGAAAGCCTGGCGCAACAGCTGCTGCTGCTGGCGGCCGCACGCGAAGCAACGCAGGACCTGAAGCTCCCGCGCGAGCGCACCGCGGTGCTGATGGGCATGCAGTGCGACACGCTGGTCGCGCGCTTCGGCGGCCGGCTGCGCCTGATCCCGTGGAGCCGCGCCTGGATCGCGGGAACAGGCGGCGATCCGGATCCGACCTGGCAGCGCGCGGCCCAAGACACCTTCCACACCCCGCTGCTCGCGGCCTCCGTGCTCGGCCGGCTGCCGAACATCGTCGCGAATCGCGTCAACAGCCAGCTCGACTTGCAAGGCTGGAGCGCGTCGATCTCCGCCGAAGAGCTCTCGGGGATTCGGGCGCTGGAGCTGGCGCGGCGCGCCCTATTGGCGGGCGAGATCGACGCGGCGCTCGTCGGTGCCGTCGACGTCGCGGCCGAGCCGACACACGAGCGCGCCGCGCGCGAGCTACTCGACGCGACCAGGCACGTCCCGGGCGACGCGGCGGTGGTGCTGGTGCTCAAGCGCAAGAGCGACGCCGAGCGCGACGGCGACGCGGTGTTGGCGCTGCTCGACGACGTCTCCGACCCCGCGTGCGCCGACCTGGTTCTCGGCGCGGAAGGCGTCGACCTGACTCCGCTGACCGGCCATGCGCATGCGGCTTCGGGCCTGCTCCACGTCGCGGCAGCCGCGCTCGCCCTGCAAAGACGCGCGCTGCCGACCTCGAATGGGCCGCGCCCCTGGATTCCGGGAGCCGCGGGCCGGACCGCGTGTGTCAGGACGGCGGCGCTCGGAGAGGCTGCGGCGAGTGTCGTTCTTCGCGAGGATATCGCGCACGCCCGCGGCGGGTCGTCCGGCGCGGTGCCACGCTTCCACGTCTTCTCGGGCGACGACCGGCGCGGCGTGGTCGACGCCTTGCGTGCCGGCCGCACCTCGAATGCGGGCCCGGCGCGGCTGGTGATCGTTGCCGCGAGCGATGCCGAGCTCCAGGAGAAGGGAGAGCGTGCACGGACGCTTCTCGAAGCGGGACGCAACCCGGATCTGCCGGGCGTCAGTTTCCGTGAGACGCCGATCACCGGAGAGATCGCGTTCGTGTTCGCAGCGGCCGCTGGGGCACGCCGCGGCATGGGTCGCGACTTGCTGCTCGCCTGGCCGGAGCTGCTCGATCGAGCCGCCCAAGGTTTCGGTGATCTTCGTTCGGCCGCGGGTTGGCTGTACGACGCCGAAACAGCGGCCGAGACCGACCCGCTACGAAAGCTGTGGGCCGCGTCGCTGCTCTGCCAGGTGCACTACCACTTCGCGCGCCAGATCCTCGGGCTCTCGCCGCGGGCGGCACTCGGCGTCTCCTCCGGCGAGACCAACGCGCTCGTGGCGCTCGGCGCCTGGAGCGACCTGGCGGGCCTGCGCGCCGACTTCGAGGCCGAGCAGATCTTCGGGCGCTGGCTCTCCGGCCGCCTCGAAGCCGTGCAGTTGGCGTGGGGTGTCAGCGACCGAGTGGCGTGGAAGGCGATGCGCCTGCTCGCGAACGAGGAACGCGTCGCCAAGGCGATTCTCGACGAGCCGCGCGCGTACCTCACGATCGTCAACACGGCCGACGACGTGGTGATCGCGGGGGATCCAGAGACCTGTGCGCGTGTCGCTGCGGGGCTCGGCGTGTCCGCGCTGGACCTTGCGTTCGACGTCGCCGCGCATTGCCCGGAGGTCGCGTTCGTCGGCGAGCTGTGGCGACGCGTCCATCATCGGCCGACGCGGCCGGTGCCGGGCGTCCGCTTCTACTCGCACGCGACGGGCGGCGCCTACGAGCCGACCGACGATTCGGCGGCGGATGCGCTCTTGGCCCAGGCGACGCGCACGATTCGCTTTCCGGACGTGATCGAGACCGCCTGGCGCGACGGCGCACGCGTCTTCGTCGAGATGGGACCGGGGGCAGCGTGCACGCATGCTCTGCGGCGCGTGCTGGGAGACCGCGAGCACGTCGCGATAGCACTCGACTCACTGGAATCGGGGTCGCTCCACGCGCTCTTGGCCGCCATCGCGCCGCTGGTTGCCGCGGGTGTCGCGATCAGTCCCGCGCTCGACGAAGCCCTGGCGCGCCTGAGCGGGCCGACGCCGAGCGCTGCAGCGGTCAAGAGCTTCGCGGTGCATCCGCCACCGGTCGTGATCCCGCCGCTGACGCCGGCGACACCGCGGGCGATGGCCGCGGCGCCGTGGCTGCCGCCGATACTGGCCGAGCCCGCTCCGCCCAGAGTCACGCCGCCAAAGCCGGCGGCTCCGGCTCCGATGAGAGTCGAGATCGCGATCCCACTCACGCTTTCGGCGCCAGCCACATCCTCGCCGCTCGTCGCCGCCTTCGAGTCGCACGTGCGCCGTCAGAACGAGGCGCACGCGCGCTTCCTGAGCGCGGTCGAGCGAATCGACGGCGCGCATCTCGACTTCTTGCGTGCTTCGCAGACCGCGTTGCGCGGCATCGTCCAGGTAGTCGGGAGCGAGCCTCGAACGGCTCGCCCGCCTTCACCGAGGCTGAGCGAGCCGCCCCCGGCGGCGCCGATCGTGCCCGCGCCCCGAGTCGAGCCGGGCGTCCACCTGACCCGCGCCGATCTCGAGACGCACGCTGGCGGGCGCATCTCGACCATCTTCGGCCCCGCGTTCGCGAAGCAGGACGGCTTCCACCGCCAGGTGCGGATGCCGAGGCCGCCGCTCTTGCTCGCGGATCGCGCCACCGAGATCCTCGCAAAGCCCGGCGTGCTCAGCCGCGGCAGCCTGCGCACCGAGACGGACGTCAGGCCGGACTCCTGGTACCTGCATCGCGGCCGGATGCCAGCCGGGATCATGGTGGAGTCGGGACAGGCCGACCTGCTGCTGATCTCCTGGATGGGCGTCGATTTCCTGAACCAGGGCGAGCGCGTGTACCGGCTGCTCGGCTGCGAGCTGCGCTTCCACGGGTCGCTGCCGAAGCCGGGCGACACGTTGGCCTTCGACATCCACGTCGACAGCCACGCCAACCAGGGCGACGTGCGGCTCTTCTTCTTCCACTACGACTGCACGATCGACGGCTCGGTCCGGCTGTCGGTGCGCAACGGCCAGGCCGGCTTCTTCACCGACGAAGAGCTGGCCGCTTCGGGCGGCGTGCTGT
>CAZVOI010000459.1:0-2275 GCA_964628275.1 uncultured Acidobacteriota bacterium | reverse complement strand
GCGGTGCTGGAGCGCGCGCTCGAGCGCAATACCGCCCTCGTCGACTCGCTCGCGCAGCAGCTCCAGGCGCCCGCCGCCGCCCCGTAACCGTTCGCGCCGGCCGCAGCCCGACAACACGAATCCTCACCTCGACCCCGCGTTCCGGGCCGCTTCGTCGGGCACTCGCGAGCGTTCTTGACGGTGAGGATACGAGTCAGTATAGTCAATATGACTATTTTGGAGGTGGCGAGCGTGGCGACCACGGTGTCGGCGGCGAAGGCCAAGGCGGAGTTCGCGGAGTGCATGCGCAAAGCGGAGGCAGGTGACCCGGTAGTGATCACGCGCCACGGCAAGGCCGTCGTGGCACTGGTGCGCGCGGATCGGCTGCAGCAGCTCGAGCGGCTTCGGACGGCTGGGCCCGAGGCCGGCCTGGCTGGCCTCGCGGGTGGATGGCGCGGCTCGCAGGAGCTGGTGCGCGTCCTCGCCGGGTCGCGGCGGTCGAAAACACGGCGCGTGCCGCGACTCGGCCGCTGACCCGATGGCCTACCTGTTCGACACGGACGCGATCTCGGAGCTGCTCAAGCCGCGGCCGGCGGCCGGCTACGTGCGTTGGCTGGCGGGCGTCGCGCGAGAGGACCAGTTCACCAGCGCCGTGGTACTGGGCGAGCTGTACCAGGGCGCGTTTTGCTCGCCCGCGATCGCGCGCCACCTGGAGAACATCGAGAAGCGCGTGCTGCCAGCGGTGACCGTGCTGTCCTACGACGCGGCTGCGGCGCGCGTCTACGGTCAGATACGCGCTCACCTGGAATCTGCAGGTCGACCGCTGGCCGACGCCGATCTGCAGATTGCCGCGACCGCGCTCGTGCACGACCTGGAGCTCGTCACCGGAAACGTCAAGCACTTCAAGCGCGTGCCGCAGTTGCGGATCTCGCCCGCCCTGGTGGAGGCCCGGCTTCCTTCCTGAGCGAACGCGCGGGTGTCGGGTGTCGGATTTGAGGAGTAGGAGCGCCCGATGGCGACGGCCAAGCAGGTCGCGCTCGAGATCGTCGGATCGCTCCCCGAGGACTGCACGCTGAAGGACGCGGCCTACTGCCTCTACCTTCGTCAACTGGTGGAGGAAGCCCGGGAGGACTTCCGCGAGGGACGGACCTTCACGCAGCAAGAGGTCGAGCGGGAAGCCGCCCAGTGGCTTGAGCCGTAGAGTGGGCGGGCCGGGCGAAGTCGGATCTGCGGCTGGCTGTCGAGTACATCCACAAGGAGTCGCCTGGGGCGCGAAGGCCTTCCTGGGTCAGGTCTTCCAGACCACCCGCTCGTTGTCTACGTTCTCCGAACGGGGGCGAGTCGTTCTCAACGCGGCGACGTTACACCAGCGCCGGCTCTTCCGGTGTTCCGACCACTTCGTCGCAGGGTTCTCGCAGCCGTCGGGCGTGGCCACGACGGTGTCTCGTGGCGGATGCCTAACTCGCCCGGGATGTAGATCGCTTTCCCGGGGAAGGGTCACCCTTCGTCCTCTTCGTTGCTTCGGGAATGCGGCAGCGACGCCAGGCGGAAGCCGGGGCCGGAGCGCACGAGGCCGGCTGCCACGAGGAACGGGCCGAGCGGTCCGTCCGCGAGCGCGGGTCCGGGCTCGACGGCCCAGCCGAGGGCGGGCCGTGAGCTGGCCTCGCACCAGCGCGCGAGCGCGCGCGCGGCGGCCGTTGCGACGCGGCTGCGCGCCGGCTCGTCCAGCGGCAGCAGCGGCACGACCAGCCGCGCGCGCGGACTCACGAGCGCCGCGACGCTTCCGTCCACCAGGACCAGGTGTGCACCCGCTGCGCGCGCGAGGCGAGTGCCGGAGCGGGGCTCTTCACCGTCCGCATTCTCGAGCTTCGGCCACGGCAGCGCCGCCCCGTAGGCGTTCGCCGGATCGGCCGCCGCCAGCACCACCGCCTGCGGCGTGTCGGGATCGGGGTCACGCGCCGCCCGCAGGCGCTCGAGGGCTCCGGGGTCGGCGAACTGCAGGCCGCCCTGGCCCGCGACGAAGTAGCCGCGCCGGATGCGGCCCGCTTCTTCGAGGGTCCGCAGCACCGGGTACACGGCCGGAAAACCGCCGGGAACGCCTTCGAACGCGACGGTGTCGCGGGTGAGGACACCGTGCCTGCGCAGCAACTGCTCAGCGAGCGCCTTCCGCCGCTCGGTCGGGCTGGGGCCGGGGCGTGGAAGAGCCAGCAGGCTCCAGCGGCCCACCGCGGCCGCCGGGACCTGACGCCGGGAACGGAAGGCCGAGAGGCGCTGGCGCCGCTCGGCGCGCGGCACG
>CAZVOI010000458.1:0-13545 GCA_964628275.1 uncultured Acidobacteriota bacterium | reverse complement strand
TTCGACTCAGCCTTCCAACGAGGACTCAGGATGCCCTGTATGAAGGACGTGACCCCGAGGAAAAAATCCAAGGGCGGACTCACGAGGGATTCCTTTTGAAAAAAGAGACCGTGCGCGAGGTCGGAGAGAAGCTTCTTTTTGTCGGGAGCCATATCCCGCCAATGGTCTTCGACCTCTGTCCGGAGGCGATCAGCCTTTACCGTAAGCTCGGGATACGTCATCGTCTCAGGCGTCGAGAGCTTGCGCCGCAAGACACGAAGCATCGCCGGCTCTAGCGTGATCGTTGCGTGCATCACCACTTGCGGTCGTAACTAGACCGCCCCCCTCTTGCCGCAGAATACTACCTACCTCGGCGCAGGGCCAACATACACACGCGGGGAGCTTGGATGGAAGACCGAGCGCGTAGTCGGCCATTTCCGCCGCGCACTCATCCACGGTCTTCCTTGTCTTGACGCTCATCGGATACTTTCGACCTACTTGACCAACTCGACTAACATGGGAGCGGAGGTCCTGCCGTGAAGAAGGTCAACATCTACGAGGCCAAGACACGCCTCTCGCAGCTCGTGGCGGACGCCGGCGCCGGGCAGGACGTGATCATCGCGCGCGCGGGGCGGCCCGTCGCCCGGTTGACGCGGCTCTCGCAGCCGCTGAAGCGGCGGCTCGGGCTCCTTGACGGCCGCTTCAGGATCCCGGACGACTTCAATCGCCCACTGCCGGCGGACGTCTTGCGCGCTTTCGAAGGCGGCTGATGCGCGTCCTGCTCGACACCCACCTGCTGCTTTGGGCGGCCGCGAGAAGCCGTCGTCTGTCCAGGGAGGCCCGTCGACTGCTCGAGGACGCGCGGAACGAGGTCCACTACAGCGCGGTCAGTCTTTGGGAGATCGCGATCAAGCTCGACCTCAGGCGAGCGGACTTTCGGTTGGACATAGCGCTGCTCCGGCCCGCACTTTCGGAGATGGGCTTTGTGGAACTGCCCGTAACCGGCGCCCACACGGAACGACTGGTCGGCCTGCCGCCGATTCACAAGGACCCCTTCGACCGCATGCTGGTGGCCCAGAGCTTGTCCGAGCCGCTCGTCCTGCTGACTAACGACGAGGTCCTGGCGGGATACGGCGAGGTCGTGAAGGTGGTCTCCTGATTGACTTGGCCCGAGCCCGTTGCTACAAGTCCCTCACGAATATCGAGATGTCCGAATTGGCGGAACCCCGCGGCGTAGGATTCGTTGTTTCTCGGCAGAAGACCTTATGAGCAAGCTCGCAGACTTCGTCAACAAGGGCGTGCGGCTGATCGTCGCCGACGACAGTGAGCAGGTCGTCGACGAAGCGCCGACGACAGGGTCGTCTGTGTCTCCGCCTCCCCCTCCGTCTCGCCGACGTACGCGCGAGATCGAAGCCGAGGCGCTCGACGTCGAGCCGCCGACGCCGGTCGTGCGCTCGCAAGTGGCCGCCGACGTCGCTGACTTCGGGGCGGTCTACCAGGAGGCGGGTATCGAGTTGCCGCTGCACGGCTACGGCATCGACAAGGTGTCGGAAATGCTCGGGAACAAACGGCTGGCGGCGATGACGCCGGAAGTCCGCGCCGCGGCGGTGATGGCGGCGCTCGAAGCCGCGAGCGTGCCGATGCGCGACGTGATCCAGGACGCGGTGCGGCGCGACAAGGCGCTGGACGCTTTCGAGGACAGCAAGGCCGCCGAGGTGGGCGAGCTGAAGTCGAAGAGTGCTCTGCGGGTGCAAGCGCTGCGCGAGGAAGTCGAAGCTTTCGTGAAGGCGAAGAACGCCGAGATCGAAGCGCTGAAGACCGCGGCCGATGCGGCGGGCGACGCCTTCGCCAAGCTGCGCGAGAAGAAACTCGAGGAAGAGGAGCGGCTCTTCGGCGTGGTCGCGCATTTCATCGAGGGCGCCCAGAACCCGATCACCAAGTCGTCCTAAGGGGGAGAAGTCATGGCACGTCAGCTCACGCCGCTCGGCAGGACCCTGATCTTCATTTCGGGTCTGTCGATGCTGGGTTACACCGGCTACAAGTACGGCCTGGTGCAGAAGATCGCGTCGGTGGTGGCGCCCGACAAGAAGGCCGAGGGCACCGTATCCAAGGACGACTTCGGCGGCGGCACGCCAGCGATCGCTCCGACCACGGCCGCGACGCCCGCGGCAGCCGTTTCGAGCGGCGGCGCGCGGTTGAACCGGCCGATCCGGGTCGGAATCGTGCTGTGGGGCGGCTACGCGGGCGGGATCGTCGCGAACGGCGGCATGGCGCCGAACAAGGACTCGGTCTTCTTCAAGGACTTCGGCGTGCAGGTCGAGCTGCTTCAGATCGACGACTTCGTCAAGTCGCGTGACGCGTTCCGCGCCGGCGGCGACAAGGGCGGCGTCGACGTCCTGTGGACGACCGTCGACGCCTTCGCGCTCGAGTACGGCGGGCTCATCAAGCTGAACCCCAAGGTCATCATGCAGTACGACTGGAGCCGCGGCGGCGACGCGATCGCGGTCGACGCGTCGATCAAGAGCGTGGCCGACCTCCGGGGCAAGAAGCTGGCCTGCGCGCAGGAGACGCCGTCGCACTACTTCGCGCTGTTCGTGCTGACGCAGGGCGGGCTCAGCAGCCGCGACGTCGAGTGGGTGTTCACGGACTCCGCGGTCGACGCGGCCAATGTCTTCAAGGCCGGCAAGGTAGACGCCGCGGTGTCCTGGTCGCCCGACGTCTACGTCGCGGCTCGCGAGCGCCAGGGCGGCCACATCCTGGCGTCCACGCGCGAGGCCTCGAACCTGATCGCGGACGTGTTCGTGGCGCGCGGCGACTTCCTCGACCGCTATCCCGAAGACACGCGTCGTTTCGTGGCCGGCTGGCTGAAGGGCGTCGAGATGGTCCAGAAGAACCCACTGAAGACCGCGATGCTGCTGCAGAAGAGCCTCACCGGCGTGAATACGCTCGAGGACGCGAAGGGCATGCTCGACGACGTGAAGCTCCCCGACTACGCCGAGAACCGCGCGTTCTTCGACGCCAAGGGCGCGATCGTCAACTACTTCACGATCTACCAGACCGCGCAGGGCATCTGGCGCAAGATCGGCAAGATCAAGGACGTCTACCCGCCCCAGCAGACCGTGGACACGCGCTTCCTGGAAGCCGCTGCCGAGTTCTTCCCGCAAGCAGCTTCGGGCGCCGTCGCCAAGTCTGAGTTCGACTTCAAGGCTCCGCCCAAGCCGCAGAGCGCGCCGATCCTGACCAAGACGGTGTCGGTTTTCTTCCCCACCGGCTCCGCGTCGCTCGACGAGAACGCCAAGGCGGTGCTCGATCTGCAGGTGGTCGAGCTGGCAGCGACTTTTGGTTCTTCGTACCTGCGCATCGCCGGCAACACCGACAACGTCGGCAACCGCGACGCCAACACCCGGCTGTCACGGGCGCGCGCCGACGCAGTGACCGCGTACCTAATCACGCGCGGCTTCGAGCGCGGCAAGTTCGAGGTCGTCGGCAACGGCCCCGACAAGCCGGTTGCGGCGAACGACACCGAGGCAGGCCGCGCCCGGAATCGCCGCACCGACTTCGAGATCGTGCCACGGTCCTGACGGCGCGACTCGCGCCGGCGCGCTATCCTTAGGCACTCGATGCAGGTTCGCGAGGTAGTTTCGAACGCGCGGGCTCGTTCGCTGGCGATCGTCGGCGTGCTCACGTTCCTGGGACTCTGGTGCGGGCTCTCCTTCGGCGGCCTGGTCCCGGGCGTGATCCTGCCGTCGCCGCTCGACGTCTTGAAAGCGTTCCCGGTGCTGCACTTCGAGGAGGCGCTGGTGCGCAGCGCCCTGATGAGCCTGTACCGGGTAGCCGCCGGCTTCGCGCTTTCGGCCGCGGTCGCGATCCCGCTGGGTCTGCTGATGGGGACCTTCCCGCCGCTGAAGCACTTCTTCGCGCCAATCCTGGACCCGTTACGCTTCCTGCCGATCTCGGCGCTGGTGCCGCTGTTCATCGTGTGGTTCGGGATCGACGACCTGCAGAAGATCGTGTTCCTGTTCGTCGGCATCTTCGTCTACATGCTGCCGCTGGTCGTCGACGCCGTCGAGAACGTAGAGGAGGTGTACCTCCAGACCGCGACGACGCTCGGCGCCTCTCGAAAGCAACTGGTGTGGAGCGTGCTGATCCCGGGCAGCCTGCCGGCGATCGGCGAAGCGCTTCGGGTGATGAACGGGATCGGCTGGACCTACGTGATCCTCGCCGAGGTGATCAACGCGCGCTACGGCCTGGGCGCCCTGATCACGGTGGCCGGCAAGCGCTCTCACGTCGACCAGATCTTCGCCCTCGTGATCGTGATCCTGGGGATCGGCATCGTCACCGATCAACTGATCCGTTTCGTCAACAAGAAGCTCTTCTTCTGGGCCGGGTGATGGCCGAGCACGACGCGGCGAACGTCCTCGAGCTCAAGAACGTCTCGAAGACCTTCGTGAACCCAGACGGCAAGGAGTTCCACGCGATCCGCGGCGTGAACCTGGCGGTGCGGGACGAGCCGGGCCGCGGCGAGTTCCGGGTCTTCCTCGGTCCCTCGGGCTGCGGCAAGAGCACGATCCTGAACATCGTCGCGGGCCTGTATCAGCCGACCACCGGCGAGGCGCTGCTGCACGGCAAGCCGATCGGCGGCCCCGGGCCCGACCGCGGGATGGTGTTCCAGAGCTACAGCTCCTACCCGTGGCTGAGCGTGCTCGAGAACGTCGGCTTCGGAATGAAGCTGCGCGGCGTGCCGCAGGGCGAGCGCGAACGGATAGCGCGCACCTGGATCAAGAAAGTCGGCCTCGAGGGCTCCGAGCGCAAGTACCCGAAGCAACTCTCGGGCGGCATGCGTCAGCGCGTCGCGATCGCGCGCACGCTGGCGGTGAAGCCGCAGATCATCCTGATGGACGAGCCGTTCGGCGCGCTCGACGTGCAGATCCGGCTCGGCATGCAGAACCTGATCAACGAGCTTTGGGAGGAGATCGAGGGCACGATCCTGTTCGTGACCCACGACATCGCCGAGGCCGTCTACCTGGCGGACAAGATCCACATCTTGTCGGCCGGCCCCGGATCGCTGGTCGACGAGGTCGAGGTCGACCTGCCGCTGCACCGCACCGAGGACCTGAAGCAGACGAAGCGCTTCCGCGAGCTCGAGACAGCGGTGCTCGACAAGATCCGCGCCCAGGCCAAAGGCGGCAACGTCCGGATCACGACGTGAGCGACGACGACGAACGCGAGAAGGACGCCGAGCCCAACTACCTGCTCGACGCGCTCAAGAGCCAATACAACGTGATCGGCCTCGTCACCGCTGTCGGCTTCGCGATCCTTTCGGGCAGCTTGCTGCCGATGCTGATCGCGGCGGGGCTCGAACTGACCATGCTGCCGTTCGCCGAGCGCTGGGCGCGCTACCAGCGGGCGCGCAATCGCGACAAGGACGAGCAACAGCGCAAGGCGACCGAGGTCGCCGAGATGATGCGGTCGCTCACCCACGACGAGCGCGAGCGCTACCGCACGCTGGAGGCGCTCGCCGGCGAGATCCGCGCCAATTATCGCGGCCTCGGCTCGTCTTCGCGGGTGCTGCTCGACGACCTGGTGCGCAAGCTGGAGTTCCTGCTCGCCTTCTATCTGCGGATGCGCTACTCGCTGATGCGCTACGACGGCTACTTCTCCACCACCGATCCCGACGAGATCCGCTACCGGATCGGCGAGCTGGAGCGTGAGATGGGCAGTGGCCCTGAGCGGGTTCGCGCGATCAAGGCGCGCACCTGCGCGGTCTTGAAGAAGCGGCTCGACCGCTTCGCCAAGGCGCTCGAGAACAAGCAACTGGTCGAGGCGCAGACCGAAACGGTTCAAGAGGTGCTGCGGCTGTTGCGCGACCAGAGCTACTCGATCCGCGATCCGCGCACGATCACCGAGCAACTCGACGGGCTGGTGTCGTCGGCCGAAGAGACGGAGCGCGGCGTCAAGGACATGGAAGACCTGCTCGAGATGCAGCACGATCTGGTGATGCCGGGCGCAGCCGTGGACAACATCGAAGACGAGCTCGAGCGCGGTCGGCCGCGCGAGGCGCCGGAAGCAGTGCGGCGTTCCGTGGCGCCGCCGAAGCTGCGGATGCCTCCGCCATCCGTCTCGCCTCCGCCTCCGCCCAAGAAGAAACTCACGAACTAGGCGCGCGACGTTCTTGCGCACGGTGACCCGCCCTTGATATCTCAGTTCCGGCTTGCGGCGCTCTTGACCGCCCTCACTTCCCTGGCACACGCGCAGACAACTCCCCGGCTGCGCTCTCCGTTCGAGACCACGTTCGACGCCGCCTGGCTTCGCGAGCTGCCGTGGTCGTCCGATGTCACGGCGCTGCTCGAGACGGTGGAGGCGGCGGCGGTGAGCGACCGCTTCGCGGGAATCGGCCTCCAGACGGGCTCTCCGGCCCGACTCGGGATCCACGCCGCTTCCTGGACCGAGCTGCAATACCGCGTGGCCGGCTTCGACCTGACCGACGCGGCGCAGGGCGGCACGCCGCTGGTGCTGCTGCCCCGGATCGCCGTCGACGGGCTGCGATTCGATACCGCAGCGCTCGGCCCCGAGAGCGGAGGCGCGGGAGCCATCCTGTCTCTCGACATCGCGAAACCCGCCGCGGAGCGGGAGGGCCGCGCCAGCGTAGGCTTCGCGCCGAGCGCCTTTCAAACCAACGTGCCGAGCGGCACCCCGCCGGCCATCGCCCGCACCCGCGCGGCGCACGAGCTATCGGCGCTCGCGCAGGGACCGATCTCCGGAGGCTTTCGGGGCGGCTTGGCCCTGGAATGGGAGCGCGGCGAGAGCAGCGAACGCGCGTCCTCGTTGAAGCTCCGCGGCGATCGCTGGAGCGCGCTCGGCCAGTTGGTCTTTGCTCCGAACGACACCGACGAGGCTCGACTTCTGCTCGCCGCTCACGACATCGACCGGCCGTTCGTCGGCCGGGCGCGATTCGTCCTGCCGACCGTCACCGAGCGCGACCGGGCGTTCTTCGCCGGGGCCTCATGGCAGCGCGCCGCGGCGAGCGGCCGGCGCCTCGGAGCCTCCTTGTCCTTCGCGGAGCGGAACTCCGATCCGCCCAGCGAAGTTGGCGCCGGCGTTTCTCTCGACCGCTTGTGGAGCGGGCCGATCGCGGAGACGGTCGCTGACCCGAGCCGGCTTCGGGTTGTACGCGGCGAGGCGAGCTTCACGGCGCGACCGCGAATCACCGGACGCCTGCGCCACGAGGCGTCGCTCTTCGCCCAGGGCGAGTCCTCGAGCCTGCACACGACCGCGAGCCCGACCTCGACGCTCCCGGTGAGCGTGGCCGAGCTGATCGACGGGCGGCCGGCGCGGGTGTGGACGTTTTCGGAAACCGGCACCGCGACGCGCTCGCTGTCGCGGCTTGGGCTGGGCGCCCGGTATCGCGCGTCGCTCCAGGAACGCGTGAGCGCTCGTCTCGGCTTGCGCTACGACTCGCAGAGCGGATCGCGAGCCGATGCGTCGAATCTCATCTCGTGGAGCGACCTCGCGCCACACGCCACGATCGAGCTGCGCCCGCTGGCGAGACTGCCTCTCACCCTGCACGGCGGCTACGCCCGCTACGCCGGCCGGCTTCCGCTCGCGCTGCTCGCGTACTCCGATCCCGCGGCGCGCTCCGCGAACGTCTACCGCTGGTCGGACCCGAACCGCGACGCTGTCTACCAGACTGGCGAACGCGGGGTGCTGATCGCGCGCACCGGACCGGGCGGCTCGGTCGCCGAGGTGGACCCGAACCTGGTAGGGCCGCGCACTACCGAGTGGAGCGTCGGCCTCGGCGTCGAGCGCGGCCGACTGCGCTTCACGTTCGCGGGACTGCACCGCCGGACCGAGCGCGTCGTGGAGACGCAGAACGTGGGTGTCCCGGCGTCGAGCTACCGCCTGCGCGCCGCTTCCGACCCGGGCGTCGATCTGGTCGGCGAGGCCGACGATCAGTTGCTGCCCTTCTACGAGCGCGCGCCGTCGAGCTTCGGCCAGGACCACTACCTGCTGACGAATCCCAGCGACCACGACGTCGTCCACGAGGGCGTCGAGTTGGCTCTAGAGCTGCTGCCGCGCGAGCACTTCCGGATGCGCGTCTCGGGCACCGCATCCAAGACGGTGGGCGCGGGCGCCAATCGCGGCTTCCTCTCGAGCGAGAACGATCCGGGAGTGCCGGGTGAGCTCTACGACAACCCCAACGCCGACAGCTTCAAGGCCGGCCGGATGTTCTTCGACCGAGCGTACACCGCCAAGTTCGGCGCCAGCTATCGCGCGCGTGGCTTCACGCTCGGATCGATCATCCGCTACCAGGACGGCCAGCCCTTCGCGCGGATGGTGATCGCCGAGGGACTGGCGCAGGGACCGGAGCTGGTCGCGGCGGTGGCCCGCGGCGACCACCGCTTCACGTACGTGCTCAGCGTCGATGCGCGACTGTCCAGGGAGTTCGCCGTCGGCCGGACCCGCGCCAGCGTCGGCCTCGACGCATTGAGCCTGTTCCGACAGAGGCGCGAGGTCGAGGAATACGTCATCAGCGGAGACCGCTTCCGTGAGGTGAGCGCGGTGCAGCCGCCGCGCGCGCTGCGCCTCACCGCCAGCGTGGCGTTCTAGAGCGGATCCGGGTCCTCGCTCACTTGCCGTCGCGCACCGCCCTTGCGGCGATGCGGTCGATCAAGCTCGGAGCGAACAGTCGCAGCCAGCGTCCCAGACGGCCGCGCGCCGACATGACGAGCATGCGCCGGCGTTCCTCGATGCCGCGGACGACGTGTCGGGCGCATTCCTCCGCGGTCATGATCCGAGCCTCCTGCATCGGGGTCGTGCCGAGCGGCTTTCCGTCGGCGCCGATCGCGCGCTTGTGGATCTCCGAGACGACGAAGTCGGGGCAGGCGATCGTGACGCTCACCCCCGTGTCCAAGAGCTCGATGCGGAGCGACTCGAAGAAGCCGATCACGGCGTGTTTGCTGGCGGAGTAGCCGGTCCGCGTGGGCACCCCCGTGAGCCCCGCGAGACTCGCGATTACCACCAGCCGCCCGCGACTCGCCTTCAGATGCGGGAGCGCGGCGTGAGTCAAGAAGACGCAGCCCAGGTAGTTCACGCGCATCAATTGTTCGTAGATCGCCAGGTCGTGTAGCTCGTCCAAGCGGGCGATCATGCCGATTCCGGCGTTGTTGATCAGGACGTCGACGCCGCCGAAGCGCTCCGCGGTCGCCGCGATCAAGCGACGGCAGTCCGCTTCGAGCGAAACGTCGGTCGTCACGACCAGCGTCTCGGCGCCCTGCGCCCGGCAGAGCGCCGCCACCTCTCCGAGACGCCTGGCGTCGCGCGCGGCCAGCGCCAGGCGCGGCCGTCGCGGCGCCAGCTCGAGCGCGAGCGCCCGGCCGATGCCGGCCGACGCGCCCGTCAGGACGATCGTCTTTCCCTGGAGCGGTGCGCTCAAGCCTTCGCGGCCCGGCCGTGCTCGGCGAGCGCGCCGGCGTGCCGCGGCTTGAGCTGAAGCACGCGGCGGAACATCGCCTCGGCGCGAGCGCCCAACCCCAGGGATCTGTAGACCTGTCCGAGCAGGAAGTAGGCGTCGGCGTTCGCCGGCTCGCTAGCCAGAACCTGCTTGAGCTGCTCTTCGGCTTCCTTCATCCACTTCGGGTTCTTGGCGTAGATGCGCGCGCGCAGCAAGAGAGCGCGCGACCGTTGCTTGGGCGAGAAGCTGTCCAAGATCGCCTCGATCGCCTGGAGCGCGTCCCAGTAGCGGCCCTCGGCGAACTCGGCCTCGGCCTGCGTCAGGACGTCGTCGGCGCTCTGGAAGTCCACCGCTGGGGCGGCGGCGGGAGTGGCCGTCGCCGCTGTGGCCTCCGGCGAAAATTCGCCCAATCGCGCGATTATCAGCGCACCCTCGTAGGCGCTGCGGCGCCCCGGGTCAGTCAGCACGCTGGCCGCCACGCCCAGACGGGTCACGATCGCCTCCAGCTCGGCACGCACCCCAAGCAGCTCGGGATTCGTCTGGGAGTCGGGGTGGAATCGCCGCGCCAGCCGCATCCACGCGGCGGCCGCATCCTTCTCGCTCGCCGCGGACGGCAGGCGCAGCACCTGGAGGTGATCGCGGGTCGACAGGCTCGCGAACTCGCGCTCGACTTCCTCGCGTGTCAGCCGCTCCTCGTGATCGCTCGCGGCTTCGGGCGGAGGAGCCAGCTCGATGATGCCGGTGCACAAGAGGCCGAGCAGGCAGCGTTCCGTCTCCGGCGCATCCGCTGGCATCAGGGTCAGCACCTCGCGGGCGGTCCGCAACCCGTCGACGTGTGAGAGCAACAGGCCGTCTGTCGGAGTCATCGTGACGCGCTGGTAGCGCCGCATCGGGTCGGTGGTCAGCGCCAACGGACGGTCGAGGTTGCCGAGCGCGTAGCGAACCAGGTCCGAATCCGTCACGCTCCAGACCGCGTCCAGGATCAGGTCGCCGGTCGAGATGCGCAGCGCCTGGTCATAGCCCTTGAAGCGCTCGGGCGGGTTCTCCTCGAAACGCCAGGAGCCTTCGAGCCACGCGAACGCCGCCAGCAGCGTCTCGCGCACCTGGAGCGCCAAGGCTTCGTCGAGCGTGGCGCGGTCCAGGCTACCCAGCTCGAGCAGCAGGTCGCCGAGCCGCTTGCCGCCGCCAACCAGGTCCACGACCTGGTCGAGCGCTTCCTGGGCGACCAGGCCATGCCGCACCACGACGGCGCCGAGCTGGCACTCGGAGATCGAGGTTTGGCCCCATGCGATGCGGCCTTCAATGAAGCAAACGCTGCAACGGTCCTTGTCGTTGCTGAGCTGGAGCATGCCGGTGTGGCGATCGAGATACAGCCGGCGCAGCACGCCAGGGAAGATGCCGGGCGCGATTCGTCCCTCGAGGGGCTCGGGAACTTGGTCTAGGGACATTCGAGGCGCAGCCGTCGGTGATCGACGCGAGTATAGCGTCCGCCGCGCTCAGCCCGCGTTGGCGAGCGGCAGCGAGAACGTGAAGCGCGACCCCATCCCGGGGCCTGCCGAGGAAGCCAGCAGCTCGCCGCCCATCAGCTCGGCGAGCTGCCGGGCGATCGCGAGCCCGAGCCCGGTCGACGACTCGCCGCCGGTCGGACGCGCCGACAGGCGTTGGAAACGGCCGAAGATCTTCTCCTTGTCGAGGCGCGTCAGGCCCGGCCCGGAATCGCTCACCGAGACGAAGGCGCGCGGCCCTTCGCGGCGCGCCGTGACGTGGATCTCGAGCCCGTGCGGGGAGTACTTGATCGCGTTGCCGACCAGGTTCTCGACTACCTCGGCGAGCCGCTCCTCGTCGCCGGTCACGAGCAGCCCGGGCGCTCCATCGAACGCGATCTCTTGTCCTTTCTTGGCGGCGGCGGCGCGGCTCGTCTCGACCACGTGGCGCGCCACCCCGGCGAGATCGACGCTCTCCTGTTTCAGTGAGATCTTGCCGGCGTCCAGGGCCGCCGTGTCGAGTAGCGCGGCCAGGATGCCGAGCATGCGCTGCGCGGCGGCATGGATGTGGCCGATGAACTCGCCCGCCGACTTGCCCTCGCTGAGCCGCGCCTGAGCAAGCTCGGCGTGCCCCAGCACCAGCGCCAGCGGGTTCTGGAGGTCGTGAGCGGCGATCGAGAGCATGTCGGTCTTGACCACATTGGCGCGCTGGGCGACCTCGCGCAGCCGTTCCGCCTTCTCACGCTGGCGTTCGGCCTCCTGCCGGGCGGCTTCGGCGTGCTGCTGCTGCTCGCGCAACGCGTGGGTGCGCTGCTCGACGAGGCTCTCCAGCTCACGCCGGCGGACCTCCAAGCCGCGCGCTCGGAGCGCGCTGGCTCCGGCGCCCACCAGCACCAGCGACAGCGCCACGAGCGCTAGAAAGGCACGCGTCTCGCGGAAGCGGGGCCGCAGCGTGATGCGGGTTCGGGCGCCTTGTTCATTCCAGACACCATCGTTGTTCGAGGCCTTTACCTCGAACACGTACTCCCCCGGCGGCGTCTGGGTGTAGAACGCCTGGCGGCGGCCCTCCGCCGCGGTCCAAGTTTCATCCAGACCCGCCAGCCGATACTGGAAACGCACCCGCTCCGGCGCCAGCAGGCTGAGCGCCGTGAAGTGGATCTCGAAGTTGTTGGTTCCGGCAGGCAGCTCGATCGACTCGCCGAAGAAATGGCGCCCGTTCGACGCGATCAGCCCCTCGACGCGCACCGGCGGCGGGATCTCGTTGCGGGGGATGCGCTGCGGGTCGATGATCACGATGCCGCGGGTGGTCGGAAACACGAGGCGTCCGTCGCGAAGCCGGGTCGCGGCCGGTTGTGAGACGCCCGAGCACTCGTTGCTCTTCATGCCGTCCGCCACGCCGAAGCCGACCGGGGCCAGCCGGTCGGCGCCGCCCGCCGCGCGCGCGAGCAATGCGCGCCGGCTCAGGCGCGAGATGCCCTTGTTGCCCGACAGCCAGAGGCCATCGGCGCCGTCGGCGAGGATCGCGAACACCACGTCGTCGCGCAGACCATCCCTGCTGGACACGCTCGCGAAGCGCCCGTCCTTGTAGAGCGAGAGCCCGCCGCCCGAGGTTCCGATCCAGAGCAGCCCCTCGCCGTCCTGGTACAGCGAGAGCACGCTGTCGGCGGCCAGGCCTTGCGCGCTGGTAAACGTCTCGAGGCGGCCTTTCGCGATTCGCGTCAGCCCGCCGCCATCGGTGCCCACCCAGACCGCGTCGTCTTTGTCCACGAGCGTCGTCAGGATCAGGCTCGCGCCTAGACCGTCTTTCCGGGTGAACGTGGTGAAGCGGCCTTCGTGGAACCGCGACAGCCCGCCGGCATTGGTGCCGATCCACAGGGCGCCCTGCTGATCTTCGACCATGGCCGCGACGTGATCGTCCGCGAGTCCGTCCTTCACCGTGTACACGCGGAACGCGCCCTTCGAGAGCCGGGCGATGCCGCCGCCGTTGGTACCAATCCAGAGCGCGCCGCTCCGGTCCTCGAGCAGCGACTGCACGAACTCGTTGGGCAGGCCGTCCTTGCGCGTGTAGTTCTTGAAGCGCCCGCCGGCGAAAGTCGCCAGGCCGCCGCCGGAAGTTCCGATCCAGAGCGCGCCGGCCTTGTCCTCGAGCACGGTCTTGGTGATGTCGCTGGGGAGTCCCTCGCGGGTCGTGTACGTAGTGAATTTTCCGTCGCTCAGTCGCAGCAGGCCGCCGCCGTTGGTGCCGATCCAGAGGCTGCCCTCGTGGTCCTGCCACAGCGCGCGCACGAAATCGTTCGAGAGCCCGCTGGCGGTGGACAGGCCCTCGAAGCGGTCGCCGTGGCGACGGAACAGACCGGCGCCGTACGTGCCGATCCAGAGCTGGCCGTCGACGTCCTGCTGCAGCGACCAGATGATGTCGCCCGTGAGACCGTCGGCCGGGCTGAAGACGCGCACGCGGCCGTCCTGGATCCGGGCCAGCGAGCCGCCGTTCGTGCCGACGTACACGCCGCCGTCGGCGTCCGCGTGGAGCGAAAAGACGAAGTCGCTCGGCAAGCCGTCTCGCTTGCCGAAGCGCTGAAAGGCGCCGTCCTTCATGCGGTGGAGGCCGTCTCCGTTGGTGCCGATCCACAA
>CAZVOI010000457.1:0-2540 GCA_964628275.1 uncultured Acidobacteriota bacterium | reverse complement strand
CCGCGCGGGTGATCGGCACGGTGATCGGCTCCGGCGTGTTCCTGAAGACGGCGGTGATGACGCAGGAGGTGGGGACCCCCGCGCTGGTGCTGGCGGCCTGGGTCGCAGCCGGCCTGCTCTCGCTGGCGGGCGCGCTCACCTACGCCGAGCTGGGAGCGATGCTGCCCAGCGCGGGCGGCGAATACGTCTACCTGCGCCGCTCGTACGGCGAGGCGGCGGCCTTCCTGTTCGGATGGCAGCGTTTCATCGTCGCCGGCAGCGCCTCGATCGCCAGCCTGGGCTCGGGGTTTGCCATCTTCCTGGCCGCCTTCCTGCCCTTGAACGCGGTCTGGGCCGAGCGCGAGGTTTCGTTGCTGGGCCAGAACCTCGTCTGGCAGTTCGGACCCCGGCAGCTCGTGGCGGTAGGTGCGATCGTGCTGCTCTCGGTCGTGAACTGCTTCGCGGTCGCCTTCGGCGGAAAGGTGCAGTCGGCTCTGACCGTCCTGAAGCTCGCGGGCATCGCCTTCGTGGTCCTGGGGATCTTCTTCTTCTCCGGATCGGCTGACTGGTCGCACCTCAAGGCGCCTTCGGGCACGCCGGCCTGGAGCGGATGGGCGCTTTTCGGCACCGCCATGCTGGCCGCCCTGTGGGCCTACGACGGCTGGAACAACATGCCGATGGCCGCGGGCGAGGTGCAAGAACCCGGACGCAACATCCCGCGCGCGCTGGTGGGGGGGATGCTGGTGGTGATGGCGATCTACTGCCTCACCAACCTCGCCTATTTCTACGCGTTACCCGTCGATGAGGTGCTGACCAGCAACTCGACCCGGCATCGCGCGGCGCTGCCCGTGGCCTCGAAGGCCGCCGTGACGTTCCTGGGGGAGTACGGCGGCAAGCTGGTTGCGGTGGCTTTCGTGATCTCGGCGCTGGGCGCCCTCAACGGCTCGATCCTCTCGAACGCCCGCGTGCCCTATGCGATGGCCCGCGACGGGCTGTTCTTCTCTCGAATGGCGAGCCTGAGCGCCGGCTCGCGGGTGCCCGTCTTCGCGGTGGTGATCCAGGCCATCTGGTCGAGCGTGCTCGCCGTCTCCGGCACCTTCGACCAGTTGACCGACTGCCTGCTGTTCGCGTCCTGGATCTTCTACGGCCTGGTGACCTCGTCGGTCTTCGTGCTGCGGCGCAAGCTGCCCGACCTGCCGCGGCCCTACCGTACGCTGGGCTATCCGCTGGTGCCGCTAGCCTTCGTCCTGGTGTCGTCCTGGCTGGTCGTCAACACCTTCATCGAGAAGCGCGTCGAGTCGGTGACGGGCATCGTCCTGATCCTGCTCGGGCTGCCGCTCTACTGGTACTTCCGCCGCGTGCAGCCGAAGGTCTGAGGGACTGGACTAAACCACAACTAGTTGTAAAATCTGCCGCGTAATCATGAGCGCCTTTGAATATCGGCCGCGGTTGCTCGAAACCGCCTTGCGCCGCCGCACGTCACGGGGCAAGGTGCGGCTGCTGTTCGGCGCGCGCCAGACAGGGAAATCCTCGCTGCTCCGGGCGCTCTTCCCGGCCCAAGCCGTGGCGATCAACCTCCAGGACCCGCGCGAGCGACTTCGCTACGAGCGCACCCCAGGCACCCTGGCCCGCGAGCTCGAAGCCAGGCGTGAAAAACGGCTCGTGGTCTGCATCGACGAGATCCAGAAGGTCCCAGCGCTGCTCGACGACGTCCAGTATCTTCACGATCGCCAGCCTGCGAGGTTCGAGTTCTTCGTGACGGGCAGCTCGGCTCGCCGGCTTCGGGCCGGTGCTGCCAACCTCTTGCCGGGACGGGCGCATTCCTATCGCCTGTTCCCGGTGATCGGCCCCGAGCGCAGCGAGGCCCAAGGCTCTTCGGTGCTGCCTTCGCTCGAAGCCGTGCCGGATGCCAGCAGGCGTTTTCCGGCGGCTTCGATCGAGGATCTGCTGGTATGGGGAAGCCTGCCCGGCGTCACCTCGGAGCCGCTGGCTCGGCGCGCCTCGACACTGGCCACCTACGCCGAGGTCTATCTCGAGGAGGAGATCCGGCGAGAGGCTCTGGTCCGCGATGTCGGCGCCTTCGCGAGGTTCCTGGCGTTGGCCGCGCTCGAATCGGGCCGCGCCATGAATCTCACGGGGCTGTCGCAGGAGTCCGGCGTTCCTGTCGCCACGATTCGCAACTTCTACCAGGTGCTGGTGGATACGTTCGTGGGCTACTGGATCTACCCTTACGGGCGCAGCGGGCGGAAGCAGATTCTCGCAACCCCGCGGTTCGCCTTCTTCGACCTCGGCGTGCGCAACGCTGCCGCGGAGCTGCCGCTTTCACGAGACCTCTTGAAGACGGAGAAGGGCGCCCTCTTCGAGCATTGGGTGCTGCTCGAGCTGGTCGCACGGGCCGCCTATCTCGGGCGCGGCCACCGAGTCTGCTTCTGGCGCACCCGTCACGGCGCCGAGGTGGACGCGATCGTGCTGACTCCGCGGCGCGACATTCCGGTCGAGGTCAAGTGGACCGAGAATCCGCGCCCCACCGACGCCCGCCACCTCGAGCTGTTCCTCGATAC
>CAZVOI010000456.1:0-5290 GCA_964628275.1 uncultured Acidobacteriota bacterium | reverse complement strand
CTGGAACATCACCCGCGCGGCGCGCGTCCTCGACGTGGACCGCGTCACGCTCTACAACAAGATCCGCAAGTACGAGCTGAAACGGCCGGAGAACGGGGGCTGAGGCCGCCCGTGCCGACCGCAAGCGCGCGCCTCGCCGAGGCGATCGACCTCGTGCCGGTCGGAGAGCTGCCGAAGGGCACGCTCGAGGCGCTCGCGGCCCGCCTCAGCCAGCAGGTGGAGCTCGCCTGCCACGTCGGAAAGCACCCCGCGCTTCCGCTCGCGCCCATTCCCGGTCGCGAGCAGCTCGATGCGAACGCGCTCCTCGCGGCGCTCGAAGCGCAGGCCACGGACGAGCGCCTGCTCATGGGTGTCGCCGCTGAGGACATCGCCATCCCGGTCTTCACCTTCGTGTTCGGCCTCGCCCGTCAGGGCGGGCACGCCTGCGTCGTCTCGCTCGCACGTGCGGACCCGTCCTTCTACGGCCTGCCGCCGGACCCGGTTCTGCGCAACGAGCGCGTGGTGGCCGAGATCCGCCACGAGCTCGGCCACCTGGCGACCCTCGAGCACTGCCCCGACCGCGGCTGCCTGATGAGCTTCGCCGGCAGCATCGAACGCGCCGACGCCCGCGGCGCAGCGTTCTGTCCGGCCTGCCGCGCACGGCTGCCGGGGTGGCTCGGTGGCCCGGCGCTGCGGCCGACCACCGCGTGACGGGCCGCTTGTGGGCAGGCGCATCTCAAGGATCGTGGCGCCCTGGGCGGAGCGCTGATCTGGTTGCTGGACGGCACCCCTCAGGGCGGAGCCGCTACGCAGTAGCCACAGAAGCCGCGGAGAAGGCCGGCATCGCGCTGGCTGGCAACTCAATTGGAACGAAAAGGCGGGCTGGGAACAGGTAATCCTCGCCTGATTCGTCGATCACGCGAAGGAGAGAGAGCGCCTCCGCCTGCGGGTCGTCTACGACGCGGTAGATCTTGCGCGGCTCTAGTGACGCCTTGTAGGTCCCGTTGCGAACGCAGAGAACGAATCGCTTTCTTCGCGCCATGCCTATGTCAGTACCCGCTTCACCTTCATGTCCCGTCGGCCAATGCCGTGGGCTTCGTACCAGTGTAGCTCCGCTTGGAGGACTTCGCCGGTCTCCAGCTCAACGAGAGCACTACCCTTTAGCTTACGCCAACGGCCCCTACCGTAGGCCTTCTGCAGCTTCGCCAAGTCGCGAATGGCGCGACCGACGGCGATGACCCGCACATTCGTGACTTCGCTCCGGAGTTCAAACCCAGTCACGCCATCACCCTCGATCACGGTCCCGGTGTCCGTCCAACAGGAGCATATCCCTCTTGTGAGAAGCCCGATTGCGGGCGCGCAACTTGGATCTGAGACGGGCTCTTCCGCGAAGAGCCTTGTCTGAGCACCCCGGCGGCCCGCGACCCCCGGACCTGCCTATACTGAAGCCATGCGTGTGGTCGTGGCGATGTCGGGCGGTGTCGATTCGTCCGTCGCAGCGGCGCTCCTGAAGGACGAGGGGCACGAGGTGATCGGTGTCTCGATGCAGCTGCACGACCAGACCGAGGGCCAGGGCCCCTCGTTCGGGCGTTGCTGCGCGCTCGACGACCTGCACGACGCCAAGGCCGTGGCCGCGCGTCTCGGCATTCCCCACTACGTCGTGAACCTCGAGCGCAGCTTCCACGACGGGGTGATCGCGCCGTTCGTGAGCGACTACCTCGCGGGCCGGACGCCCTTGCCGTGCGCGCGCTGCAATACCGAGGTCAAGTTCGCGAGTCTCGTCGAGAAGACGCGGGCGTTCGACGCCGATCACGTCGCGACCGGCCACTACGCGCGCAAGGACCACCTGGGCGAGGCGGGCCGCCTGCGCCTGCTGAAGGGCCGGGACCCGAGCAAGGACCAGTCGTACTTCCTGTTCGGGCTCACGCCGGAGCAGCTCGAGGCGGCGCTCTTCCCCATCGGCGAGCTCGAGAAGGCCGAGGTGCGGCGCATCGCTCGCGAGCGCGGCCTGCCCACGGCCGACAAGGCCGAGAGCCAGGAGATCTGCTTCGTTCCCGACGGCGACTACGCGGCTTTCGTGGAGCGACAGGCCAAGGGCGCCACCCGGCCGGGCCCGATCGTGGACGAGACGGGCCGCGAGATCGGACGTCACGCGGGCGTTCATCGCTTCACGGTCGGCCAGCGCCGCGGCCTCGGCCTCACGTCGTCCCGCCCGCGCTACGTGCTGTCGGTTGCGCCCGCCACCGCCACGCTCGTGGTCGGCGACGAAGAGGGCCTGCTGTCGGACGAGCTGCGCGTGCGGGACGTGAACTGGCTCTCGGTGCCCGAGCCCCCGAGCGAGATCCGGGCCCGGGTCCGCATCCGCTACCGCCACGCGGAGGCCGAGGCCACCGTCCGCCCGTGCCCGAGCGGTCGCGCCGAGGTGACCTTCGACGAGCCCCAGCGCGCGATCACGCCCGGCCAGGCGGCCGTTTTCTACCAGGACGACGTCTGCCTGGGAGGCCGCTGGATCGAGTAACCCCCTACCCGACAGGGGCCCCTGCGATCCATGCGGTTGGATCGCCATACGACATCATGGATGGATCGGCGAGTTTGGATACGGGTCGCACTGACCTGTAAGGACTTGTGAAAGTCCGCCCTTGGCCCGGAACCTGCAATGTTGTCGGCCATAGCGGGTCAACCGGCGGCGCCACTCAGGCGCTCAGCCTATATCGTTCTGCCGGTCTGGCCCGTGCAATCTAGGAGGATTCAGAAAATGCGCTTGCGAAACCTCGCGGCCCTCGTGGCCGCTGCGGTCCTCGCTTCCCTGCCGGCCGTCGCCCAGGAGAACCGCGGATCGATCCAGGGCGTTATCAAGGACGCCCAGGGCGGCGCCGTCGTCGGCGCCACCGTCACGGCAAAGATGTCGTCCGCCCTGGAGACGAAGGGCGAGAGGGTCAGCGGCCCCGGCATCAGCGTCGTCACCGACGCAGCGGGCACCTACCGCTTCCCGGCATTGGCCCCCGGCCGCTACGAGATCACCGCCACTCTGTCGGGCTTCGCGCCGGCCAAAGTCCAGAACATCGACCTGCGCCTCGGCAACCAGCTCAACATCCCCTTGGCCCTCAGCCCGGCCGGCGTGGCCGAGACCGTCCAGGTCGTGGCGGAGTCGCCGCTGATCGCCATCACGCAGAGCGCGCGCTCGACCTCGATCCGCGGCGACGAGATCGACAAGATGCCGAAGGGCCGCGACTTCGTGTCGCTCGTCACCCAGGCGTCCGGGGCGAACATGGAGGCCAAGTCCGGCACGAACGCGATCATGATCGACGGCTCGTCCGGCGGTGAGAACCGCTGGATCATCGACGGTGCCGAGTCCACCGAGATCGTGCATGGCGACCAGGGCCAGGGGATGGTCACCGACTTCGTCGAGGAGGTCCAGGTCAAGTCCTCCGGCTACACCGCCGAGTACGGCGGCTCCACGGGCGGCGTGATCAACGTGCTCTCGAAGAGCGGCTCTAACTCGTGGCGCGGCGATGCCCTCGTCTACTATCAGTCCGACTCCCTGGACTCCGACCCCCGCCCGACGCTGCGGCTCAAGCCGACGAACGACCGTGAGGCGGAGTTCATCACGTACCCGGAGGACTCGTACGACCGCGTCGAGCCGGGCTTCAGCCTCAGCGGGCCGATCGTCCGCGACAAGGTCTGGTTCTTCGCGGGTTACATCCCGCAGTTCCGGCCGTACGAGCGGACTGTCACGTTCAGTCGCGACGCCTCAACTAGGACCTTCTCCCGGGACTACCGGTCGAACTTGCTGTCCACCAACGTGACCGCCCAGCTCGGGCCGCAGTTCCGCCTGCGCGCGGCGTACAACCTGAGCAGCGAGAAGTTCGAGGGCACGCTGCCCGCCATAGACGGTACCGGCAACCCCAACGCGAACTACGCCGTCAACGACGTCTACCCGAACTGGTCGGGGTCCACGACGATCGACTACACGCCGAGCAACAAGGTGTTCATGAGCCTGCGCGGCGGGTACTCGTTCGGCGACTACTACACCGAGGGCGTCTACGACGGGGACCGGGTGGCGTACAACGGCTCGTCGGTCGGGATCGCCGGAGTGCCGCCCCAGTGGCAGCAGCTCAACGGCTACGCGAACGTGCCGACGAACTTCGGCAACGACCGGAACAACTACAAGCGCTTCCAGCTCCAGTACGACGCCACCTTCTTCTTCTCGGGCGGCGGCGAGCACCAGCTGAAGTTCGGCGCCCAGATGGACGACATCGGCATCGACGTCCTCCAGGGCGAGCTCGGCAACCGCGTCACCGTCCGCTGGAACCAGGCCCTCTCCGGCACCCGTGGCCAGTACGGCTACTACTCGGTGCGCAGCAACGGGGTGCTCCCCAACCAGGGCTTCATCACGGAGGGCGACACCAGCACGAGGAATTTCGGGCTCTTCGTGCAGGACTCCTGGACCATCGGCCGCCGCCTCACCCTGAACCTCGGCCTGCGCACCGAGAACGAGAAGGTGCCCACGTTCGTGCCCGACGACCCGACCGTCCCCCAGTACGCCATCGAGTGGGGCTTCGGGAAGAAGCTCGCCCCGCGCCTCGGCTTCGCGTGGGACGCCCAGGGCGACGGCAAGACGAAGGTCTACGGCTCCTGGGGCGTCTTCTACGACATCTTCAAGCTGCAGCTGCCGCTGGGCTCCTTCGGCGGCGACAAGTGGCTGGAGTACTACTACACGCTGGACAGCGGCGACCTGTCGCCGATCGTGGACAACCCGGCCTGCCCGCCCGCCTGCCCCGGCCGTCTCTTCCGCGGGCCGATCGACTTCCGCCACGTCTCGCTCGAGGGTTACATCGACCCCGAGCTGAAGCCGATGCAGATGCAGGAATTCGTGGTCGGCGCCGAGCGTGAGCTGGCCTCGAACCTGTCGGTGAGCGCCCGCTGGGTGCACAAGTGGATCGTCCGTGGGGTCGAAGACACGGGCTCCGTGGACGCGGATCAGAACGAGATCTACACCATCGCGAACCCGGGCGAGGCCGGGACCGCCATCGGGTACTCCTTCTCCGACGGCAGCGGCACCGTCCCCTTGCCCAAGGCGAAGCGCGAGTACGACGGTGTCGAGCTCGCCCTCAACAAGCGCATGTCCAACAACTGGTCCGGGCGGGTCAGCTACCTGTGGAGCCGGCTGTACGGCAACTACTCGGGTCTGTCCCAGACGGACGAGAACGGCCGCCAGAGCCCCAACATCGGGCGCCTGTTCGACTACCCGCTCATGATGTTCGGCCAGGACGGGCAGCCCGTGTACGGGGCTCTCGCCACCGACCGCCCG
>CAZVOI010000455.1:0-2063 GCA_964628275.1 uncultured Acidobacteriota bacterium | reverse complement strand
CTGGATCGAACGGCCGGTGTATCCTTCGCGAAACCGTGACACTGAAGATCGGGCAGCGGCTAGGGCCCTATGAGGTCTTGGGGCCGCTCGGAGCGGGCGGGATGGGCGAGGTGTACCGCGTTCGCGACACGCGGCTCCAGCGCGAGGTCGCGCTGAAGGTGCTGCCCGAGGACGTCGCGGCGGATCCGGATCGCCTGCGCCGCTTCGAACGCGAGGCGCGCGCCACCGCCGCGCTCAACCATCCGAACATCCTCTCGATCCTCGACGTCGGAACAAACGAGGGCAGCCCCTACGTCGTCTGCGAGCTGCTGGAGGGCGCTTCGCTGCGCGAGCGTCTCGGCAACGGGGGGTTCCCGCTGGAGCGAGCGATCGAGGGCGCCGTCCAGATAGCGCAGGCTCTGGCGGCAGCGCACCAGAAGGGCATCGTTCACCGCGACATCAAGCCGGAAAACATCTTCGTCACGATCGACGGCCGGTTCAAGATCCTCGACTTCGGCCTGGCACGCATTATTTCGGAGACGGAGGCGACGGACTCCAAGGTCGCAACGGAAACCCAAGCCACTCGACCTGGGACCGTGATGGGCACAGCCGCTTACATGTCGCCGGAGCAGGCGCAGGGCCGCGGAGTGGACCATCGCTCCGACATCTTTTCGCTGGGCGCGGTCCTCTACGAGATGCTCTCGGGACGCCAGGCCTTCAAGCGTGAAACGCCGACCGAGACGCTGCACGCCGTGCTGAAGGAGAGCCCTCCCGCACTCGTGGGTCAGGGCTCCGGAGTCTCATCCACCCTCGACCGAACTCTCCGACGCTGTCTGGAAAAGGACCCCGCGCAGCGCTTCCAGTCGGCGCAGGACCTGGCGTTCGCCCTGGGCACGGCGGCGGCTCCCTCGGCGCAGCAAAGCCGCGTGTTCCGCTGGATCGCGTTGGCCGCGACCCTGGCTATCGTGCTGGGCGCCGTGGCCTGGTTCGACGTCGGCAAGTTGCGAACGCGACTCCAGAAGCCGGCACCGATCAGCGTTCGCTCGATTGCCGTCCTTCCGCTCGAGAACCTGTCGCGAGATCCGGAGCAGGAGTACTTCGCCGACGGCATGACGGAGGCGCTGATCACGGACCTGGCGAAGATCGGCTCATTGAGTGTGATCTCGCGGACCTCCGCCATGCACTATCGGGGGACCAACAAGACGGTTCCGCAGATCGCCAAGGAGCTCTCCGTCGATGCCATCGTAGTGGGATCGGTCCAGCGGGCGGCGGACAAGGTCAGGATCACGGCGCAGCTGATCCACGCCAGCACCGACCGCCATCTGTGGGCCGAGAGCTACGTGCGCGACCTGCGCGACGTGCTCGCGCTCCAGGGTGAGATGGCACGGACCATCGCGCGTGAGGTCGCGGCCAAGCTCACGCCCGACGAGCAGGCCCGGCTCGCCCGCGCGAGACCGGTCGAACCCGATGTCTACGAGACCACCCTGCGGGGCGTCCACTTCATGAACAAGGGCACTGAGGCGGACTACCGGAAGGCCCTCGGCCTCCTCGAGAGGGCGATCGCACTCGACCCGGGTTACGCACCGGCCCACCTGGGCGTGTGCCGGGCCTACTACACCCTGGGCTTCACCGGTTGGGGAGCCATCGCGCCGCGGGAGGCGATGCCAAGAGCCAAGGCCGCATGCCTCGAGGCGTTGAAGCTCGACGACACGCTGGCAACGGCGCACGCCATGCTCGGCTCGGTCCTCGCTTTCTACGACTGGGACGGTCCGGCCGCCCAGGCTTCCCTTCTGCGAGCCCTGGGCCTGAGCCCTTCGGACCAGAGGACCCTGAACTCGTATGCGTGGTTTCTCTCGACCGCAGGCCGACACGACGAGGCGCTCGTCCAGATCCAGCGGGCGCAGCAACTGGATCCCGTATCGATATCGACCCTGGGCAACCATGGCTGGTTGCTCTTCTGGGCACGCCAGTACGATCGTGCCGTCGAGCAATACGGAAAGGTTCTCGACTTGAACCCGGATTTTCCGGTGGTGAACTTGACGCTGGGGCTCGCCTACCTACAACGGGCCGAGACGGATCGGGCG
>CAZVOI010000454.1:0-1593 GCA_964628275.1 uncultured Acidobacteriota bacterium | reverse complement strand
TTCGACCCGCTCGAGGCCGTCAAGGCCAAGTCACTCGTCGGAGGTGCCGCACCCGACGCGGTGCGCGTCTCGCTCGACGCGGCCCTCGCGCGGGCCAGCCGCTGAGCGACGCGGGCCGCGCGCTAGAATAGCGGCGCCTCACCCCGGAGACACAACCGATGGCGTCGCGGAGCCTGAACTCGGCGCCCGGCTCGCCTAGGATCGAGGTGACCAGTACGTCCCGGGCGAGGTGCGACCATGGAGATACGTATCGGCACGAGCGGCTACGCCTACAAGGAGTGGCGCGGCTCGTTCTATCCCGAGAAGCAGAAGCCCGCCGAGATGCTCCGCTACTACGCCGAGCGCTTCTCGACCGTCGAGATCAACAACACCTTCTACAAGCTGCCCGAGCGCGGGATGCTCGAGCGCTGGGCCGAGCAGGTGCCGCCCGACTTCGTGTTCGTGCTGAAGGCCTCACAGCGCATCACGCACCGCCAGCGCCTCTCGGCCGAGTCGAAGGAGACGGTCGACTATCTGTTCGACGTCGCGTCGGCTCTCGGAGCGCGGCTGGGGCCGGTCCTGTTCCAGACGCCGCCGTTCCTGAAGAAGGACATGCCGCGGCTGCGAGCGTTCCTGGACTTCCTGCCCAGGGAACAGCCCGTCGCGTTCGAGTTCCGCCACGAAACCTGGCGGGACGACGAGGTGTACGGGGCGCTCCGCGAGCACAACGCGGCGCTCGTCTGCGCCGACACCGAGGACTCCGGCGAAGAGGGAGCCCCGATCGTCCCGACCGCCGACTGGGGCTACCTGCGCCTGCGCCGCTGTGACTACGACGACCGGACGCTCGCGCCCTGGGCCGAACGCATCCGCTCCCAGCCCTGGCAGCGAGCGTTCGTCTTCTTCAAGCACGAGGACGGAAAACCGCTCGCCTGGCCGGCGATCGAAAGCTTCCTCACGCTAGCGAGGGCTTGACGCTAGCGGGGGCTTCGGGGGGCGCCCAGCCCCCCGTAAAGCCCAGTCCAGAGAACCCGCGTCGCCAGCAAGTAGTGTCCGTTCCTGATGCGTCTCTCGTGGTCCCTTGTCTGTTCGCTCCGCTTTGGCTGCTAATTCACCGGCAGCTTCACCGCCAGCGCCGCCGTGAGGTCGGCCCTGTTGCCGAGCCTGCCGTGGGCGGGAGCGATCGTCTCGACGACGAGCCCCTGCTTCTGGAGCTTGTCGGCGAAATCGACGAGCGCCGGGCTCGCGGGCGGGAATGGGCCCGCAACCGGGATCGTGAACAGGTCGGCCACGAACACAGCCTTCTGCTTCGGCAGGTAGGCGATCACGGCCTCGGTCACGTGCGGGCTCGGCCCGATGTCGCGCAGCTCGAGCGTGCGCGTGCCGTCGTCGAAGACGCGCTTGCCGGTGAAAGTCTCGATCACGGGCGCGCGCGGCTCGCGCGACAGGCTGTCGGGCCGGATCGTGTGCGGGGCTTTCGCCAGCCGCTCGATGAACGCGCGGTTGCCGGGGGTGGTCACGATCGTGATGCCCTTCGCGATGTAGGTGCGCAACCCGCCCGAGTGGTCGAAGTGGTAGTGCGTCGGCACCACGTAGCGCACCGGCTTGCCGGGCGCC
>CAZVOI010000453.1:0-22953 GCA_964628275.1 uncultured Acidobacteriota bacterium | reverse complement strand
CGGCGTTGCGGATCACCGGCACGATCAAGCCCCAGTCGAGCGCCACGGCCAGACCCAGGTTGACGTCCTTCTTGTAGACGATCGCGTCGCCCTCGACGCTCGCGTTCAGGATCGGGAACGACTTGAGCGCGTCGATCGTCGTCTTCAGTATGAACGGCAAATACGTCAACCGCACGCCGCTGCGATCCTCGTAGGACTGGCGATACTTGGCGCGGAGCTGATCGATCCGCGACATGTCGATCTCCCAGACCGTCGAGACGTGCGCCGAGACGCGCTTGCTCATCAGCATGTGTTCGGCGGTCTTCTTGCGGATCGGCGACATCGGCACGACCTCGACACGTTCGCCGGGGTGGTAGGCCGGAATGGGCGAGGCTTCGAACGCAACCGGCGCCGGAGCGGCCGGCCGAGGCTGCGGCATTGGTGTGACGATGGGCGTAGCGATCGCGATTGGAGCTGGCGAGGGCGCCGGTACGCGGCCCTCGATGTGACCGAGGATGTCTTGCTTGGTGACGCGCCCGCTGATGCCGGTGCCCGGGATCTCCCGGATGTCGACGTTGTGCTCGGCGGCGATCTTTCGAACCACCGGCGACGAACGCGACTGGCGCAGCTCTTCGGCCGTCATCTCGGCGCGGGGCTTCTCGAACGCCGGCGCTGCGGCGTGCGCCGGAGCTGGCGGAGCGACCAAAACCGACGCGGGCGCGGGCGGCGGCGAAATCGCTGGCGCCGAGGGAGCGGGCACGGAGACCGCTTCGGCCGCGGCCGAGATCACGCCGACCACGGTGTTGATCGCGACGGTCGCGCCGGGGAGCACGCGGATCTCGGAGAGCACGCCTGCCGCGGGCGCCGGGATCTCGGCGTCCACCTTGTCGGTCGAGATCTCGAACAGCGGCTCGTCACGCTCGACCCGGTCGCCGACCGCCTTCAGCCACTTGGTGACGGTCCCTTCGGCGATCGACTCGCCCATCTGGGGCATGATCACGTCGGTCATGGAAGCTCCTCAGTAGGAATGTAACGCGCGAATGGCCTTGCCGAGCTTTTCCGCGTTCGGCAGGAAGAAGTCTTCGAGGGGAGGCGAGTACGGCACCGGCGTGTCGGGCGGCGCCATCCGGACGACCGGCGCGTCGAGATGCTCGAACGCCTGCTCCGCGATCAACGCGGCGACCTCGCCGCCCGGGCCGCCGGTGCGCGTGGCCTCGTGCAGCACGATCACCTTTCCGGTCTTGCGCGCGGTGGCCAGGATCGCGGCTTCGTCCAGCGGCAGCAGCGTGCGCAGATCCAGGACTTCGACGTCGATCCCGTCGCGCGCCGCGGCCTCGGCGGCGTCGAGCGCTACGTGCAGCATCGCGGCGTAGCTGATCACCGACACGTGCCGGCCCGGGCGCGCCAGCCGCGCCTGGCCGATCGGCACCACGATCTCGCCTTCGGGCAGGTCTTCCTTGAGGCGCCGGTACAGGAACTTGTGCTCGAGATAGATCACCGGGTCGGGGTCGCGGATCGCCGCAGTCATCAGGCCCTTGGCGTCGCGGGGCGTTCCGGGCGCGACGATCTTGAGGCCGGGCACGTTCATGAAGTAAGCCTCGGGGTTCTGGCTGTGGAACGGCCCGCCGCGCACGCCGCCGCCGCACGGCCCGCGCACCACGATCGGCACGCCGCCGCCCCAGCGGTAACGGCTCTTGGCGGCGTAGTTGACCAGCATGTCGAAGCCGCAGGCGATGAAGTCGATGAACTGCATCTCGGCGATCGGCCGCATGCCCAAGAGCGAGGCGCCGATCGCCGCGCCCAGGATCGCCGACTCGGAGATCGGCGTGTCGATCACGCGCGTTTCGCCGAACGTCTCGAGGAAACCCTGCGTCACGCGAAACGCGCCCCCGTAGCTGCCGACGTCCTCGCCGATCACGAAGACGCGATCGTCCTGCTTCATCTCCTCCAGCATCGCGAGCCGAATCGCTTCGAGATAGGTGACCACCGGCATCAGCGGGACCTCTCCCATTCCGCGACGATGGGTGGAGCCGGCTGGCGTACGTCGCGGTCCCCGTAGACGCGCGTCAGCCCGGAGTCAGGCTCGGGTAGCGGGCTGTTCTCGGCCGCCGCGAGCTCTAGGGCCAACTCCTGCTCGATCCGCGCGCCGACCGCCGTCAGGTCCTCGGGCTTGGCGATCGCGCGTCCCACGAGCTGCTGCTCGAAGCGCTGCAGCGGGTCCTTCTTGCTCCATTCCTCGAGCTCGTAGCTCGGCACGTACTTCATGTCGTCGTGCTCGGCGTGGCCGCGCATTCGCATCGTGTCGGCTTCGATGAGCGTCGGACCGTGGCCGGAGCGCGCGCGCTTGATGGCTCGCCGCACGACGTCGTAGACGGCCAGCACGTCGTTGCCGTCGACAGGCTCGCCCGCGCAGCCGTAGGCCTGGGCGCGGTCCAGGAAGCGCGTGTTGGCGGTCTGCTTCCGCGTCGGCGTCGAGTAGGCCCACTTGTTGTTCTCGACCACCAGCACTAGCGGGGCCTTCTGCACGCACGCGAAGTTCAGGCCTTCGTGAAAGGCGCCGGTGGACGTCCCGCCGTCGCCGATCCAGGTGAGCGCGACCGTCTTCTTGCCGCGCATCCGCTCCGCCATCACCGCGCCGGTGAGGATTGGGATCATGTCGCCGAGCATCGAGACGACCGCCAGGTTACTGCCGTCTTCGCGGATCCAGCCGAAGTGGGTGTTTAGGTCTCGGCCGCCGGTCGGGCCGTCGCGTAACGCCATGTACTGGCAGAACACGTCGCGCGGCCGCCCGCCGCGCACGAAGACGGCGCCCAGATTGCGGATCAACGGCGTCAGGATGTCGCCGTATTCGAGCGCATACGCCGCTCCGACGGTGCAGGCTTCCTGGCCCAGGCTGCGGTAGAGGCCGCCGACGACCTTGTTCTGCCGGTACAGGTTGGCGAGCTTCTCCTCCACCGCCCGGTTCAGCTTCATGTAGTAGAGCAGCTCGAGGAACTGGTCCTTGGAGAGCTGTTCGGCGGTTGGCTTCGGATGCCTGGCGTGCTCCGGCAGCTCGAACATCGAGGGCCTATCTCTTTCGCTTCAGGGCCGAATCCGGCTAGGAGTCGATGGCGTGGCCGTAGACGTTCTCGGCCGCCTGCATCAGCACCTCGGGGAGCGTCGGGTGCGGATGCACGGTGCGCGTAATCTCCTCGGTGGTCGTCTCCAGCCGCAGCCCCAGGCAGGCTTCGGAGATCAGATCGGTTGCGTGCGGGCCAACCATGTGGACGCCCAGCACCTGGTCGTAGCGGGTCTCGGTTACGACCTTCACCAGTCCGAATTCCTGGCCGATGATGCGCGCCTTCGCGAGGTAACCGAAGGGCAGCTTGCCAATCTTCACGTCGTAGCCGCGCTTCTTGGCTTCGGCTTCCGTCAAGCCGACGCTCGCGACCTCGGGCCAGCAATACGTCGCTCCCGGGACGAGGTCGTAGTTGACCGGCTCGGTCGGCTTGCCCGCGATCCGCTCGGCCGTGCCGATGGCTTCGTGCGAGGCTACGTGGGCGAGCTGCGCGTGTGGCTGGCCGTTCACGTTCACCACGTCGCCGATCGCAAAAATGCCGGGCTCGTCGGTGGCCATCTTGTCGTTGACCTGGATGTAGCCGCGCTCCACCTTGACCCTGGTCGATTCGAGGCCGAGGCCGTCGGTAACGGGTCCGCGTCCCACAGCGACGAGCAGGTATTGGGCGGAGACGCTCTTCGCCTCTCCGGCCGCGGTCGTGAACTTCAACTCCACGCCGTCGGCGGTCCTGGTGGCCGATTCGGTTTTCGCGCCGGTGTGAATCGTCATGTGCTTCGACAGCACCTTGGCGGCTTCGGCAGAGATCTCTTCGTCCTCGAGCGGCAACACCCGCGGCAGCATCTCGATCACGGTCACCGGCACGCCGAAGCGGCCGAAGATCGAGGCGAACTCGATACCGACGGCGCCCGCGCCGACCACGATCAAGCTCTTGGGCATCTCGGTGAGCTGGAGGATCTCGTCCGAGGTGATGATGGCCTTGCCGTCCAGTTGCAGGAAGGGAAGGCTGCGCGGGCGGGAGCCCGTGGCCAGGATCACGTTCTTCGTTTCCAGCTTCTGCTCGCCCGACGCGCCCTTGACCACGACCGTGCGGGCTCCTTCGAGCCGACCCTGTCCCTTGAAGAGCGTGATCTTGTTCTTCTTGAACAGATAGCTCTCGGTGCCCTTGCTCAAGCGGGTGACGATGCGGCTCTTGCGCGACATCAGCGCGGGGAAGTCGATCCGCAGGTTGTCGGCCACGATGCCGAGGTCCTTGGCGTGCTTCATTTCCTCCCAGAGATCGGCGGTGTGGAGGAGCGCCTTCGTGGGAATGCAGCCGCGCAACAGGCAGGTTCCGCCGCATCCCACCGGGTCGCGCTCGACGATAGCGGTCTTCAGACCCATCTGGGAGGCGCGGATCGCTGCCACGTAACCCCCTGGCCCACTTCCAATTACGGTGACGTCGAAGATCTCGCCGTTGGCCAATTTCGCCTCCTCCGACCGAACTCCGGACGGTAGCATAAAATGGAGAAGCCCTCCCATGAGCGAAGCCTGGCTTCTCGTCATCGCGATCTTCCTGCTGCTGCTCGGCAATGGCTTCTTCTCCGGCAGCGAGATCGCGCTCATCACCGCGAAGCGCAGCCGGATCGACGCGATGGCCGGCGAGGGCAGCCGGGCCGCCAAGCGGGTCAAGTCGTTGCAGGACGACCCGGAGACGTTCTTGTCGACGGTCCAGATCGGCGTCACGATCATGGGAACGCTGGCCGGCGTGCTGGGCGGCTATCTGGGCAACGACTATCTCGAGCCGCTGCTGGTTCCGCTAGGCCTGCCTGCCTGGATCGCGCCGGCTTTCGTGGCTGGGCTGCTGGTTGGCAGCGGGATCGTGTACGTCGAGCTGATCCTGGGCGAGCTGGTTCCCAAAGCGTTGGCACTCCGCCATAGCGAGACGGTGGCGCTGATGGTCGCGTTGCCGATCAGCCTGATGGCTCGCGCTTCGCGAATCCCGATCCGGGTCTTGACCGGGTCGACGCGGGCCGTGCTGATGATCTTCGGGGTTCGGAACATCGGCGAGCGCACGATCGTCTCGCAGGAGGAGATCAAGCACCTGGTGCTGCAGGGCCGCGCGCAAGGTGTCTTGGACCAGAGCGAGGTCGATCTGATCCACAGCGTGTTCCAGTTCAGCGAGACGCCCGTCAAGAAAGTGATGGTGCCGCGCCCCAAGGTCTTCGCGATGGACGTGAACACGGCTCCCGGCGTCGTCGAGAAGCAGCTCGTGGAGAGCGGCTTCTCGCGGACACCCGTCTTCGAAGGCAGCCTCGACAACGTGGTCGGCGTCGTCTTCGCGAAGGACGTGCTGCGGCTCCTGGAGCAGCGCCAGCCGGTGGTGCTGCGCAAGATCCTGCATCCCGTCCACTTCGTCCCCGAGACCAAGAAGGTCGGGGTGCTCCTGAAGGAGCTGCAAAAGCGCCGTACCCACATGGCTCTGGTGATCGACGAGCACGGCGGCCTGGCCGGCCTGGTCACGCTCGAGGATCTGATGGAGGAGATCGTCGGCGACATCCGCGACGAGTACGACTGGGAGGAGCGGCCGGTCGAGCGCCAACGCGACGGCTCGCTGGTGGTCGAAGGGACCGTCTCCGCCGCGGAGCTGCGTGACGGCCACGCGATCCCGATCCCCGAGTCGAGCGAGTTCGAGACGATCGCGGGCTTCCTGCTCGAGCGGCTCGGCCACGTTCCCAAAGGCGGCGAGTCGGTAGTGATGGGCCGGCACCGCTTCATCGTGGTGGACGTGGAGCGAAACCGGATCAGCAAGGTCAAGATCGAGCTGGCGGCGGAGCCGCCGCGCCCCGAGCCGATCAAGGTCGAGGTGACGAAGAGCTAACGGGAGTCAGGCTCCGGCCTGGGGTCGTTGCGTCGCGGCAGGCGTCTGGGAAGGCTCGCTGCTCTTGAAGAGCCAGCGAACGCTGAGCCACAAGAGCGTCAGGTCGTCCATGTATCCCGCCACCGGAATCGCGAAGTCCGGCAGCAAATCGATCGGCCACAACAAGTAGGCGATCGCGAGACCCACCAGCAGCCGCGGCAGCTTGGGCGTGCGCGGGTCGCGCAGCAGCGCGAGCACGCGCTGGAAGCGTGCCCAGGCGCTCATCGCAGCGCCGCCGGCGTAGGCGTGGGCGTCGGCGCGGGCGAGGGTGGCCGGATCGGTTCGATGCGCGGCGGCTGCGCTTCCGGCTTGGGAGTCATCGGGATCGACGGGATCGCGGGCACCTCGAAGAGCAGCGGGGTCGTCTCGGAGCCGAGCTGGAAGGAGCGCAGGTCCTCTGCCGTCAGCTCGGGCCGCCTGACGATGTGCGGCGTCAGCGTCATCACGATGTCCGTCTCTTTGATCTCGCGTTTGTTGTGGGCGAACAGCCGCCCCAGGAACGGCAAGCTGGCGAGCCCGGGCAGCCCCGACATCGTCTCGCGCTCCTGGTCGCTGATCAGTCCCGCCAGCACGTTGGTCTCGCCGTCCTTCAGCCGGATCACGCTGCTGACGCTGCGGCTGCTGAACGTCGGGTTGTTCTGGAACAGCGGCCCGACAGCCGAGATCTCGAGCTTCAGTTGCAGCGAGACCTCGCCGTCGTGATGGACGCGGGGCGTGATGTCGATGTTGACGCCGACGTTCTTGTACTCGAAGGACGTGATCGGCTGCTGGGTGACGCCGCCCGCCGCGATCGGGCTGAAGGTCGTGACCGGCACCGGCACCTGGTCGCCGAAGCGCGCCTGCGCCGTGAGCCCTTCGGAGGTCCGGAGCTGCGGGTTGGCCAGCAAGCGCGTGTCGCTGTCGGACTGCAGCAGCCTGTAGATCACTCCTGGCAGGCTCGACAGCACGATGTTCGAGCGCTTGTAGGGGTTGCTGGCGAGGGTGTTGTTCGCGGTGGGGTTGGGGAACGCGCCGCCGATGATGCCCTCGACGGCGATCCCGGAGGTGAGCTCGATCCCGTATTCCTTGAGCCGCGTCCGATTCACCTCGAGGATCTCGACGTCCACTACCACCTCGGCGCGCTTCTTGTCGATGATCTCCACGATCTTCTCGGCGGCGGCGACCTTGTCGGGCGAGTCGTTGATGGTGAGCGCGTTGCCGCCCGGCAGCGGCGCGACGCGGCGCGCGCCCAGCACCACGCGCAGCAGGTCGATCGTCTCCTTGAGATCTGCGTTCGAGAGGAACAGCGTCTTCACGACCTGTTGCTCGTACTCGCGCCGCTTGCTCGGCGTGTCGGGAATCACCGACACGATATGGGCGTCGACGACGCGGTGGAAGGTCCTGCCGGTCTGGCCGAGCGCGTTCAGCGCCTGCTCGAACGGAACGTCGCGGATGTCGAGGCTGATCGTCTGGTCCTGGAACTGCGGATCGAAGACGAAGTTGACGCTGGCCACGCGGCCGAGCGCCTGATACGCCTCGCGCAGGCTGGTGGAGCGGAACGAGAAGCCCAGCGGCTCCTTGGCAAGCGCGCCGAGTTGCAGGCCCTGGAGCGGCTTCTCGCGCGCCGCCTCCTTGATCTCGGCGAACGACGTGGCGCGCCGGCCCGCTTGCTGGCGCTCCTCGGCATCGCGCATGTCCACGGCCAGGCCCTCGGTGTTCGGGTTCAGGTCGTAGGCCAGCCGCAGCTCGTCGGCGGCTTGCTTGAACTGGCCGCGGGCCATCAAATTGCGCCCGGACTCCTGGTGCGCCTTGGCGGCGCGGTGGCGGGCGCGGTCGAGGCTGGCTTTGTAGATCCGGTTGTCGGGAGAATTCTTCAAGGCGCGCGAGTACTCGACCACCGCACGGTCGTAGTCCTGGCGCCTTTCGGCCTTCTCGCCGAGTCGAAACGCGGACGACGTCGCGCATCCCGCGAGGCCCAGCGCGAGCCCGAACCCGAGCCAACTCCGCTTCGTCATCCCGCGATCACCGCCACGCCCTTCGGGACCTCGAAACGGAAGAGCTTGTCGGAAAGGCCCTGGTTCTCCCGGAGCTTCTCGAAGCGGAAACGCGATCGGCTGCCCTGCGCGTCCCAGATCTCGAGTCCCACGATCCGCGCGTCGGCGTCGGTCTCGAGGTAGACGCGCTCCACCTCGGGATCGCCGGCTCTTGGGGTCAGCTTGAGACGCGTGGCGCCGTCCTGCGTGTCGATCACCGCGTCGAACTGGCTGGCGAAACCTTCGCCCGAGAGCAGCGCCACGGCGACGCCGCGCGCGCCGGCCTGGTCGCGCACGATCACCTGCTTGTCGGCCGGGACGTAGAAGTAGAAAGTCTTGCCGTCGGAGACGAACAGCTTCTTCTCGGGCTGCGCGTACTCCCACAGCATCCGGCCCGGGCGTTTGATCCGGACGGTGCCACGCTCCGTCAACTCCTTGCCGATCGCGCTCGAGCGATAGCTCTGCACGAACTCGGCCGTCAGGTCGCTGGTGCGGCGTGCCCTGGCTTCGACCCGCGCCAGCAGCGAGCCGTCGTCCGCGAACATCAGCGGCAGGCTCAGCAGGACGCCGATCAGGCTCACAACCCAATCTTACATGCTGAGCCGCCCGTGGCAGGTCGTGTCGGGGCTGCCGGGCTCGTGCGCTAAGATCTCTGCGTCGATGATCCCCCTCGCGGTGTTGCTCTTGGCCGTCCTGCCGGCGCCGGAGCCGCCGCGGGAGATGCGCGGACTGTGGGTCGTCCGGACGGCGCTGGTTTCTCCGGAAACGGTGGACCGCGCGGTAGACGAGGCGGCTGAAGCGGGCTTCACGGCCCTCTTCGTCCAAGTCCGCGGCCGCGGCGACGCCTTCTACGACTCGCGCGTCGTCGCGCGCAGTCCGCTGCTGGCCAAGCAGCCCGCGAGCTTCGATCCGCTGGCCCGGCTGATCGAGCGCGCCCGTTCCAAGAAGATCGAGGTCCACGCGTGGATCAACGTGTTGCTGGTCGCGGGCTTTGTGCAGCCGCCGCCGGCCAATCACGTCGTCGCACAGCATCCGGACTGGGTGATGGTCCCGAAGCCAGCCGCGGTCGACGCGCTCCGACCGCACGCTCCGATCTTGAAGCTCGTCAGGGAGGCGGCCCGGCGCGATCCCGACGTTGAGGGTTACTACCTGTCGCCGGCATCGGCCGGGGTCGCGGAACATTTGGACGCTGTCGTGCGCGAGATCGTGCGCGGGTATCCGGTCGCCGGCCTCCACCTCGACTTCATCCGCTACCCGAACAAGGACTTCGACTATTCGCGTTCCGCGCTCAGCGCCTTCGGGATACGCCAGAAGACGAAGCAGCCGCTCTCGGCCGCGCTCAGCGCTCCGGGGATCTACGCGGAGTTCCGGCGCGAGACGCTCACGGGTCTCGCCGCGCGGCTCGCGCAGGCGGCGCGCCAGGAGCGCCCCGGACTCTGCGTCTCATCGGCGGTCGTTCCCGACGAAGCCGGGGCGCTCGCGCAGAAGTTCCAGGACTGGCCCTCGTGGTCGGCCCGCGGGATCCTCGACGCGGTGGTCCCGATGACCTACACCACCGACAGCCGCATCTACCGCGAGCAGGTCGCCCAGGCGCGCGCGCTTTCTCCGGCGAAGCCGGTGTGGGCCGGCGTCGGCATGTATCGATTGCCGCTGGCAGGCACGCTGGAGATGATCTTGCTGGCGCGTCAGGCAGGCGCAAATGGTGTGGTGCTGTTCTCGCACGAGTCCTTGCAGAACGCCGACCGGGCCGCGGACCGGCGAAGGCTGCGTGATGAAGCCTTCGCGCGCCCGGCGGGGTCCGGTGCAACGTCCTCGCTACGGTGAGGGCGCACTCGCCCGCGGCCTTGATCCTGCTCGCCGCGGCCTGTCGCTCCCAGGCGCCCGTCGCGGCGCCCGGCACGCCGCCGCCACCGTCGGCCTGGACCCGCGAAACGCTCGCGAAGCTCACGCTGCCCGAGAAGGTTGCCCAGCTGATCGGGGTTCGTGCCGTTGGCACGCACAAGAACCCGCAGTCGGCCGAGATGAAGCGGCTCAGCGAGCTGGTACGCGACTCGAAGATCGGTGTGGTCGTGGTGTTCGAATCCGAGGTCCTTTCGCTTCCCAGGCTCCTGAATCGGCTCCAGGGAGAGGCCAAGCTGCCGCTCCTGGTCGCAGCCGACCTCGAGCGCGGGATGGCGTTCCGGATCCGGCGCGGCGTGGCGCCGCTACCCTACGCGATGGCGGTGGGCGCGACGGGCTCGAGCCAGGCGGCGCGCTTCATGGGCGAGGTCACCGCGCGCGAGGCCAAGGCGCTGGGCATTCACTGGGCCTTCGCGCCGGTGGCCGACGTCAACAACAACCCCGCCAACCCGGTCATCAACATCCGCTCTTTCGGCGAGGACCCGGAGCTGGTTGCGCGGCTGACCGGCGCGTTCGTGGAAGGCGCGCGCTCGGGAGGTCTGCTGACGACCGCCAAGCACTTCCCAGGCCACGGCGACACCGCGGTCGACACCCACCTGCAGCTCGCGACCATCGGCGGCGACCGTGCGCGGCTCGGCAGCGTCGAGCTGTTGCCGTTCCGGAGCGCGCTCGCTGCAGGAGTCGATTCGGTGATGATCGGCCACATCGCGGCGCCGTCGCTGGATCCCAGCGGTGCGCCGGCCACTGTGTCGGAGCCGATGATCACCGATCTGCTGCGGCACGAGATGGGCTTCTCCGGCCTGATCGTCACCGACGCGATGGAGATGTCGGGCGTTCGCGCCGCGTGGACCGGCGAGGCCGCGATCCGGGCGCTGCAGGCGGGCGCCGACCTGATCCTGCTGCCGCCCGACCCCGCGGTGGCCATCCAGGCCCTGGTGCGCGCCGTGAACGAAGGTCAGTTGAGCGAGGCGCGCATCGACGAGTCGGTGCGCCGCGTCCTAGAGACGAAGCAGCGGCTGGGGCTCGACCGGCGCCGACTCGTCGACCTGGACGCCGTCGCGACGAGCGTCGGTCGGCCCGAAGACGTGGAGCGGGCGATGGCGATCGGGCGCGATTCGATCACCGTGCTGCGCAATCAGGGCGGCGTCCTGCCGTTGCGCGCCGAACGGCGGCTCAACTTGCTGCACTTGGTGATGTCGAGCGACGCCCGCAACGACCAGATCCAGGGTTTTCCCGAGGACGACTTTCGGGATCGGCGAATCCCGGCGCGCACCCTGACGCTGGGGCCCGAGGTTTCCGAGGAGACGGCGGCGAAGCTCGTCGCGATGGCGCCCGAGTTCACGCACCTGGTGGTGTCGGCGTTCGTGCGCGTCACCTCCTCCAAGGGCACCGCCGACATGGCGCCGTCGCACGCGCGATTGATCGGCCGCCTGCGCGAGACCGGCCGGCCGCTGATCGTGCTGGCGTTCGGCAGCCCCTACCTGCTGCGCCAGTTCCCAGACGTGCCGGTCTACGTCTGCGCGTACGGCTCCGCCGAGTCCAGCCAGCGCGCGGCGATCGCGGCGCTTTTCGGCGAGTTCGCGACGACCGGCGCGCTGCCCGTGACGATTCCCGGCCTGGCTCAGCGAGGCGCCGGCCTCGAGATCCCGAGGCACGACATGACGCTCGAGAAGCTCCGTCCCGAAGCCGCCGGCTTCCGGCCCGAGGGCCTGGCCGAGTTGGATCGCGTGATCGAGTCGTTCGTGGCGAAGAAGGCGTTCCCCGGCGCGGTGGTCGCGGTCGGGAAGGACGGCGCGCTGGCGGAGCTCGAGGCGTTCGGGCGCATGACCTACGACCCGGGCGCCGCGCCGATGACCACGGATACCGTTTTCGACCTGGCGAGCCTCACCAAGGTGACCGTCACCACGACAATGGCGATGATCCTGGTGGACGAGGGCAAGCTCGACCTGAAGAAACCCGCGTCGGCGTTCCTGCCGGCGTTCCACGGCGGCCACAAGGACAAGGTCAGCGTCTGGAACCTGCTGACCCACTCCTCGGGCGTCGACTGGTGGGCACCGCTCTACAAGGAGGCGAACAGCAAGGATGCCTATCTCCAGAAGATCTTCGCGATGGATCTCAAGTTCGAACCAGGCACGAAGTCCGTGTACAGCGATCTCGGGATCCTGCTGCTCGGGGAGATCCTGGAGCGTGTCGCGGGCGAATCGATCGAGTCCTTCGCGAAGCGCCGCATCCTGGAGCCGCTCGGCATGCGCTCGACCCGCTACCAGCCGCCGCGCGAGTGGCTGCCGCGGATCGCGCCCACCGAGAACGACCCCTGGCGCGGCCGCGTGGTTCACGGCGAGGTGCACGACGAGAACGCTTTCGGCCTGGGCGGCATAGCGCCGCACGCCGGTCTGTTCGGGACCGCCGGGGACCTGGCGCATTTCGCGCAGATGCTGCTGAACGGCGGCGTGTACGACCACCGGCGGATCGTCTCGCGCGCCACGCTGGAAAGCTTCACCAGGCGCGCCGGCGTGCCCGATTCGAGCCGCGCGCTGGGCTGGGACACGCCCTCCGAGAACTCCTCGGCCGGCACGCTCTTCTCGGCGCGCTCCTTCGGCCACACCGGCTTCACCGGAACCTCGATCTGGATGGACCCCGAGCGCAACCTGTTCGTGATCCTGCTGACCAACCGCGTCCACCCGACGCGCGAGAACAACGCGATCCGCGAGGCACGCCGAGCCGTAGCCGACGCGGCGCTACGCGCGCTGGTGCGGCCTTGAGCCTGCTCGTCGTCGCCCTGCTCGCGAGCGCCGTCCAGGTTGGCCTGGAGCGCGTCGCCGCCGACAACGGCGCGCCGCTCCTGGGCAAGCGGGTGGGCCTGGTGGTGCATGCCGCTTCGCTCACCTCGGACGGGCGTCACGCGATCGATGTCTTGAAGACGCGTGGCGTCGACGTGCGACGCTTGCTGACGCCGGAACACGGCCTTCGGAGCCGCGCCGCGGCCGGCGAAAGAGTCGCCGGAGGTGTCGACGAAGCCAGCGGGTTGCCGGTCGTCAGCCTGTACGGCGAGAGGACCAAGCCGGATGCTCGCGACCTCGAGGGCCTGGACGCGCTCGTCTTCGACCTCCAAGACGCCGGCGTTCGCTTCTACACGTACATGAGCACGATGCTGCTGTGTCTCGAGGCCGCGGCCGAAGCCGGCATCGAGTTCGTGGTGCTGGATCGGCCCAACCCTCACGGTGGCGACCGCGTCGAAGGGCCGGTTTCGGACGCCCGCGACGTGATCGCGCGCAGTCTCGTGAACACGACGCCCGGCCCGCTGGTGCACGGTCTGACCGCGGGCGAGATGGCCCGCTTCGTCAACGCCACGCTGCCGAAGCCCGCGCGGCTCCTGGTCGTGGCGATGAGGGGCTGGCGGCGCTCGATGTCCTGGGCCGACACCGGCCGTGCCTGGCCCGTGCCGTCGCCCAACCTGCGCACGGTCGAGGCGGCGATCAGCTATCCAGGGACGTGCCTGCTCGAAGGCACCAACGTCAGCGAAGGCCGCGGCAGCGACGCGCCGTTCTCGTTGATCGGCGCACCCTGGCTCCACGCCGCGAAGATCCAGAGCGCGGTGCGCGTGCCCGGGTTCGATCTCCTAACCGTGTCATTCACGCCGCTGGCGTCCGAAGCCGCGCTGCAACCCAAGCACGAAGCTGTTCTCTGCCAGGGCCTGCGCGTGGAGCTGCGCGACGCGCGCCGAGCGGAGCCGTATCGGCTCGGCGTCGCGTTGCTGCGTGCCCTCAAAGACCTGGAGCCCGACTTCGCGTGGCGCGGCGACGGCTCCGGCTTCGATCGATTGGTGGGCACCAAGCGGCTGCGCGCGGCGATCGAGCGCGGGGACAGCGTCGCCGCGATCGTCGCCGCGGATGCGGCCGCGATCGCGGAATGGAAGCGGTCGCGGAAGTCAGCTCTGCTGTACTGAAGGCTTCGCCACCGCCCGGCTCACAGCCAGACCCACGGCGACCGTAACCGTGGCTCCCACCGCGACATTCCAGGTCCAGGCGAGCCCCGGCCAGCCCAGCCCCGGCAGCGCGCGGCCGAGCAGCATCGTCACCGCCAGGCCGCTGAGCATGCCGGCCATGGTGCCGGTGGTGTTCGCGCCGGTAGTCAGCACGCCGAGCAGGAACGCGCCGACGGTCGGGCCCGAGGCATAGCCGAGCGCGGCCAGGCCGCGGTCGAGCGCCGAGCTCACGTTCTGCGCGAGCACAGCGACGCCCATCTGCAGCAGGCCCCAGATCACGGTGAAGCTGCGCGCGACGCGCATCTGGTCGGCATCGCTCGCGTCCTTCTTGAAGAACGGCAGGTAGAAGTCGCGCACCGTCGTCGAGGCCATCGAGTTGGGCGAGGGCGACAGCGCGGCGGCTACGATCGCGGCCAGGATGAAGCCGGTGAGCGGTCCCGACAGCTCGGTGGACACGAACGTGGGCAGCACCTCGTCGCCGCGCGCGAACGTTCGCCCGCCGTAGTGCGCCCAGAACAGCGTGCCCAGGAACAAGAACAGGGTGAACTGCGCCAGCACGACGAACCCGGAGACGACCAGGCCGATCGCGGCATCCTTTTGGCTCTTCGCCACCAGCAACCGCTGCACCAGGTAGTGGTCGGTGCCGTGGGTGGAAAGCGTCAGGAAGACGCCGCCGATCAGGCCCGCCCAGAGCGTGTAGGGAATGCTCGGATCGAACGACAGGTTGACGATCGCCAGCTTGCCGGCCGCGCCGGCCGCGGCCATCGCCGCCGAGACGCCGCCGGGCAGGCCGCGGATCACCGCGGCCAGGCACACGAAGGCGCCGAGCAGGTAGACGAACATCTGCACCACGTCGGTCCAGATGGTGGCGGTGACGCCGCCCTCTTCGGTGTACAGGATCATCGCGACCCCGAGAGCGGCGATGCACCACCACTCGGGTACGCCCGCCGCCACCGACAGCACCAGCGCCGCCGCGTGCAGCCGGATGCCGTCGCCGACGGTGCGATACATCAGGAAGATGCCGGCCGAGACCGCGCGCACGCCGCCGCCGAAGCGCTTCTGCAGGATCTCGTACGACGTGAAGATCGAGCCCTTGAAGTACGCGGGCAGGAAGATCAGCGAGATCAAGATCCGGCCGATCACGTAGCCGAGCACGAGCTGCAGGAAGCCCCAGTTGCCCAGGTAGGCCTGGCCCGGCACGCCGATGAAGGTGAGCGTGCTGGTCTCGGTCGCCACGATGCAGGCGGCGATCGCCCACCACGGAACCGTGCGTCCCGCGAGGAAGTAGTCCTGAACCGAACGGCTGCGCCGGCCGAGCCAGGTGCCGAACGTGGTGATCGCAGCCACGTAGGCCACCAGCACCACTATCGCGGATACGGGCAGCTTCATCGCGCGCGGGGAGTATAGGGATTAGCGGCCGGTTCCGGGGGCGATGGTAGATTGAAGCCGCTTCATGAGCTCGCTCGCGCTGCTGCTGCTGCGCCGCGTCACGCTGTATGCGGTGGTCTTCGCGGTGCTGCTCGCCACGCTGCCGCGCCTGCTGACGGCATTCGGCGTGCTCGGACCCAGCCTCGAAGAAGAGATCGTGGCGGCCGAGAACTCGCTGGGCGCGGCCAAGAGCTACGGCGCCAAGCCGGACGAGGCATCGTATGCAGGCGCCGTCGCCGCGATCGCCAAGGCCCGCGAGCACGCGGCGCACAAGCAACGCTGGCCGGCGAAGCGCGCCATCGCCGAGGCGCGCGCGGCTGGTCTCGACGCGCAGCGGGTGGCGCTCGCAACCCGCGAAGAGTCGCGCCGCGCCGCGCACAAGACCGTCAACGAGATCGACCGCCAGCTCAACGAGTTGGAAGACCTCTACGCCGACGTCGTCAAGAAGATCGAGAAGAGAGACACCGAGCGGCTGTTCGCGCTGATGAAGTCGACGCGCCAGAAGTCGGCGGCGCTGTTCCTGCTGTTCGAGGAGCAGAGCTACGAGAAGGTGCTCGCTGGCGCCGCCGAGGTTGGGCCGATCCTGGCCTCGACGCGCGCTGAACTGATCGCCGCCCGCGCCGGCAAGCGTTCCGGCTCCTAGCCGCCGCTACTTCATGCAGACGGCGCGGACTTGCTTGAAGTCCGTGTGGCCCGCGACCACCTTCATGATGCCGTCCTGGAGCAGTGTCGTCATGCCGTCGAGCATCGCCTGCTTGCGCATCTTCTCGACCGTGTCCTTGCGCTGGATCATGCGCTTCATCTCGTCGGTCGCCAGCAGCAGCTCGTGGATGCCCATCCGGCCCTTGTAGCCGCTATTGCCGCACTTCGGACAACCCTTGGGCCGGCAAAGCTTGAACTCCGGCGAATACTTGATGCCCAGCTTCTGCCAGTGATCGAGCCCGTACTCCTGCATCAGCTCCGCGAACTCCTCCTGGCTCGGGGCGTACTGCTCCTTGCAGGCGCCGCACAACGTACGGATCAGGCGTTGGGCCATGATTCCGAGGAGCGCGTCCGCGAAGTTGAAGGGGTCGATGTCCATGTCGAGCAGGCGGATGATCGTCTCGGGCGCGGAGTTCGTGTGCAGCGTCGAGAGCACCATGTGGCCGGTCAGCGAGGCTTCGATGCCGGTCGCCGCGGTTTCGTGGTCGCGCATTTCGCCGACCATGATCACGTCGGGGTCGGCGCGCAGGAATGCTTTCATCGCCACCGCGAACGTGAAGTCGATCTTCGGGTGCACCTGCACCTGGCGCAGCCCGGCCTGGGTGATCTCGACCGGGTCCTCGGCGGTCCAGATCTTCATGTCGACGGTGTTGATGAAGCCGAGACCGGAGTGCAGCGTCGTGGTCTTGCCCGAGCCGGTGGGCCCGACTACCAGGCAGATCCCGTATGGCTTCGACAGGATCGCCTTGAACTCTTCCAGGTTGCGCTGCGAGAAGCCCATCCTCTCGAGCGGCAGCGGCTTGCTGGCCGCCAGGATACGCATCACGACGTCCTCGTTGCCGCCTGATGTCGGGATCGTGGCGACGCGCAGCTCGATGACACCCATCGGACCCTTGAAGCGGATCTTGCCGTCCTGCGGCTTCCGCTTCTCGGCGATGTCGAGCTTGGCCATGATCTTGTAGCGCTGCACCAGGGCGCTGCGGTGGGGCGCTGGAACCTCCAGGTATTTCTGGCAGTCGCCGTCGATGCGGAACCGGATGATGGTGGGGGACAGCTTGCCGTAGGGCTCGACGTGGATGTCCGAGCAGCCCTTGTTGTAGGCGTCGATGATGACCTGGTTGGCCAGTTTCACGATGCCGCTGTCGGTCTCGTCGATGTCCGCCTCGGGCGTCTGCTGGCTCTCCTCGTCGTCGGCGTCCCCCGAGCCCAGCTCCATGATGATCGAACCGAGGTCCTGCTCCGCCATCGCGGCTTCACCCTGCTCCGCGAACGTGGCGCGGATGCAGTCCATGATGTCCATCTTGATCGCGACCAGGAAATCGTGGCGCGGCGCCAGGTTCATCGCCTTGATCGCGTCGAGGCGGGTCAGGTCGTAGGGGTCTTCCACCGCCACTAGCAACGTGCCCTCGCGCTTCTCGATCGGAACACATACGTTCTTCTTCAGGAACTCGGGCGTGACGCGCGCCTTCAGCTCGCCGGGGATGGTGCGGCCGGCGAGGTCGACGAAACCGCTGTTGTAGAACTGCGAGAGCGCCTTACCCAGCTCTTCCTTGGGGATCCTGTGATCCTCGATCAGGACCTTGGCCACGTCGACGTTGTTGACGCGCGCGTTGGTGACCGCGGCCTCGATGTCCTTCTCCGAGATCATGCCCTTGTCGACCAGCATCCCGAACTTCGTCGGCTTGTTGCTGCGCGCCGCGCGGTGCTGGTTGTAGAAAGCGATGCCGAGGATCTTGGCGAGCTCCTCCGACGCTTCTTCGTCCTTTGGTGTGAACGGCGCCCCGCCGCGCTTGTTGATGAGCTGCAGCACTCCCAGCAGATACTTCTCGAAGACGATCGGGCACGACAACACCTGGCTGGTGCGGAAGCCGGAGGCCTTGTCCCAGCGCGAGTCGAACTTCAGGTTGGGGTGGAGCCGCGCCAGCTCGGCCTGATCGTAGGCACTCTTGATGTTGGCGGTCTTCCTCGACAGCGCGGTGAAGCCGGCGATCGAGCCGAAGGTCTTGGGGACGCGGATCTCCTTGACCTCGTTGCCAGCCTTGAACATCGAGAACAGCTCCTGGTTCTTGGTGTCGAGCGCGAAGATCGTCACGCGCTCGGCGTCCACCAGGTCCAGGATCTTGTCCTTGATGTCCACCAGGATGTCCTGGATGCTGTTCGCCGAGTTGATCATGTTGGCGATCTCGATGAGCTTCTTGCGATAAGACAACTCTCGTTGCGCGCCGTCCGTCACCGACCGAGTCGCCATGGGCGAGCCTCCTGCCTAGGGATGAGGGAATCGAAGCATCGAGGTTAAGACCGCGCTCCGGGCGGGTCAAGAGCGAAGCGAGCCGGCAGTCAGCGCACCCTCACGCCGTTCTTCACTACCAGATCGACCTTCTGCAGCAGCTCGATGTTGCTGAGCACGTCGCCGCGCACCGCGATCACGTCGGCGTAGCGTCCCGGCATCAGCGTCCCGAGCTCGCGCTCCTTCTTCAGGAAGCGCGCCGGCCAGCGCGTCGCCCCCGCGATCGCCTGCATCGGCGTCATCCCGAAGCGCACCCAGGTCTGTAGCTCGCGCCAGGTGGAGTCGGTGTGGAAGTTGGCGGGAATGCCGCTGTCGGTCCCGACGATCAGCGTGACGCCGGTCTCGCGGAGCTGCTTGAACTTGGTGGCGAGGGTCGGGATGCGCCGGAACGTCAGCGTGAAGTAGTCGAGCGCGGTCAGGTTTCGCAGCGACTCGCGGATGTCGTCGGCGATCGGCTTCGGGATGTCCTTGCGCCACGTCGGATCGTCGAGACGCTCCGGGAAGACACGCGCCGTGTAGTCAGCGAGGAGCAGCCCTTCCACGGTTGGGCACCAGTAGAGCGTGTTGTTTCGCTTGCGCAGTCCGGCCAGGATGTCCTCGGGATAGCCGGGCTCGGTGGCGAGGCCGGTGTGCTCGAAGCAGTCCACGTTGTGCTTCAGCCCCATCCGGATCTCGTCTTCGCGATGGCCGTGGGCCACGACCGAGCGGCCAGCTCTGTGCGCGGTTTGCACTACCGCCGCGACCTCCTCGTCGCTGAGCTGGTCCTGGTCGATCAGCTTGATGAAGTCCACGCCAGCGTCGATCAGCTTCTGGGTCTTGGCGCGCGCGTCGTCCGCGCCGCTGACCCCCCAGCGAAAGGTCTTCTCGTAGTCGAAGTAGGCTGCTCTCTGGATGAAAGGCCCCGACACGAACAGCCGCGGCCCCGGGATCTCGCCCTTCTCGATCCTCTTCCTGATCGCGATCGAGTCCTCGAGCTGCGCTCCGAGATCGCGCACGGTGGTGACGCCGCTCATCAAGAGCTGCTTGGCGGCGATCGGCATGATCTCGCTCGCGAAACGCGGCATGTAGGTGTTGTCCCAATGCTCGTAGTTCGAGTGGCCGAGCAGCATCAGGTGGACGTGCATGTCCATCAGCCCAGGAAGCACGCTCATGCCTTCGGTGTCGATCGTCGGCGTGCCGGGAGGTATCGCGATCTCGGATTTCGGGCCGACCGCGACGATCTTCTGGCCCGCGATCAGTACCACGCCGTTCGGGATCGGCGGGCCCTCGTAGCCGTCGATGACCTGGCCGCCGACGAGGGCGAGCGTGGGCCTAGCCGCCGCGGGCTGCTGTGCCGAAGCCAGACAGCTCGCCCCGAGGATGGCCAGCACGATTCGTGTGTGCCGCATCAGGCGGAATCTAACCCCGCCTCGGGCGTCTACGCTACGGGCAGGCGTCGCGGCAGCACGGCGGCGGCGAAGTCGGCCGCGAGTCGCTCGATTTCTCGAGACTGCAGCGCGGCGCTCGTGACGCGAATCGCGGGGCCGCTTCGCAGCCGATACCGCTCTCCGGCGCGTGCCGCCCAGCCGAGAGCCGCGAGAGCGGAGACGGCGGACGACTCCTCCACGACCGGGATCCACACGTTGAGACCCGATCGGCCGACGGCGCGGATGCCGCGGCGGGCGAGCGCCTGGATCAGTTGGAGCCGTCGATCGGTGTACGCCTTGGCCGCGGTCTCGAGCAGACGCTCGACACTCGCGTCCTTCCAGAGCCTCGCCACCAGGTCTTGAAGGATCATGCTCACCCAGCCCGCGCCCAGCGACTGCCGTCCCTGCACGCGGGCGACGGTCTCGGCGTCCCCGGCCAGTATCGCCAGCCGAAGGTCGGGACCGAGCGACTTCGAGACCGACCGCACCACGGCCCAGCGCGCGCGTCCTTGCGTCAGCGTGAAGGCCTTCGTCCCCGCCACCGGGCCGGCGTGGTCGTCCTCGAGTACCAGCGCCTCGGGATGGCGAGCCAGCACGCCGCGCAGCTCGGCGGCCCGCGATTTGTCGAGGGCCGCACCGGTCGGGTTCTGGGCGCGCGGCGTCACGATCAGCGCCTCGGCGCCGCGACGCAAGGCGGCAGCCAGATCCCTGGGCAACGGCCCGGAGTCGTCGAGAGCCACGGGTTCCGGCACCAGGCCGAGCGCCGCGATCAGGTCGAGCACGCCCGTATAGCCCGGATCCTCGACGGCGACGCGGTCTCCCGGTTTCAGGTGCGCCTGAAGCACGCGTTCGATGCCGTCGAGCGCGCCGCCCATCACGGCCAGCGCGTCCGTCACGATGCCGTCGTCGGCCAGATCGCGCGCCGCCAACCGCAGCAGCGCGGGGTGCTCGAGCGACGCGCCGTAGAGCCGCGATCGCGGCTGGCTTCGGGCGAGCGCCCTCGGAAGCTGGGGCAGGAAAGCCGGATCCGGGTTGCCGGCCGCGATCTCGCGCATGCCGGGCGGCGTCTCGGGCGCGGGCCGGCGCGGCATCAGCGGCGGCCGCTGGCCGACGCGCGTGCCGCGCCTCCCGTCGCTCGCCACTAGGCCGCGCTGCCGCAGCGTCCGATACGCGGCGGCCACGGTGGCCGGGGCCAGCTTCAGGTCGGCGGCCAGCGCGCGCACCGTCGGCAGCGGCTGGCCCGGCGGCAGCCGGCCTTCGCGGATGCCGCGCTCCACGCTCTTCACCAACTCGCTTGCGCGCGTCCCGCCGATCGGATATCGTAATGCTACAGACATAAGTATGTACTATAACAATATTGAGGGACGCTGACAATGGCCGAGACGAGCCTGCAGTCTCCGCGCACCACCGTGAAACGCCTGCCCAAGCGCGGCGTCTACGACCGCGCCGCGGTCTACGCGATCCTGGACGAAGGCCTCGTCTGCCACGTGGGGTTCGCGTTGGAGGGTCAGCCGTACGTAATTCCGACCGCCTACGTCCGTATCGGCGACACGCTCTATGTCCACGGCTCGGCGGCCAGCCGGATGCTGAAGTCGCTCGCGGGCGGCATCCCGGTGGCGGTGACGGTGACGCTGCTGGACGGCCTGGTGCTGGCGCGCTCGGCCTTCCACCACTCGATGAACTACCGCTCGGCGGTGCTGCTCGGAACGGCGCATCTGGTCGCGGCCGCCGAGGAAAAGGCGCGCGTGCTGGACGCGATCGTCGAGCACATCGTTCCGGGCCGCGGCGCCGAAGCGCGCCGGGCCAACGACAACGAGCTCAAGGCCACCAGCGTCCTGGCGCTGAAGATCGAGGAAGGCTCCGCCAAGCTGCGCAGCGGCCCGCCGATCGATGACGCCGAGGACATGGGCCTGCCGGTCTGGGCGGGCGTGTTGCCGCTGCGCCTCGCGGCAGCGGAGCCGATCGGCGACGCGGCCCTAGCCGCCGGCTCGCCGGTGCCGAGCTACGTTTCGGGCTACCGGCGTCCGGGGAAAGGCTAGCCGAGAATCCTCACGCGTCCCACGTCGCCTCGCTTCCAGGCTCGTACCATCGCCCCGCTGGGTCCCGTTCGCCATCGCCGCACAACCTCGTCGCACGCTCGTGACCGTCGAGCCTCGTCGCTTCGCTCCGACCGCGCTCCGCGCGGCTTCGGGCTTGACCGCCGCTCCGCGCGCGACGTCATCAACACCGCGGCGACGGCGAACGGGTGGCTCAGGCACGGGGTGCCCATCACCAACTACCCACACGGCCCGCCAGAGGTCGACCAACTTAGTTCTTGACGGAGGCGTCCAGATACCGATTGTTATGCCGCACCCACTAGCGCTCGAGCTACAGCCTTCGGCTCGGCTGCGGCGATGCGCAACAGCACCAACGCGGGCCCGTCTGGAAAGCGACGGCCTTGCTCCCAGTTTCGAAGCGTCGCCACACTGACACCAATCATCAGCGCAAACTCCGGCTGCGACTTACCAAGCGATCACGAATAGCCTTCACATTGGCGGGAGCAAAAGAGAACGACCGCGACGGCTTGGCCTTGCCACGACGAATACGGCCTGCCTGGCGCACACTGTCGACCAAGAAATCGAACGCTTCACGCTTCATTTGAATTCCTCGCGCACAAGACGAGCCAGCGTACGGATCTGCACCGGCGTGAGATCACCTGGTTCGTTCTTCTTGTAGAGAAAGAGCATGTAGCAGATCTCCCGAGCCTTTTCCCGGTAGTAGATGCCCCGAAAGCCTCCACGCTTGCCTCGTCCATCAGCACCCCATCGAACCTTGCGTAGGCCACCGGAGCCCGGGATAACCAGCCCCTGCTCAGGCCGGAGCAGGAGCGCTATCTGTAGGGCACGGTAGTCATCGTCGTCGAGGCCCTTGCGAACCGTCACCCCGCGCTCGCTGCGGCATGCTTTCGCCACTCACCTCGTCGAGCGCGGCACGAACCTGCGCGTGGTGCAGGCCCTGCTCGGGCATCAAAGCCTCAACACCACCGCCGTCTACGTCCACCTCGCCCGCACCTGGCTCAGCCAGGTCAAGAGCCCACTCGACAATCTGAAGGACAAGGACAACACGCCGAAGACGTAACGTGTCCTGCGGCGAGCAGGCGGAGCAGGCGGCGTCGATCGCGGAGATCCTGCGCGATCACGTGGGCGACCTGCATCTCGGCCACGAACAGGGCAAGGCCGTGGCTCACATCCTGGCCTGCCGTACCGGCCGACTGGGTGGCCACCTCGCGGTCTGCGACCGCTGTGGAGCCAAGCACTACGCC
>CAZVOI010000452.1:0-3871 GCA_964628275.1 uncultured Acidobacteriota bacterium | reverse complement strand
CGCTCTCCGACGAGCACGTCGAGGCGATCGACCTCCACGATGACGACGCGCCCGACCTGGTGGTGATCCAGGTCTACATCACCTCGGCGCGCCGCGCCTACCGAATCGCCGATCACTACCGCGCCCGCGGCGCGTACGTCGCGCTCGGCGGCCTTCACGTGACGTCGCTGCCGGACGAAGCCGCCCGCCACGCCGACTCGATCTTCCTCGGCCCCGGTGAGGACATCTGGCCGCTCTTCTTGCATGACTTTCGCGCCGGCCGTCCTGAGAAGGTCTACCGCTCGCGGCTACGCACGCTCGAAACGTTGCCGCCGATCCGCCGCGATCTGATCAAGCGGAACCTCTACCTGGTGGGACACGGGGAGCCCTTGTGACGTCGGCTGCGCAGCACGCCGGGCTTTCGCCCGAGCGCTGGCGCCGCTACCCTCGCGGGCAGCAGATCCTGATGATCGCGAACGAGATGAATCGGGCGTCGAAGCTGTTCGGCGAGTCGGACCGCGAACGCCTGGGCTCCGCCTACGAACGCGTGCTCGCGCTCACCGACCTCACGGTCCAGGTGGCCGAGAGCCGGTCGCTGCGACGTGAGCTGCTGCGCTGGCGCGGCCTGGTGGCCGCCCAGTACATCGCGCCGCGGCCGGATGCCCGCTGCCATGGCCAGGCGTTCCGTGTGCTGTTGCAGTTCCACCCTGACGCCTGGCGCCAGCTCCCGTACGTGACTGGCGCCGCCGCCTTCTGACCGAGGGCCCCGGGCGGAGGATGCTCGAGAAACGGCAACGCGTCTTTCTTGAGGACGTCGTCTCGTAGAGCGCCCGTCAGCGCCCGCGGCCTCCTTGGAACAGGTCGTCGACCGCCATCGACCAGCCGGGGAGAGCCGGCTCGGCCTCCGCCCGCTGGCCGCGGCGGTAGACGCGCGGCACGGTCGGACTCTCGGCTGTGTACACCCGCACCAGTTGCTCGCGCAACACGTCCACATCCCACACGACGCGCGTCCCGGCGGCGAAGTAATCGTCCCGCTTGGCCGCCATCTCTCTTTCGGCCGCGGGACCGTAGTCCGCTTCGCTGCGAATCTCCGCGGCGAAGAGGGGAGCGCCTTCCAGGAACTTCGCGTCGACCGGCTCTCCGACGTAGAACGCCGCGTCCGGGCTGAAGGACTTCCGGTGAGGCAGGTCCACCAGGAAACCCACGTTGTCGGGGATGGCGAAGCCGAGGTGGGTCTGCTCCTCGTAGCTCCGCAGGCTGGTACAGATCGCCCATCCCGCCCGGCCGGGGAGGAATCCTGTGGGCGACATCAGGAGCAGCCTGCCGCCGACGAGCTCCGCCTTCTCGCGGGCGCGGAGAAGGTCTTCGACCGTCCCGCTCGAAGTCGTAGAACGAGCCATCGCCAGCCTCTCGCCACAGCGTAAGTCTGCGCCGCGAGACGGTCAACGAAGGTCCAGACAAGGCAGACAAGGTCCAGACTGGTGGGAGAATCCCCACACTCTCAAATGGCCTTGACGCCCGGCACACGAATCGGCCCTTATGAAGTGATCGACTCGCTCGGGGCGGGTGGCATGGGCGAGGTGTATCGGGCGCGCGACACCCGGCTGAAGCGCGAGGTTGCGATCAAGGTCCTGCCGCGCGCGTTCACGAGCGACCCTGACCGCTTGTCCCGGTTCGAGCGCGAGGCGCGGATGCTCGCGACACTCAACCATCCGAACGTAGGGACGATCCACGGGCTCGAAGAAAACGACGGCGTTCGCGCGCTGGTGCTGGAGCTGGTGGAGGGCTCGACGCTCCAGGAGCGGATCGGCCGGGGTGCGCTGCCGGTCGCGGAAGCGCTGACCGTCGCGCGGCAGATCGCCGCCGCGCTGGACGCGGCTCACGAGAAGGGGATCGTCCATCGCGATCTGAAGCCGGCCAACATCAAGATCACGCCGGCGGGTGTGGTGAAGGTGCTGGACTTTGGCATCGCCAAGACGGCTCCCGGCGTCCAGGCGGGCGACGACCTGACGCACGCGCCGACGGCAAGCATCGGCGACACGGGCGAAGGGGTGATCGTCGGGACGGCGGCGTACATGAGCCCCGAGCAGGCGCGCGGGCTGTCCGTAGACAAACGCACGGATGTCTGGGCGTTCGGCTGCGTCCTCTTCGAGATGCTCACCGGCCGCCGGGCGTTTGGCGGCAGGACGAGTTCCGACACGCTGGTGACTATCCTGGAGCGCGAGCCGGACTGGTCCGCGCTGCCTCACGCGGCGCCTGAGGCCGTCCGAAAGCTCCTGCGGCGCTGCCTCGACAAGGATCCGAGGCAGAGGCTGCGCGACATCGGCGACGCCCGTCTCGATGTGGACGAGACCTTGGTCGTTGGCCCCAACGTGAGCGGGGCTCCCGCCGCGCGGCCTGCGCCGCGTTCCGCGTTTTGGTGGGCAGTAGTCGCGGCAGCCTTCGTCGCGGGAGGCGCGCTTTCGTGGCTGCGGTTCTCCAGAGATGGCGGCCACGGCACGGCGCCCATTTCGCGAATGACGATCGCCCTGCCGGCTGACCAGGTACTGGATGCCGGAGCCGGAGCGCTACCCCTCGCGATCGCGCCTGACGGACAGCGGCTCGTCTACGTCGCTCGCCGCGACGGGATCGCGCGGCTCTACATGCGCGCGGTCGATGCATTCGAGCCGATGCCGATGCCGGGCACGGAGGGCGCGAGGTTCCCCTTCTTCTCACCAGACGGACGCTGGGTGGGGTTCTTCGCTGACGGTGTCCTCAAGCGTGTCGCAATCGGCGGCGGCGCGCCGATTCCTATCTGCGACGTGCCGGGAGCCAGGGAAGGAGGCCTGGCGCGTGGCGGCACATGGGCGCCCGATGCGACGATCGTCTTCGACCCGGGTGAGTCCGGACTGATGCGCGTGCCGGCGACGGGTGGGTCCCCGACGCAGGTGACCAGCCGCGACAAAGCTATGGACGCTCGCGACCTGTCGTGGCCTGAGTTCCTGTCGGATGGGCGCGGCCTTCTCGCGACGGTTGAACCGGACGCGCTTCTGGCCATGCTGTCGTTCGAGACCGGCGAGTGGCGTGTGCTCGGACGCGGCCAACAGGCGAAGTACCTGTCGTCGGGATACCTCGTCTATCACGCGTCTCACGTGCGAGAGGGCGAAGTACAGGCCGTTGGGTTCGACCCCTCACGCGGGGCGTTTCGTGGCGAACCGTTCTCGGTGATGGGGGGCGTGTTCCGGTCAGCAAGTGGTGGCGGGGCTTATTTAGGCTTGTCACAGTCGGGAACACTTGTGTTTGCGCCGGGCGGTTTGGCGCACACGCTCGTGCGGGTGGACCGGAACGGTCGCCGTTCACCGCTTTCGGACGACCGGCGCGGGTTTCGATTTCCTCGCATCTCCCCGGACGGCCGGCGCGTGGCGCTGACCATCGATCCGCGTCCATCGGAGATCTGGGTCTACGACATTGAACGCCGCTCACGGTTTCCTCTGCCCAGCAGCGGACACAGCATCGCCCCCGTGTGGACGCCGGACGGACGCCGAATCGCGTACTACAACGCGGGTCATGCGTTTTGGAGGGCAGCCGACGGAAGCGGCGCACCGGAATCACTGTCCGAGTATAGATACCCGAACGGATGGACCAGCGAAGGCGCGTTCATCGTTGAAGACGTGACGGCCACGAATGGGTCCGACCTCCGGCTCGTCTTACCGGGGGGCAATTCGCAGGCGCTGGTCGCAACACCCGCCGACGAGGCCGGAGGGCGATTGTCTCGGGACGAGAAGTGGCTCGCGTATCACTCGGACGAGTCCGGCCGCGCGGAGGTGTACGTGCGCCGGTTTCCGAACACGAATGACGGGAAGTGGATCGTGTCTACCGCCGGCGGACATGCGCCGGTCTGGTCTCCCGATGG
>CAZVOI010000451.1:0-10312 GCA_964628275.1 uncultured Acidobacteriota bacterium | reverse complement strand
CCCGACGTTCCTGAACGGCCAATACCGCGACATCCATGTCGCCGGCGTCTTCGACGCCTTCTCTCGTGTCCCGCTCGTGCTCCAGACCTTCGAGACCAAGCCGGGGGCCTCGGCCATGGCGCGTCTCCTCAGAACCGCCGTGAAGGCGTTCGCAAAGGCCAAGTACGTCATCACCGACCAGGGCGGGGAGTTCTCGGGAGCCGTCTTCCGCAAAACCACCGCACGCCGCGGAATCGTCCACCGCTTCGGAACCGTCGGCAGGATCTTCGCCACAGCTCGGCTCGAGAGATTCTGGAGGACGCTCAAGCAGACCGCGAACCTCAAGAACGACCAGCCGCTGACCGTCGACGACCTCGAACGAAGACTCGAAACCGCCTTGACCTACTACCTGTGTTTCCGACCGCATCAGGGACTCCACGGCGCAACACCCGCCGAGGCCTTCCTCGGAATCGAGCCCTCCTGCTCGAGGGCCGTTTCGCCGCCCAGGGGCCGGACGGGTGAGGGACCCCTGGAGCCGCCCTTCGCGATCGCTTCCTCGATCCCGATAAACGCGCGCTCCCGATCCTGAAAGCGGCGTAGCCAAGCGAACTCGACCTCATAGCCATAGCTGCACGCGTCGCGGCGACAGGCACGAGCGGTGCCCGCGTTCCCGCTCGTCCTGCACCGCGAGTGACAGGACGCGGGCGTGCGCGCCAGGGCCTCGGCGCGCGGTGTCGGGCCTGGCGACCGGCGTGCAGTTCGTCAAGCGCGGCTGGCACGCCGGGTGACAGGCCCGTCAGGCGCGCGGGATGCCGGGCGCGACGTCGCACTGGCGGGCAGGCTGCGACCATTGCACCACTACACCCCTCCAAGCCGGGCGCACCCGTCAGGACGAGCCTTCGTAGCAATAAAGCCTCGGGGGCCGGGCCGGATCCATGCTGAAGCTGGAGATGTAGAGCCGATTCCCAGCGATCACAGGGACGTTTCCGGTGAAGCCTACGATCCCCTCCGGCTGATGCTTCCAGACCGGTTCGCCGGTTTCCCGTTCGAACGCGTAGAGTCGCCCACGGTAGTCACCCACGAAACCGTGGGTCTCGGAGATGCCGATATGGGTCGGAAAGCCGACACCTCGCAGCTTCCACTTTTTCTCGACGCGGTCTGAAAGCGCCACCTCGAGAGCGCACTGACCAGTCGCGACTTCAAGCACGTAGTAGTTCCCTTGGCCTACAAGGTAGAGCCGACCGTCGTAGATCGCTCTGCCGCCCGCATGTGGGGACACCCAGCGCAGTTCGCCCGTAGCTGCAGAGAAAGCGGCGGTTCCATTACCCACGTTGATGACGACAAGCCCGTTTGAGACCATCGGTACCCAACCGCCCAGCATCGGTCCGCCGCCAAGCCCTTTCAGCGGCGCGACCCACCGGATCCGGCCATCTCCAAGATCCAGTGACAGTAATTCGCTCCCGCGGCCGACATAGACTGCCTCGGAGTCACAGGCAATGTCGAAATCGAAATCCGGCACACGATCCTCGATCTGCACGCCATAGTTGATGCGACTCGAGATCTCCCAGAACACTTGGGCCCGCTCCCCATACGACACCATGGCAATGGTTTGATCGTACAGGTCAGGCCCCACGACTCGCGTTGCGCTCCCGATGAACGCAGATCTCTCGGGCAGCAGCGCACGTATCGAGGCGTCACATGGTCGACGTTGCACTACGGCTCCATCGAGAAGGCGATAGACGACCAGTTCGTGTGGAGCCTTGTGCGTCACCGACACCAAGTACTGATCGTCCAGTGCGCAGGAAGCAGACTGCCCGCTCCACCGCGCGTTGCCTTTGGGATCAACGCAGACGATTGCGTCGCGCTCGGCATCCCATACGAAGGCGTGTCCCGCGCTGACAAGTGGCGTTGCCGCCGTCTGTGTGAAGTGCCAGAGCGGGCGAAGAGGTGGTCGAAGACTCAGCCGAGACGTAGGGACACGTGCCGCACCATAGCGGACCTGACCGTACTCACTCACGGCACGAACTGAATCAGTCGGCCGCGGTCGATCAGGCTCTTGTAGGCGTCTATCTGGCCCTTGAAGAAGAGGTCAAACTGCGCATCCGTTAGGCCCTGATTCGCATTCCTCAAGGCGCGACGCATGACGCCGTCGTGTTCGAGGCTGCTCCGGAAGTAACTCGCGAGCTGCGGCCGCAGCGACTGAGGGACATCGGGGAAGAGCCATCGCGTCCTGGACAGATCTGGCGGTGCCGTTGTCAGCTGCAGTACGAAGTCTCGGCGCATCTGGTCGAGGGCGCCGGTGAGCTGGCCCTGCCTTAGCGGCGGGAAGAGATCCCAGGCCTTGACCTCGACGTTGACCGTCTTTCCCGACTCCTCGAGGACGATGTCGTAGCGGCGAGAACGAATGTTGCCCTTCGGCGTCTGCAGGGCCGGAATGGACTGGGGAAGCTCAAAGTTCTTCAGCCTACGACCGGCCACCGGCGGATTGGTGAGGGCGAAGCCCATCTCGAGGACACGCTCGGCACCCTTCGACGTGTTCGCGTTCGTACGTCCGAGGTCGAGCAGGACGTCTGCATAACCGGCCGGCACGGGGCTTTGAACGGCGAAGTGATTGACCTTCTCGAGCACGTCCGTGAGCTTGCCCCGCGCGGTGAGATGCGTGATGAGCTGCGCGTCCAGCGCCTTGGCAGTCTTACCCCTCGCGACCTGAGCCGCTTTCACGATCGTCTTGTAGTCGGCCAAGCCCGCGACCGCCTTGGGCGACCAGGAAGGGCAAAGTGGTCCGCCGACAACCGCGGCGAGGATTCCCAAGCTCGCCAGAGCCGCCACCCTCAGCGGTGCCTTCGCGGCCGCCTTCACCGCACAGCTTCCGACAAGAGTGAGGAGATCCAGGAGTTCCTCCCGCGGCAGGCGGTTCTGCACCTGGCCCAAGGTCTTGATCATTCCCTCCGCGTCGTCGGTGTTCGCAAGGGCGCCCTCGATCAAATCAAGACTCGCACCTCGGGTGCCAGCGCTGTCCATCAGGTTCTTCAGGGCCAATTTCGCTTCCGTGCTGCCTTCGGCGGCGATCTTGGCCACGTTGTCGAGGCTGCCTCGGCCGGGGAAATCGTCCAGCTTCTCGACCACTTCCTTCGCGATCCTTCGCGCCACGGGCCCCGCCGAGTCTCCCCGAGAGGCTAGCTTGGTGAGCTTGCCGACGTTCGAGAGCACCTTCGCCTTCTTGGAGGCTACCAGAGTCGCGGCTCCCACGAGTGCGGTCACGATCGCGATCGCATCCCACTTGTTTCCCTGCATACGGACGGCACGTTCGCCCGCGTTGATGAAGTCCCGCGGAGTGGTGATGATCCCGAGCACCGTCCCGCCCACGAGATCCCCGGCGATGCTCGTGGGTGAGCCATCCCCGGCCCCCCAGATCCCTCCTATGAACTCGAAGGAGTAGGCCAGGAGCTCGCTCGTCACGTACCCGACTGTCGACTCCGAGCGCTCCCCGCGGTCACGGAAGAGCGTCACCGTGTCCGTGAAGTAGCCGCCCAGGGCAGCCTTTGTGATGTCCGGTTCGCCCTCCGCCGGGGCCATGGCCGACGCAAAGGACGCAAAGAAGGCCTTCCCGAAGGCGGCAGATGCGGTCTGGGTACCCAGGCGCCCCGTAGAGGTGATCGTGGTCCGGAACTCGCCGCTGGCATCCGCGATGAAGGAGATGGACTGCTGGCCGTCGGCGAAGGTGGAGAGTGGCTCGCTCTCCAGATCCGTGAATCGAACCTCGTCCATGAGCCCCTCATACCCCTCTCCGATGCGGATCTCCGCTCCGGAGTGAACCGGGGTGCCCAGGGTGACCGTGTAGTCCTCAGAAGAGTCGATACCGATCCACAGCGTCCCAGCTTCGTAGCGGCCCGTGACGAGGGTCCAGACCCCGGCCGGAACGGGCAGAACCGACGTGACGGACTCTTCTCCCTCCGTCGTGGTCACCGTGAAGCGAGCCTTGAGTACTCCTCCGTCGTCGACCAGCGCGAGCCGATAGTCGCCGGTCTTCTCTAGGATGGTCTGCTCCCGACCCGGGGGCGGCCTCACCGCCGCCTGGACCATGAACGCACCCGGGAACTCGAACTCGACGTCGTGAGGCACCGTGATGACGCCCGTCCCGCCGAAGTCGAAGCCCAGGCCCCGGTAACCTCCCGTCCTCGCGAAAACGCCGAGGGCGGTCGTCCCGTCGTGCTTGCCCATCTCGTCGGTAACCACACCGAGCTCGATCCCGTCCTCGGCCCGGTAGTAGGCGACGGGCGCCACGTTCGGGTTCCGATTGGAGCCCAGGCGTACCTCCACTGCCTCGCCCGGTACGAGCCCGGTGACCGCGTAGTCCGCCGTCGCCCGATAGGGGAGCTCCTTCGTCGTGCCGTCCGGAAGCTCCATCGTGAACGTCCCGTCCTCGACCTTGTCCCCCGCGATCACCATCGGGGCGACGGTCGCCACGGGTGGATCTCCAGCTAAGAGCGGCAGGATCACCCCTCCACCCGGGATGTCGACCTGGACGAGGTCCGCCATCCTCACGTCTTCGCGCGCACCTTGCGCAAGCCTACGAGGGACCCAGTTCACCCTGACCTGGGCTCTCTGGGCTCCGATACTCGCGGTGAAGGCAATGATCGGGCGATAAGCCATCCCCTGAACCGCCACCCATCGCGCTTTGCCCTTGCCGTTCACGAGCGGTTGCGTGACCTCGACCTTGCCGCTCGTCGTGCTCCACTCGACCCGCGTGCCATCGGGAGGAGGGCCCGCGGCACTCGTCACCTCGACATCGAGATCCAGGCTCAGCTCGAAGATGCTGATCTCGGTCTTGGCCGGGGTCACGGTGAGGGTCAAGAACTCCTGCGTCAGCATCCTTTCCTTGACCGCGTCGTCCACGTGCGCCTTGAAGACCGGGGTCTGGGGCCGATAGCTCCCCGCCCGGTACTTCGTCGTGACCTTCCCGCCCTGCGTCACCTCCTGCGTCTCGACGAACTCACCCTCCCCATTCGTCTCCCAGAAGGTCGCCGTACCGTCCGAAACCAGGTTGCCGTACTGGTCCTTGGCCTCCGCGGTGAGAAGGATCTCGGTCTTCCCATCGGCCGGGAAGCTCTCCCGGCTTACGCTCAGCTCGACCGACGCGGCCAGCCCCGGCTCGATCGTTTCCGCCGCGGTAGTACCGAGCACGACGTCACCCAGCTTGGCCCGGGCCAGGCGCACCTCACCTGCTTTCGTCCCCGTCTCCAGAACGGTTTCGAAAAGACCGTCGCGCGCTAGGCCCGCCTGGTTCGTCGTCACCGCCGGCGCCGAGATGGCCTCCCAGTCGATCTTCCGAACGGGCGGCTCTTTGCCCGCCTCCGCTTGCTCGAAGCGACGGCGCCACTCCGCACTCACCGCCTCGACCTCAATCTCGGGCAGGTCCGCGGTGATCGCGTCCTCCTGTCCCTCCTCGTAACGGAAGCGCACGCGGAAAGAATCGATATTCCAGGCCTTCGGCCCGGAAAGGAGCTGGTCGGGGGCGCCTTCGTTGATCACGAGCCGTGGACGAGCGACTTCGCGGGTCGTGGGGTGCGCCGGGAACGTGAAGCCCAAGGGCAGCGGCAGCTCTCCGCGGCCGTCGGTCAGGGTGACGTTCACCGGAGGCCCGATCGTCTCGTTCCCCACCCGGTACTGGATCACCGAAGTCGCAATCTCGTAATCCGGCGGGATGACGCGGAGCTTCAGCTTGAAGCCTTCGGCCGCGCGCGGGCCTTCGCCCACCACGATCCGACCGGGGTCAGTGCCCTCGATGATCGCCAGGTTGCCGAGGGCGGCGGTGCGCACGCCGCCCAGCGGCAGGTCTGTGCCGCCGAAGACGCTGCGTTCGGTGGAGAAGAGGATGGAGCCGTTGTCGCCGAGGGTGAGGCGCCCGCCCACGCCTGGGGCGGTGCCGAGGATCTTCGGGCGGGTCTTGTCGGTGAGGCTGACGAGCGTGACCTGCTTGCTGCCGCCGAGGAGGGCCAGGTCGTTCTTCAGGATCACGTCGCCGACCGTGGCGTCGTCGAGTTGCACGTAGCCGAGGCCCACCGGGTTCTGGGGGTCGTAGAGGCTCACGACCATCAGCAGCGGCCGGCTCTGCGTCTCCTGCAGGGTCGTGCCCGAGCCCACCACCACCGCCAGATCCTGCCCGGCCACGTTGCCGAGGGCGATCGCTTGCCCGTACCGCAGCGTCGCCTCCACGACCTTCTGGCCGGCTTCCTCCCGCTCGTACGTCACCTTGTCGTTCCACAACACCGACTGGGTGGCCGGGTTGACAACGGTGAGGCCGGGGTCGCCCGCCGCCGCGACCAGCAGCTGAGCCCCTTCTCTCGTCGGCGTGAGCGCCGCCTCGATGTCGTTGAGGCGGGCATGGTCCCCGAAGGGCGAGGTGACCTGGATGTTGACCACGTGCTCCTGGCCATAGCCCCGCCCGTCCGTCAGGAACGCCTGCGACATCTGGAAGAACTCCGGCGTCCCCGGAGCCTTGAAGGCGTCCTTCACCTGCCCCAGGTCCACCACCTGGATGCCCTTGCGGAAGGTGGCCGCGTACAGCACCCCCGCCCGCAGGAAGCTCCGGCTCACGAAGCCGTCCCCGGCGCTATTCGTCAGGCTCACAGCGCCGATCCACTGCGTCGCCGCGTCGTCGTTCGTGTCCAGCACCCACACGTTCGAGGGCTTGCTCTGCGCCGTCGGGCCCGTCACCACCGCCACCACACGGCCACCCGTCACCGGGCTGTCCGTCTCGCCCACCAGGTCCACCGGGCGGTACGACACCGTGTAGCGCGGATCGCGGCTGTCCGCGTCGCTCGAGGGGATCTCGAGCGGGGTGACCGGATCAGTTGTCTCGAAGACTCTCAGTGTCCCGGCGTAGAAGTGGTTCTGAACGAGATACGCCCGCTCCCCGAGCACCACGATCCCCGGCGAGCCGAAGCTCTCGGGGTTTTGGGAGAGGCTCTCGGGTCTGAACGTCGTGAACTGCGTGTCGTAGGGGACCAGGCTGCAGGGGGGCGGCTCCGTCGGGGCGGACCCGCAGGGCGTTGTGTCCAGATCCTCGATCCCGTCCCCAAGCTCCAGACGATACGTCACCCCGTACTCGAGGCCACTCAGCGGCTGCACCGTCAGCGACGTCACCACCGCGTCCGGGCTGGCGGTCAGGTCCTCGACCACACCCCCGAACCGCAGCACCCCCGACAGCTTCACCGTGATCGGGTCGCTCAAGCGCGGCGGTGTCGGGGGCGTCGTCGGGGGTGAAGGCAGCACCTTCCTCAGGAAGACGTTCCCCGAGATCTTCCGCACCGGCTCCGTGAACACCACCTGCACGTACGTCGAGGCCTGTACCCCCGTCGCCCCGTTCTTCGGAGCCGTGCGAGCCGGGATCACCTCCGGACGCGCCCCTTCCACGATCTCGTCCGTGCCCCCCGCACCGATCACGCGGAACGTCGTCCCACCCTTGACCGCCTCCGGCAGGCCTGATTCCTTCGCGCCCAGACCCGTCACATCCACGCGGTAGGTACCCACCGTCCCCGGCGTGTACTCCACGATCCAGTCGGCCCCGGTCGGCTGGCCCTTCAGAGGATCCGCGCGGAAGCTCTCCTGGCCGCCCTGGACCAGAACCTCCCTCACCTCGACCGCTTTCGAGGACGGCTTGACCCCGAGAATCAGCGGCGTGCCCGCGGGCACGATCCCCCGCGTGTCCACGCGCTTCTCGTCCACCGTCCGATACACCGTCACCCCGATCGCCGGCGGCGGGGGCGGCGGCTCGACCGCGGGGAAGGTCAGGTTGACCGTGGCGATGTTGCGGTGGAAGCGGAGCCCGCTCGTCTTCCAGTCCGCTGGGTCCGCCTCGTACGCCGTGCCGCAGCGGAAGCTCGCATCGCCCCCTTCGCCCGGCGGGCACAGCGTCGTGACGTCTCCCGCAACGCCGTCCAGCGTCGCCGCCACCCGCACCGTCCCGCCCACGTAGCGCGGGTCCCACAAGGTGAAGCTGCCGTCCACCGAGCTTGCGACCGCCGACTGCTCGTTCCCCTTCAGCAGCCGCTGGCCCGAAGCGTCCACCGCCGTCACCAGCACCTTCTTGTCCTTCACCGGCTCGTACACCGGTGTCGTCGCCCCGGGGTTCCACTTCGTCCGCAGCACCTTCCCCGTCACCACCCCCGCCAGCGCCTCGCCCGGCCGCGTCGCGTCGTACGTCCACATCAGGTACGCGTGGGCCGACGTCGCCGACTGGATGAGGAAGCTCGACCCGGCGAAGGCGAAGCCCGCGATCGAGTCGACGTACCCGCCGAACGGCCACGACGCCGTCACCACCTTCTTCTCGCTCGCCTCGCACGTCGTCTTGCCCTCCGGGCACTCCGCAAACGCGTGGTCGATCGTCTGGAAGAGCACCTTGCGGTCGGCGGCCGCGCACGTGTCGCTGCCGTCCTCGCACGGACCCTCGAGACGGCGCACCACGTAGAAGTACGCGTCCTCGAGCTTGTCCGCGGGCGGCCGCTCGGCTTCCGGCGCCTTCGTGAAGTCCGGTAGCGGGAACGCCAGGTCGATCGGCTTCGTGAAGACGGGCTCGTCCTTCGACGTGATCTTGATCCCGCCCGCCAGCTTCGCGAGAACCTGGCCCTGGTCGTTCTTCCCGAGATCCGGTACCTGTCCCGGGAACTGCTGCAGCAGCGCCTCCGCGGTCAGTCCCTCCACCTTCAGCTCGACGCCCCTCTCGACCGCTCCCGACGGGATCCGCAGCTCGACGCCGCCCGGACCCTCGACCGTCCCACCGCCCGGACCGATCGCAACCGTCCCGTCGGGCTTCAAGAACTTCGACCGCTCGAACGTGATCACGTTCCCCTGCGGGTCCGTGATCGTCACCAGCAGCCGGTCGTCGATCGTGGCCGGAAGCTCGTTCGAGCCCGCGAGGCAGCCGATGCAGCCGTCGCCATCGACCTGCAGCCAAAGCACCGCCCCGTTACTGGAGTTGAGGATCAGCACTTCGGAGAAAGGAGGGAGCGACCCCGCGGGCGCCGTCACCTTCGTGACGCCGTCCTCCGGGTACGAGAAGACGATCGCGCCTGTGTCGTAGACCGGAGCCACGAAGTCCTTCGTCCGGAAGACGACCGGCGAAGGCACGATCACGTCCTCGTCCTCGGCGTCCTTCAGGCCCGTCGCCGTGAACGTGTAGTCTGTCGACACCTTGAGCGGCTTCACCGGGACCAACGCCAGGCGCTTGCCGCTGAGGGAGAGCTGGAGTCGCACCTCCACCGGCTCGCTTCCCTTGAAGAGCTTCGCCTTCGCGAGGTTCGTGGGGGAAGGATCGAGAGCCGCCGTCGCCTCCACTTCCACTTGCGCGCTCACCGCTATGGCCAGCGTGCCGTCCGCCGGCGTCACCGTCGCCGTCGTCGCGGCACCCACGAACGCCAGGGGCAGCGAGGCGGCCTCGGCCGGCCCCCCCGCGACCACGGTCGCGCCGCCGCTCGCCACGAGGCGCGTCCCCGGCACGGTCGCGCTCACCTGCGCCGTCCCCGGCCGCGCCACGAGCACGTACGGCGCGCCCAGGCTCGAGCGGGCGATGAACGGCAGCCCGTTCGACTCCACCACCGCACCGCCGACCGGAGCCCCGGTCGAGAGCGTCGTCGCCCCGCTCACCCACCCCAGCGGCTGGCTCAGGCGGTAGAAGACGTACCGCCCGCCTTCCTTGATCCCTGCCAGGCCGGGAGCCGGAACCGCGGCGATCCGGCCGCCGTTCGCTTCCGCGAGCGCCACCACCAGGAGACGCGGGATGCCCAGCACGCGCTCCACGCGCGCCACGAGCAGCGTGTCGCCGGCGCAGCCGGCCGTGCACGGGCACGTGCCCGGATCACACGCGATCGAAAGCCCCGCCGAGGTCCCGAGCATCGCTCCCGTGAAGTCGAGCACCACCTCGGCCAGCGGCTCGAGATCGGCGGCCACGGGCAGGAACGGCGACAGCGCCGTCTCGTCGACATCGACGACCGTGTCCTCGGCCAGGGACGACGCCGGCACCGACAGCATCGCCCCGCCCGACTGCAGCGTCAGCGGCTTGTTGCCGCCCGTCTTGCCGCGGATGGACTCGCGGCCTGCGAGCACGTCCAGGTGCACCTTGCCCTGGACGAGCTCCGCTGCCGCCGCGAACGTCCGCGACGGCGTGACCGGCAACGCCGCGTGCAGCACCGTCTCGCCCGGGGCCGCCTCCGGCGCGCCTGCGGGCAGCGGCGCGCGGAACAGGAGAATGTCCTGCCGCCGCACCTCCTCGGACGCCGTCTTTCCCGACGCGAGCTCGAACTCCTCCGTCACCTTCGCCTGGACCACCGTGCCC
>CAZVOI010000450.1:0-1939 GCA_964628275.1 uncultured Acidobacteriota bacterium | reverse complement strand
CCGCAAACCCAATCTCGGAGAAATCGCCGTGCAGGAGGCCATGACCGGGCTGGCGCTCGCCACCCCCGCCCCGACCGGGGTATTCCTGTTCGAAGACCACAAGATCGCTCGCCCCAGCTTCCTGCTGCCGGATAACTGCCGCAAGATCAGCACCCGGGCCTTCCTGCTGTTCCTGGAGAGTAAAGGCTGGCTCGACTCCGCTGCCGAGGTTGAGCGGACGGCGATTGCCAATGGGCGAAACTCCTCAGCAAGGGAACCCTGGACGCCGCGCGCTCTACAACAACGGCGTACTGTCCACGAGGAACGGGATCGTCGGCGAGAGCTACGACCCGCAGACCGGGGCGCCGCGCATGGTGAATATCCCTTCGCGGAGCCGGACAAGCCCGAAAAGGGGCTCTCGCCGCGCGGCCCGGGAACGCTCAACCGCATCGACCCCATCATCCTCGGCGCGCAGAAGACACAGGAACGCTGAGCCGCCTGCACCCGGAGGCACGGGGGTTCCGCATCGGGATGATCCGTCCGCGGCGGGAGGTCTCGCGGGAAACGGCTAACCGCCCGCCGGGCCGAGGATGTCGGCCACGTTAACGGGCAGCGTGCGGCCCTCCGTCAAGGGCAGGGTCAGGACCTCGCCCGCGCGGTAGTCCCTGCGCCGGCCGTACTGGCCATTCGCGGGCTGGGGTCCGTCGTAGAACTCGATCCGCTCATCCGGAATGTTCACGATCAGGTACGTGGGCACCCCGGCGACGGCGTAGACGCGCTGCTTGGTCCCGCGGTCGTAGCGGAGCGAGCTGTCGGCCACCTCGACCACCACGAGGACGTCCTCGGGCCCGGGGTGCCGGGCGCTGAAGGCTTCGAGGGATCCCTTGACGATGGCCATGTCGGGCTCAGGCTCATCCACGTTCGAGAGGGTGACGGGCAGTTGGATGAGGATGTGGCAGTCCAGCGTCTCCACGAAGCGCCCGAGGCGCATGAGGCGCTTGACGATCAGCGCGTGGCGCGGCCCGTGGGTCATGCCCGGCCCTCCCGTCGCACTGCGGTCTTTGCGCACCAGCAGACCCTCGACGAGCTCAACCGGGTCGCCGTCCTTCAGGATGCCTCGCTCCAGCATGGTGTGGTACTGCTCGACGCTGAGCGGCACGAGGGGAGGCGCCTCACCGGAAACGACCTGCTCGACGAGACCGCTGCCCACGACCGCAGCCTAGCACAGCGCCTCTCCGCACGGGCCGTCTGCCAGCGCCCGCCAGTCTACCGGGCGGTGCTCGCCCCGAGGCGCGCTCGCGCACTGCGGATGGCCTGGCTTGCCGGGTCGAGCTCGACGGCCCACTCGGCCAGGGCGTGTGCCTCGGCGCGCGACGTGGGAAGGCGGACCCAGGCGAGCGCGAGCCAGGCGGCCGCGTCCGCCGGTCGCCGCTGGAGGTGCGAGATCAGGTCGGCCTCGAGGCCGGCGCGCCTTAAGCTCGCGTCGCCGCTCCGGGCCGCGCGCAGGATGGGGCCGGGGTCCACGCGGGGTGCGGCCCAGGGGGTCAGCAGCGCGACTGCGAGAGTCACGAGCAGCAGGAACGGCACGAGCAGGCGCGGGGTTCGCGCCGTGCCGTTCGCCGGCACGGCCAGGACGAAGGCGACGAGCGCTACGCACAGGAGCGCGTTCGAGGGGATCCGCAGGTTGAAGTCGAAGGCGCTGTGGACGGCGATCGCGACGAGGCCCGCCGCGGCACCGGTTGCGAGGCCGCGGGCCAGTCGGTCCCCGTGGATCGCCGCGCCGCGGAGGCCCCGGGCGAGGGTGAGAGCCGCCAGGGCTGCGACCAGCCCGAGGGCGACGATGCCGCCCTCCGCCAGCAGCTCGAGGTAGTCGTTCTCGGCGTGCTCGACCGCGAGCTGGCCGGCCGCGGTCTTGAAGCGCGGGAGCGCGTCCTCGAAGGCGCCGAAACCGGAGCCGACC
>CAZVOI010000449.1:0-2334 GCA_964628275.1 uncultured Acidobacteriota bacterium | reverse complement strand
CGATCCGCTGATCGTGATCTACCGCCAGACGACCCCGAAGGAGAAGCGTGTCACCGCGATGGCGTTCCCCGGCACCGCCAAGGCGCCGATCTACATGAACCTGACCGGCGACCGCGTCGTGATCCGAAGCGCGAGCGGTGTAAACGGGGCGTGCGACCAGACGAGCGGCGCGGTGAGCGAGTCGGTGCTCCCGAACCGGGGCCTGGCCGAGGTGTTGGACGCGTGCTGGTGCTGCGCGCCCGTCGGGGACACCTGCGTCCCGGGGAACAAGTCGGGTCTGGGCCGGGCGCTGCTGGCGCAGTGCTTCAAGTAGTCGCTCGATTCGGTACTCGAGGCCCGTTTCGGGACTAGCGACGGCCTGGGCGGGCGCCCGCTCGCCGTGCGCTGGCTCACGCATTGACAACTCTTGACGGTCGTTGGCGCACTCTGGCACTTCGTTGGAAAGGCGTCATGCAATACTCCCGCGACTGTTGCGACTGTCCGGCGTGCCGCAGGAGGCCGAAGTTGAGAAAGCTCGAGGCGACGGCCGGCGCGACCCTGGCCCTGGTGTTGGCGTGCGGCGCCGCTCCCTGCCGCGGGCAGAGCCTGGACCTGCCGCGCGACGCTCCGCCCGCGAAGGTCTTCGACACGCGAGGGATGTTCGACGTCCCGCTCGAGGACCGGCGCACGCTGAAGGCGTTCCCGAAGAACCTGGGACGCAACTTCGTCGGTGTCTTCTCGGGACAGAACCTGCTCCCGTTCGCCGTCGGCGTCGGGGCCACGACGCTCGCCTCGGCATTCGATTACCGCACCAAGGACATGCTGATTGGGTCGTGCCAGAGCTGCGGCAAGACGGGCGCCACGCTGGGCGGCGCCGCGATCGTGCCGGTGGTGGGAGCGCTGTTCCTGGCGGGGCGCTTCGCGCCGCAGGGGCAGTTCCGCGCGGCGAGCTACGACTTCGCGCAAGCGATGATCGTGAACGGCGCCTACACGAGCCTGCTCAAGCACACGGTGAAACGCGATCGTCCGGACGGCAGCGACTCGCTTTCCTTCCCCTCCGGCCACACCTCCACCGCCTTCAGCCTGGCGAGCGTCGCGGACCACCACTACGGCCGCAAGGTCGGCATCCCGATGTACGCGCTCGCGGTCGGCATCGGCCTCTCGCGCATCGAGCAGGACCGCCACCACCTGAGCGACGTGATCGCAGGCGCGACGATCGGCTTCATCGCGGGACGCACGGTCGCCCGCCTCGACGGCGAGCGCCCCGCGAAGAAGCGTTTCGTGAGCGTGGGGCCGGCCACCGACCCCCACGGCCAGGGCATCGGGCTCGGCCTCTCCGCCAGCTGGTAGCCCGATCTTAGGCGCCGCGCGGGGCTCGCGAGCAGGGCCTCAACTCGCCCCGGGGCGAGTTACCGGTTGGTGACGTCGCCCAAGAGCGAGCCCAGCCAGACCGCGACGAGACAAGCCACGACGGACAGCGCGACGTTCGCCCCAGCGCGTGTCCACTCGCCGTCCTGGGCGAGGCTGAGCGTCTGCAGGCTGAAGGCCGAGAACGTCGTGAAGCCGCCGAAGATACCGGGCATCCAGAACTGGCGCGTCACGGGGCTCACCAGCAGGCGCCCGTCGGGCCCGGTGATGGTCGCTACGAATCCGATCAGGAAAGACCCGACGACGTTGACGACCAGCGTGCCCCACGGGAACGTCTCGCCGAACGAACGGGCGACGATTCCCGAGATGCCGTAGCGGGCCACGCCGCCGAGAGCGGAGCCCAGAGCGACGGCCAGGAAGACGAGGGTCTCCGTTCGCATCAGCCTTTCCTAAGTCACGGGATGAGCAGCAGCTTGCCCATCGTCTGTCGCCCCTCGAGCGCGCGGTGCGCCTCCGCCGCCTGGGCGAGCGGAAACGTGCGGTCGATCCGCACCGCGAGCCGTCCTGCCGCCGCGTCCGCGAGCACGTCCGCCGCGCGCGCCTCGAGGCTCGCGCGGTCCGCGACGTAGTGGAAGAGCGTGGGCCGCGTCACGAACAGCGAGCCTTTCTGCGACAGCAGCAGCGGGTCGATCGGAGCGACCGGTCCGCTCGCGTTGCCGTAGAAGACCATCATTCCGCGCGGCGCCAGGCAGTCGAGGCTCTTCATCGCGGTGTCCTTGCCGACTCCGTCGTACACGACGTCGACGCCCCGTCCGTTCGTGAGGCGCTTGACCGCCGCCAGGAAATCCTCCTGCGCATACAGGATCACCTCGTCGGCACCGGCGTCGCGCGCGAGCGCGGCCTTGGCCTCGGTGGAGACGGTGCCGATGACCCGCGCGCCAGCGGCCTTCGCCATCTGCACGAGCAGCAGCCCAACCCCGCCTGCGG
>CAZVOI010000448.1:0-17730 GCA_964628275.1 uncultured Acidobacteriota bacterium | reverse complement strand
CTGGAAACCCTGATCGAGCGTCAGGAAGAAGGCACCCTGGAGTCGCGGCTCCCCGCCGATTTGCTGGGCCTGCTGCGGATCATGACTCAGGCCTCGCGCGGACCGCTGGCACGCCTTCCGTACGAGCTGCGGGTCCGCTAGGGGCTAAGAGCCGTACTGCTGCTTCAGCCGCTCGCGCCAGGCCTGCTGCGTGCCGGCGTAGTCGCGGCCATGAACCTGCTGGAACGCGGCGTTCACGTCGCCGGTCTGCGCCATCGTCTTCAAGAGCTCATTCATGCCGCCGACGCCGCGCGTCGCAATCAGGTACTCCACGAAGGCCAGCGCCTCGGCGTAGAAGCCGGCCACACCTCCGGCGCGGCCGTCGGCGATCAGCTTCAGTTCGCTTGTGCTGAAGCGTGACGCGATGCGTTTCCCTTCCATGTACTGCGCGAAGCCTTCGTGCACCTCGCGCGGCGCGAGGCCGCGGCTCATGTCGTGGATGAAGGCGTGGCTCAGCTCGTGGATCAGCGTGCCGTCCATCTCGGGCGTCAGCGAGGCGCTGAGGCCGCCGATCGGTATCCGGATCCGCCCGTCCATCCCGTCGAAGACGCCTCCGGACCACGCCGGCGCCCCGGCCGCGGTGTAGTACTGCTCGCGCGAGAACAGGATCACCGGGACCGGTGCGCCCGGTTGATGGTCGAAGCTTCGGACCAGCGTGGCGTAATGGCGTTCGAGCTGGCGCAGGATCTCGCGGCCGACGTCCTCGTGCTCGGCCCCGTCGTAGCGGACGTGAAAGTGCGCGAGCTGCTGTTCCGCCATGCCGCGTTCGTCGCGCGAGGTCTTCTGAAGACGGTCGTACAGGGCGCGGGCCTGCAACGTCTCCTGGATCGCCAAGGAGTCGCGGAGCGCTTCCAGCGCCTCGCGGTTGCGATCCTGGCGGAACAGGGCATAGCCCAGGTGAAACTGCAGATCGGCGTCGCGCGGCGCCAGTGCTCCCGCCTCGCGGGCTGCCCGCTCGGCTCCGGCGAAGTCGTTGGTCTCGAGCAGCACCGCGATCAGCAGCGCCCGCGGAAGCGACTGCATCGGGCGCAGCGCGATGGCGCGCCGCGCGAGCGCCTCCGCCTCGAGGTAACGGCGTTGCGACCGGTAGCTGGATGCGACCACCGCCAGCGCGCTCACGTGTATGTCGGTGAGCACGCCCTGGCTCGGGTAGCGAGCGCACAGGTCGTTGGCCTTCTTCAGGTCCTGTTCATCGAGGTGCGCGTGGGACACCAGCTTCTGGATCAGCAGATCCGCGCTGCGGGCGTCCTCGGTTGCCATTCCCGGGGGCGCAGAAGCGGGAAGGTCCAGTCGCGGCTCCGCGCTGACGGGCGTGGCAAGCGGCGCGGGTGTGCTGGCCAGGGGGGACGGGAGCATGGACGCGACCGGAGAGAGCGGTGCTTCGCGGCTCGCCGCGATCGGGCCTGGCCGCGACCGGAGGCCGAGCGCGACCCACGCGACACCCACGATCAAGACGAGAGCCAGCGCCAGGGTCGTAGGCGAGATGCCGCCGCGCTGCGGCTCGGCCGCTGGCTCTGGCGATCGCACGCGCGACCGCGGCCGCGCGCCCTGCAGCTTGGCGAACACGACGCCGCAACGCGGACACGCGGGCGCAAGGGCGGCCTCCTGGCCGCAGCGCGGACACGTCACGCCTCGATGCTAGCAGCGAACAGCTACAATCCGCCGCGCGTGGAGGCGCCGCTGCAACACCGAGTGCGAGCGTGACGGGCCGAGTCGTCGAGGCGACCGCGCCCACGCGCATCGACCTGGCGGGCGGCACGCTCGACATCTGGCCGCTCTACCTGTTCCATCCCGGAGCGGTGACCGTCAACGTGGCGATCGACCGCCGCGCCAGTTGCCGTGTGGAGACGGGCCGAGACGGGATCCGTGTCGAGTCGAAAGACACGCTGCAAAAGGTCGAGGGCAAAGACGTTACCGAGGTCCTCGGCGCAGGCGGGCTATCGCTGGTGGGCCACATCCTGCGCGCGCTCGGCATCGAGACCGGCCTGAGCGTGACGACACAGTCGCGCGTCCCAGCGGGCTCTGGCTTGGGCGGGTCGTCGGCGCTGGCGGTCACGATCGCAGCCGCCGCGGCCCGCGCCGTCGGGCGCGAGCTGAACCAGGAGACGCTGTGGCCGATCGTGCGCGACGCCGAAGCGCAGTGCATCGGCGTGCCCACGGGAGTTCAGGACTATCACGCGGCGATCCACGGCGGCGTGCTCGGTGTTCGGCTCGATCCCGGCGCGGTGAAAGTCGAGCGCTTGAGTGTGGACCCGGCTGCCGTCGAAGAGGCGTTGATCCTGGTAGACGCCGGAGCCACGCGCTTCTCGGGTATCAACAACTGGGACGTCTTCAAGGGCCAGATCGACGGCAACGCCGGGGTCCGAGAGTCGCTCTCGGCGATCGTCGACGTGGCTCGGCGGTTGCGAGCGGCGCTCGAGGAGCATCGCTTCGACGCGGTCGCCGACCTGATGGCCGAGGAGTGGGCCGCGCGCAAGCGGTTGGCTCCCGGCGTGACCACTCCCGAGATCGACCGTATCGCCGAAACAGCCCGCTCGGTGGGAGGAGCGGCCAAGGTCTGCGGCGCTGGCGGCGGGGGCATGGTGGCGGTCTGGGCGCCGCCTGGCCAGCGCGCATCCGGCACTCGCGAGCGGGCCCTGCTGGCGCTCGCGGCGGCGGGGTTTCGTCCGGTTCCGTTCCGTATCGACCTCCGGGGGTTGGAGGTCCGCTGATCGCCGCTTACAATCGACTGTTCCGTCGTTCGGCGTTCGAGATCGGAGAGCAGTCGAGATGATTCAGGCGACGAAATTGAAGCGCGGCATGTGCATCAAGCACGCGGGCGATCTCTACCGCGTGGTCGAAGCCATGCACAAGACGCCGGGGAACCTGCGCGGCCTGGTTCAGGCCAAGATCCGGCACCTGAAGAGCGGCTCGATCAGCGATCACCGGTTCCGCTCGGTGGACATGGTCGAGCGCGCGATTCTCGACGAGAGCGAGATGGAGTATCTCTACCGCGAAGGCGACATGTACCACTTCATGAACAACGAGACCTTCGAGCAGATCGGCCTCTCCGACGAGGTCCTGGGCGACGCGGTGAACTACCTGATCCCCAACATCAAGCTGAAGGTCGAAATGTGGGAAGAGCGCCCGGTCGGCATCGAGCTCCCACAGAAGGTCGAGATGAAAGTCCTCGAAACGGAGCCAGCGATCAAGGGTGCGACGGTATCGAATGTCGGGAAGCCGGCGAAGATGGAGACCGGCCTGATGGTGCAGGTGCCGCCGTTCATCTCGGAGGGCGACGTAATCCGCGTCGATACCGAGACCGGCTCGTACGTCGAACGCGCCTGAACCCGAGCCATCGCCCACAGTGAGCGCAGCAGCCAGACCCGCGGCCGGAGTGGTCGAAGTGATCGCCGGCAGCATGTTCAGCGGCAAGAGCGAGGAATTGATCCGTCGCATCCGGCGCGCCCAGATCGCGCGCCAGAAGGTGCAGATCTTCAAGCCCAAGGTCGACGCACGCTACGCGGCCGACCAGATCGTCAGCCACTCCGAGATGAAGCTGCCGTCGGAGGTGGTCGAAACCGTGCAGCAGATCCTCGAGCGCACGGCTCCCGAGACCGAGGTGGTCGGAATCGACGAGGCGCAGTTCTTCGACTCGAGCCTGGTGAGCGCGGTGTCGCGGCTGGCCGATCGCGGCGTGCGCGTGATCGTGGCCGGACTGGATCAGGATTACCTCGGGCGACCCTTCGACCCGATGCCTCAACTGATGGCCGTAGCGGAGTACGTCACCAAGACGCTGGCGATCTGCATGCAATGCGGCGCGCCGGCCAACCGATCGCAGCGTCTGGTCGCAGCCACGGATCGCGTCGTCGTCGGCGGCGCCCAGCAGTACGAGGCGCGCTGCCGAAGCTGTTTCCAGCCCGGCGCGCCCGCGGAAGCCTGAGCGGAGCCGGTTTGGCCCGTCTGGCCCTTGACGGCCGGTCCTTCGGCACGCCTGGCCAAGCCCTGCGGACAGCACTCGCGGTGTCGGCGGCGACCGGACAGGGCTTCGAGATCTCTGGCTTCCGAATCGGCCGTACCCGTTCCGGGCTGCAGCCGCACCATCTCGCGACGATTCGCGCCGCGGCGCTCGTCTGCGACGCCAAGGTGGGAAGCGCCTTCGAGGGCTCTTTGGAGTTGCGCTTCGAGCCGGGTCCGGTACAACCCGGGAGCTATGACTTCGAGATCGAGAGGGCGGGCGCGGCGACGCTGGTGTTGCAGACCGTGCTGCCGGCGCTGGCGCGAGCCAGCGCGCCCAGCCGGGTGGAGGTCCTTGGAGGCACCCACGTGCCCGGTAGCCCGTCGGCGGACTACCTGTTCCGGCACTGGAGCGCGGCGGTCGCCGAAACCGGGCTCGGTGTCGAAGGCGAGCTGCGGTGCGCCGGCTTCTACCCGCGGGGTGGGGGCGAGTTGTGCGCCCGGGTGCAGCCTTGGCGCGCTTCGGCTTCGCCTGCATGGGTGGTCCGGGGCGAGCTGCTGCGGATCTGCGGCGTGTCGGGGGCCGCCAAGCTGCGCGGCGACGTGGCCGCACGACAGGCCGAATCGATGCGTGCCCGGATCTGGGAGAGGAGCCGCTTCGAGGCAGCGATTGAGATCGTGACGCCGCCCGCAGCGGGACCAGGCTCGTACCTGCTGCTGCAGGCCGTCTTCGCCAATGGCCGGGCCGCCTTCGCCGCGATCGGCGAGAAGGGCGTGCGGCCGGAGGTGATGGGCGATCGAGTGGCGCGACGACTGCTGAAATTCATCGACGGAGAGTCGGCGCTGGATCCGCAGCTCGCCGACCAGCTCGCCGTCCCGCTGGCGCTCGCGGGTGGCGGCAGCCTGACCACCTCCGAGGTCACCCGGCGCTTACAGGCAGTGGCCGACGTATTGAACGCGTTCGGCGTTCCCGCGCGGACCTGGGGAAGGCTCGGCGGGCCAGGCGGGCTCGAAGTGGACCACGTTTGACCCTCCACAGCGCGGCGGCTAGCATCCACTCGAGCGATGAAGGGGTTCGACGGCGCGTGGCGGTTCGGCTCAGAGTTCTCCCGCTCCTGATCGCGCTCGCAGCTTTCGGTTGCGCGGCGGCTCCCGCAGCGCGTTCGGCTGTCCCGCTGCCGCGGCCGCGCTCGGCTACCCCGGATGAGATCCGCGCCGCCTACGACGGCTACTGCAAGGGACTCGCCAGCCTGAGCGTCTCCGGTGATCTCGACGTCCGAGACACACACACCGGCAAGACCCAGAAGCTGGGTGTCCGGATGGTTGTGGCGCGCGGCGGCCGGCTCTACCTGAAGGGCTCGGTCGCGATCGTCACCGCGCTCGAGCTGATCGCGAACGGCGACCGTTTCTGGTTCCAAGTTCCCTCCAAGAAGACGGTCTGGACCGGCCGCTCCGATCAGGCGCCCGACGCGGAGCGGGACGACGCGCCCTACTACGCGCTGCGCCCGCGCGACATCGTCCTGGCATTCCTGCCCGAGCCGCTCGAGCCTCGGGAGGGAGAGTGGCTGCTGTTCGAGTCCGATCGCCAGGACTTCTCGATGACGCTGGCGGCGACTTCGGCCGGTTCCGGCTACGCCCGCCGCCGCGTGTCGCTTGTCCGCGAGTCGCTGGCGTGGGAACGCTCGCGCGAGTTCGACGAGCATGGCGAGCTGCAGAGTGAGGTCAGTGTCGCGAACTTCGTGGACGGCCTGCCCCGGCAGGTCGTGATCACCCGGCCGGCCCAGGGCTACGTGGCCAGCTTCGCGCTCGACAAGGTCGAGAAGAACGCGAGCGTGCCGCAGCGCGCTTTCGCGGGCCGCGCACCCGAGGGCTATAGAGTGATCGAGGTTCCATGAGCGAGCCGGCAGCGACGCTCCAGACGATCGACCTGGAGATGGTGTACCGGCTCGGAAAGGTCGAGGTTGCTGCCTTGCGCGGCGTGAACATCGAGGTGAAACGCGGCGAGTTCGTCTCGATCGTGGGCCACTCGGGAAGCGGCAAGTCCACGCTGCTGCACTTGCTGGGCGGGCTCGCCACCCCGACCGGCGGCCGGGTCGTGGTGGACGGCGAGGAGATCTCCCGAAACTACGATTCGGTGCGGACGCGAGTCCGGCGCGAGAAGATCGGCTTCGTGTTCCAGCGTTTCAATCTGCTGCCTACGTTGACGGTGCGCGGCAACCTCGAGATCGTCAAGCAGATCCAGGGCGACGGTGCTTTGGCATTGGCGCGGCTTCTCGAGCTGCTGGAGATGGTGGGGCTCGAGCACAAGCTGGACATGAAGCCGCTCGACCTTTCCGCGGGCGAGCAGCAGCGCATCGCGATCGCCCGAGCTCTGGTCATGAACCCGGCGATCCTGCTCGCCGACGAACCGACCGGCAACCTGGACTCGGTGAACAGCGCGCACATCCTGGATCTGTTCCGGGAGCTGAACCGCAAGCTGGGCCAGACGATAGTGATGATCACCCACAACCCCGAGGCGGCCCAGCTCGGCGACCGGATCTTCGAAATGAAGGACGGCCGAGTCGTGAAGACCAGCCCGGGCGCCCGGGCACGCGTGTGAAGGGCGGCTGGTCGAGGCTGCTGTTCTGGGAGCACGAGCGAGGCAGTCTGGCCTACGACCTGCTCTGCCTGCTGCTGCTCGCCTTCCTGTTCCTGGCGCCGGCGGGCCTGCTCTCCGACCCGCTGCTGCCGCGGCGATGACGCCGGCGTTGCTGCTCGTCGTGCTCTCGGCAGCCGCGCCGGCGGAGGCCGGCGCGATCCTGAAGTCGCTGGAGGACGCGGGTCGCTCGTTGAAGACGATGCGCGCGAGCTTCGTCGAGACGAAGCTGACGCTCGTGCTCGACGAGAAGACGGAGGCTAGCGGCCAGGTGCTGATGCAGATTCCCGGGCGCTTTCGCTACGACTACAGGCTGCCCCAGGAAAGCGCCATGGTCATCAAGGATGGCCAGTTCGCGCGCTATTTTCCGAAGAGCAAGCAGGTCTTTCGGGGAGCCGCCAAGGGAGAGGCCGACCTGCTGGTGGGCTTCGGACCGGGGGCGTCCGGGCTCGGCAAGAAGTACGAGGTCAGCCTGGTCGGAGAGGAGAGCCTCGGGCCGACTGCGGTCTACGTCCTCGACCTGAAGCCCCGCCAGCCCGGTCTCTTCACGGCGATCCGGCTTTGGGTCGACAAGGCCAGGAGCATCCCGGTCCAGACGCGTCTGACCGAGCCGACGGGGGACCACACAACGCTTCGTTTCGATAGCGTGATCGTGAACGGTCCGGTTCTGAGCGACGCCTTCGATCTGAAGCTGCCCAGGGACGTGGTGGAGGTTCGGTGAGGCGACCGACTCAGGTCCTGCTGCGGCTCGCGTCCGTGTTGTTGCCCTTTGGCTTCATCTTGGCCGAGGCGCAAGAGCCGAAGACGCCCAGCGACCCGAGCGATCTGGTCAACACCCTGCTCGGGTCGCTTTTGGGGCTTCAGCCGATGAGCGAAGCTGAGCTGCAGCGGGAGGTCGCGGAGATCGGAGGCGTGCCGTTTCGCAGCGACGTTCCGCTCGAGTTCATGACCCCCGAGCAGATGGGGCGCTACTTCGACGAGGTCTTCGATTCCGAGTACCCTGCGTCTCGCGCCTCGGCCGACGAGCGTTTCCTGAGAGCCCTCGACCTGCTGCCGGACGGCGTGAGCCTCCGCCAGGTGCGCGCCCGTCTGTTGCGCGAGAACGTCGTCGGCTTCTACGACGAGCGACCCGGCAAGAAGCGGCTCTACGCGGTGAGCCGTGATCGTTCACTGACGCCGATGAACCAGTTGGTGCTGGCGCACGAGCTGCGGCACGCGGTCCAGGATCAGCACATGAGGATCCACGCGCTACTGGCGGACGACGTCTCCGATTTCGACGATCGGCGGATGGCGCTGTTGAGCCTTCTGGAGGGCGACGCCACGCTGCTGATGCAGAAGTTCCTGATGCGACGTCTCCCCGGAGCCGAAGCGGCCGGCTTCGACGGCGCGGGCATGACGTTGCCGGCGCCCGACATGCCCGGGATCCCGAGCGTGCTGCGGGACCAGTTGGTACAGCCGTATCTGGCGGGTCTCGAGTTCGCGCGCGCGTTATTCTCGACCGGCGGCTGGGACGGGCTGCGCGCGGCGTGGCAGCGTCCCCCGGATTCGACCGAGCAGGTGCTGCATCCCGACAAGTACGCTTCCCGTGAGAGTCCGCATCCGGTCGAGATCGGCTTCGCCGTGCCGGGCGGGAAGCTGCTGTTGCAGGGCTCGCTGGGCGAGCTGCTGTGGCGGAGCGTGCTCGGCGAGGGATCCGAGGAGGCCTCGGCTGGCTGGGGCGGTGACCGCTATCGTGTCCTCGACCTGAACGGCCGAACCGTCGTGGTTTCACGCTCGGTCTGGGACACGCCGCAGGACGCGCGCGAGTTCCAGAGGGCGCTGCTCGCGCGCTACACCAGCAGCCACGGGCGTGCGCGCAATGAGGGCGTCTTCAATGTGTTCGATCGCGGCAGCTCCTCAGTCGCCGTGGGTGAATGGCTGTCGGGGATCATTCTGGTGGCCGGCGATGATCGCGCTGCGGTCCTGGCCCTGGCACGGAGCATCCAGGGCAGGTGAAGAAAGTCAGCAAGGCATCACGTAGAGGCGAGTATCATTCGATCGCGGTCGAGCGACGGCGATTAAAGGGGGTTTCATGAGCGACGGACAACAGACGGGTCTCGGCATCGCGCCCAACGTCGGCGGAACGCTTTGCTACGCGCCGTGCATCGGACTCGTCTTCTCGATTGTCGTGCTGATCGTTGAGAAGCAGAGTCGGTTCATGCGCTTTCACGCGCTCCAGAGCCTTCTTTTCATCGCCGCATGGATGATCGTGGGGATTGGCGTCATGGCAGTCGGCATGGTGGCTGCGGCCGTAGTAGGTTTCCTCGGCGGTTTGATCGGATTGCTGGGGATCCCGATCCACCTCGGGCTCCTGGGCTTGAACATCTTCCTGATGGTGAAGGCCTACGGCAACGAGGAGTGGGAGATCCCGGTGCTCGGACCCATGGCCAAGCAGTGGGCCAGTAACTAGATCAAGGGGCCTGTTCCATCAAGACCCGCCCCGCGCCCTCCAGCCGAATCAGGATGGGCGCGGGCGCTCCCGGAGCGAGCAAGGCTTCCGAGAGTTGCTGGTCGTGGACGACGCGAGCTTTGAGCGCCCCGGTCCACATCACGATCGCCGACGCGGCGACGGCTACCGGCTGATCCGGCGTGACCGTCAGCGATAAGGCGCGCGGGCCGACCGCGAGGGCGATCTGGCCCCGGCCGTCCAGAGCCAGCAGCTCGGGCAGGTTGTCGTCGATACGCACGTAGCGTGGCGTCAGCGAGTCCTCGCACGCCAGCAAGGCGTGCGGTTGAACGTGCACGCCGTCCTCGATCAGGTTCAAGCTGATCTCTCGATCACGCTCCGTCAGCAGGACGCGGCCGCTACCGGTGACGATCACCAGCGCGGGCATGTCACCGGGCCGCTTGTCCTTGACCCAGAACGTCAGGTTGCCCGTGTAGGAGTAGATCGTGCCCTGCTTGACGAAGACCTTGCCCGAGAAGGTGATCTCCATCAAGTTCTTCTGGAGAACCCGAAATGGCTCGACCGGTCGCGGCGTGAGTGTCGGCGGCGCCGGAGCCGGCGCTGCGGGGCGCATCGCGGGGAAACCGCCCGAGCTGATGCCCGTGACGCCGGTCTTCTCCCTGGGTCCGTGGGCCGGAAGCGCAGCCAGGAACGCAACAATGTCCGGCGAGCGCGTTGGAGGAAGCGTGACGGATGTGGGAGGAAGCGTATCGACTCCCGGCGCCGTCGGGGGCCGCGTCTCCGTCCCGACAGAGTTGGCCGCGGCACCAAGAGCCGGATCCGGCCGCGGAGCGGTGTCCGAGAGCAGCACGTCGCTGACCGGCCCAACAGATTTCGGCTTCACCAGGAGCGGTGGCGCTTCGCTCTTGGGCGGCTCGCGAAACTCGGCCGTGTCGCCCTCGCGCGGCGCCCTGGGCTTGGCCCCGGGCTGCATGCGATCCTCGACGCGCCGCACCATGACGTTGGCGCCCGCTTGACGATACTGGAAGATCGCGTCCTGGAAGCGTCGTTGGCGCTCGTAGATCGAGCCCAGGTAGAAATTGATCTTGGGGTTTTCTTTGGACAGCTCGAGCGATTTCAGGAGGGCCAGCTCGGCGTCCTCGAAGCGCGAGAGCTTCAGGTAGATGAGCCCCATGTTGTAGTAGAGCGTGTGTGCCTCGGGAGACTCCGCGGCCAGCTTGCGATAGACCTCCTCGGCCTTCTCGTACTTCTCGAGCTTGAAGTAGAGCAGCCCGAGGAGATTCAAGACCTTTTGCTCGCGCGGTCTCAGAAGGTACGCCTCTTCCAGCTCCTTCTCGGCCTCATCGAGCTTGCCGGCGTCGTAGAGCTCCTTGCCGGCCAGAAGGTGTGTGATGTAGAGGCCCTCCCCGGCTCGCTTCGCTGTCGCCATCAGCGGTCGAGCGCTCGCACGAGCGAATACACGACGCCCTCGTCGGGGGGATCCTGGGCCAGCTGCAGCGAACCTCGCTCGTCGGTGTAGCGATAGTAGACGCGCGGTTTGGCGGGGACGAGCTTGGCCGTTTGACCATTGCCGCCGCGCGAGGAACGCGGAACGGTCGGTGCGAAGGAGAGTGCCTGTGTCGATGGCGCCGGCACCAGCGGACCCGAGGTGCGCATCACCGCCCGGAAACCCGTTGCCAGGAGTCCCTGTATCTTGCGCACGTACCCCTGGGTTTCCTTGTACGGTGGGATGCCGCCAAAGCGCAGCACTGCGTTTTCGCCCGCGTTGTAACCGGCCAGGGCGAGCGCCGGATCGCCGCGGAACATGTCGAGCAGGATTCGCAGGTATTGGACGCCGGCGAAGATGTTCTGGCGCGGATCGAAAGCATCGGACACGCCGAAGCGGCGGGCCGTGAACGGCATCAACTGCATCAGGCCCAAAGCACCCTTCGACGACACGGCGAAGCGGTCGAACTCCGACTCGACCTGGATCACCGCCTTGATCAGATCGATGGCGACGCCGTGCAGCGATGCCGCCGCGCTGATCTGGACGTCGTACTCGCCGTTGTAGGCGCCGCGAAACCCCCGAGAGTGGATCAGGGTTCCCTTTCCCGGGTAAGTCAGGCGATAGTCGGACGTCTCGGGCACGTTGGTCGCTTCGACGACGCCGTTTGGACTGGTGCGGGTGTAGATCTGGGCGTTCAGCGAGGGGCTCGCGCCGGCCACTAGCATCAGGCTCGCCAGCCACGCGCTACGCACGGACGGCCTCGATCAGCTCTCGGAGCAAGTCCTTGGCTCGACGCTGGAATGCGTCCAGCTCCGAGGCCGCGACTCCGCCGCCTTGCGCGAAATCCGGGCGGCCCCCGCCGCGCAGGCCGAGCCGCTTCAACAACTCTGGTGCGCTGACCCGGTCCTTGATGGACTCCGCTAGGGCGCTGATCACGTGCACGGCTTCACCGTCGAGCGCGCAGGACACCAGGGCGAACGGCCGGCTCTTGTGTCGGTTTCGGAAATCGTCGACGACGGCCGCGTGCGTCTTTTTGTCGAGGCCTTCGTGGCGCGGAGTCCAGACCAAGACACCGGCGTACTCCTCGCTGTCTGCGGCCGCGCCGGGCGAGGCGCCCGCGGCCAGTCTCATCTTGAGCGCGTTGAGCTCGCGGTCCTTCGTCCTCAGTTGTTCGCGCAGCTTCGCGTACTCGCCGACGAGCCCGCTACGGTCGGTCTTCGCGGTCTGCTCGAGCTCTTCCAGAATGCTCTGGTCGCTCTGAGCGCGCTGCAGCGCCGCTTCGCCAGCCAGCGCCTCGACCCGGCGCGTGCCGGCGGCAATGCCCGCTTCGCCGGTGAAGAGAAACAGGCCGATCTCGCCGGTGTCGTGGACGTGCGTGCCGCCGCAGAACTCCTTCGAGAAGCCGGGGACCTCGACCACCCGCACCCGCTCGCCGTACTTGTCCCCGAAGAAGGCGAGCGCGCCATAGGCGAGCGCGTCCTCGCGTCCCATCACCCGGGTCTCGATCGGCGTCGTCTTCAGGATCTCCGAGTTGACGCGATTCTCGATGTAGCGAAGGTCGCGCGGCGACACGCCAGCGTAGTGGCTGAAGTCGAAACGCAGCCGATCCGGAGCCACCAGGCTGCCGGCCTGCTTCACGTGCGGTCCGAGTGTCTCACGAAGCGCCGCGTGGAGCAGGTGGGTGCCAGTGTGATGGCGCATCGCGCCCGCGCGCCGTTGGGCGTCGACGGTCGCGCGCACGCTCATGCCCGCCTCGAAGCCGCCTGCCGTCACGCGAACGTGATGCGCGTACAGGCCGGGAACCGCCAGCGTCGTGTCGCGGACCTCGGCCGCAGCGCCGTCGGAATGGATCACTCCTCGATCGCCGACCTGGCCGCCCGACTCGGCGTAGAACGGCGTTCGGTCGAGGACGATCTCGCCTTGTTCGTCCTTGTCGAGGCGCCTCACCGGCGCGCCGTCCTTCAGCACGGCCAGCACAGTCGCTTCGTCGAGCTCGAACGCGTCGTAGCCGCGAAAGTCGGTCTTGCCCTTGGCGAGAAGCTCGAGGTACGAGGGCTTGCCGGTGGCGGCGCCCAGCTTGCTCGCCGCACGCGCGCGTTCCTGCTGGCCGGTCAGCTCGCGTTCGAAGCCCGCGATGTCGACGCCGAGCCCGCGGTCCTTGGCCATCTCTTCGGTGAAGTCGAGCGGCAGACCGTAGGTGTCGTAGAGCCGGAACACGTCCGCGCCGGGGATCGCGCCGCCTTTGGGGATGCCCGCCGCGATCTGCTCGAAGATCGCGATCGCTTGGCGCAATGTCGAGCCAAAGCGCTCCTCTTCGGTCTCCACGACCTTCTTGATTGCGGACGCCTGGGTCAGCAGCTCAGGATAGGCCGCTGACATCCGCGCCACGACCGTGTCGATCAGCCCGGTGAGGAAGCTGCCCTCGATGCCGAGCTTCTTGCCGTGGCGGATCGCACGCCGCATGATCTTGCGCAGCACGTAGCCGCGGCCTTCGTTGCCGGGCATGGCACCATCGCCGATGATGAACGTGGTCGCCCGAAGGTGGTCCGCCACCACGCGCAGCGAGACGTCATCCTGGGCGCTGGCGCCGTAGCTGCGGCTGGCTCGCTTTGCCACCGCGTTCAGGAGCGGTGTGAACAGGTCGCTGTCGTAGTTCGATAGCTTTTGCTGCGCGATCGCCGCCACGCGTTCCAGGCCCATGCCGGTGTCGACGCAGGGCGCCGGAAGAGGCTGCAGTGACCCGTCTTTGGCGCGGTCGAACTGCATGAACACGAGGTTCCAGATCTCGAGCCAGCGGTCGCACTCGCACTCGACTCCCAGGCAGGCGCGGCCTGCCGCGACCTCGGGGCAGCGAAGCGAATCGCCTTGGAAGAAGTGGATCTCGGAGCAGGGTCCGCACGGGCCGGTGTCGCCCATCGCCCAGAAGTTCTCTGTGGCACCCAGCTCGAGGATGCGGTCGGCCGACACGTGTTCGCGCCAGTAGCCGTGCGCGTCCGCGTCGCGGGGAACCCCGCTCTCGCCCTTGAAGATCGTGACGACCAGCCGATCCTTCGGCAAGCCCAAGTCCTTGGTCAGGAACTCCCAGCCGAAGCCGATCGCGTCCTTCTTGAAGTAGTCGCCGAACGAGAAATTGCCGAGCATCTCGAAGAACGTGTGGTGGCGCGCCGTCTGGCCGACGTTCTCGAGGTCGTTGTGCTTGCCCCCGGCGCGGACGCACTTCTGAGACGAGGTGGCACGGGTGTAGTCGCGCTTCTCGCGGCCCAGGAACACGTCCTTGAACTGGTTCATGCCGGCGTTGGCGAACAGCAGCGTGGGGTCATCGGCCGGGACCAATGAGGAACTCGGCACGAGGCGGTGGCCACGGTCCTGGAAGTACCTCAAGAATGCGCTACGGATTTCGTCGGCGGTCTTCACGGGTCGTCGCTGGCCCGAGCGCGTGAGCCGCGCGGGACTCCTCTATTCGGGATCGTGGAAGGCATCCGAGTCCATCTCGGCCGCCGCAACCCCATAATCCTCAAGCATATCCCGGCATCCCGGTTGAAGCACGGCGAGCCGTTCCCGCACCAGGGAGACCGGGAAGCCGCGGCGAAGCAGGGCGGCGAAGATCTTGGCCAGACGCTTTCGGGGTGCGTCGCGCGCATATTGCCGAATCAGGCGGCGCGCCGCCGCCTCGATCGCCTCCGACTCCGGCCGCAAAGCCAGCGCTTCGGCGAGGCCCTTCTCGATCGTCTCCCGATCGACGCCTTTTTGCCGCAGCGCCATCCGGATGCGATTGCGGCCGACGCCGTGATAGGCGAGGCGGGTGCGCGCGAAGCCCGCCGCGTAGCGTTGGTCGTCGAGGGCGCGTTGCCCGCTCAAGCGCTCGAGAGCGTCCGCGATCGCGTCTTTGGAATAACCCGCGCGCGACAGCGAGCGTCGCAGCTCGGCGACCGAGTGGTCGCGGCGCGCCAAGCGAAAAACCGCCGCGGCATAGGCCGAGCGCTTCGGCGTCTCTCCGCGCGCGCGCTGCTTCTGGATCGGCGGCTACTCCATCTCGAAGGATTCCATCGTCTTGGCCATCTCTTCGGCGGCCATGTCGGACGTGGACTGGATGCCCTGGACCTTCAGCTTGAACTCGTCGGGGTTGCTGGCGCGGCGCAGCGCCTCCTCGTACGTGATCAGCTCCTTCTTGTACAGGTGGAAGACGGCCTGGTCGAACGTCTGCATGCCGTACTGCGACACGCCGGCCGCGATCGCCTCGTGGATCAGCCGCGTCTTGTCCTTGTTGATGATGCAGTCGCGGATGAACGGCGTGGCGATCATGACTTCGACCGCGGGCACGCGTCCGTGGCCGTCGGCGCGCGGCACCAGGCGCATCGATAGCACGGCCTTCAGGACGCCGGCGAGCTGCAGGCGAATCTGCTTCTGCTGGTGCGGCGGGAAGACCGCGATGATGCGGTTGATGGTCTCGGTGGCGTCCAGCGTGTGCAGCGTCGAGAAGACCAAGTGGCCGGTTTCGGCGGCGGTGATCGCCGTCTCGATCGTCTCGTAGTCGCGCATCTCGCCGACCAGGATCACGTCGGGGTCCTGGCGCAGCGCCGAGCGCAGCGCCGCGGCGAAGCTCTTGGTGTCGACCTCGATCTCGCGCTGGTTGACGATCGACTTCTTGTCGCGGTGCAGGAACTCGATCGGGTCTTCGATCGTGATCACGTGCTCGCAACGTTGCGAGTTGATGTAGTCCAGCATCGCCGCCAGGCTGGTCGACTTTCCGGAGCCGGTCGTGCCGGTGCACAGGATCATCCCGCGCTGCTCGTGGCAGATCTTCTCGAGCACGACCGGCAGCCCGAGGTCGCGAATCGACAGGATCTTCACCGGGATGACGCGCAACACCAGCCCGACCGTGCCGCGCTGCTGGAAGACGTTGCAGCGAAAGCGGCCCAGACCGGGAACCGAGTAGGCGATGTCGATCTCGAGGTTGTCCTTGAATTTCTGCTTCTGGCGATTGCTCATGATCGAGAACGCCATCGCGATGGTGTCCTCTTGCATCAGCCGCTTGGTCTCGACCAGCGGGATCAGCTCGCCGTTGATACGCACCACCGGGTGCGAGCCGACCTTCAGGTGCAGGTCCGAAGCGCGTCTCTCGGATGCGAGCTTCAGAAGGTCATTGATGTGCATTGTGTCTCCTTGCGATCCTCTAGGCGGCGCCGACGCGCTGGGTCGCTCTGGCGGCCACGGGCGTCTCGCGTACGAAGGTGAGCCAGCCGAACTCGTCGGGCACGCGGCATTCGATGACGTCGAAGAAGGCCTCTTGAAGCTGCTTGGTGACGGGGCCGCGGGCGCCCTTGCCGATCGTGATCTTGTCGATCGATCGCACCGGCGTGATCTCAGCGGCGGTGCCGGAGAAGAAAACCTCGTCGGCCAGATACAAAGCCTCGCGCGGAACCGGCTCTTCGATGATCTTGAGGCCGAGCCGGCGTGCCAGCGCCAGAACCGTATCGCGGGTGATGCCGGGCAGCACCGAGGACTCCAGCGGGGGAGTGATCAGCGCGCCGTGCTTGACCAGGAACAGGTTCTGCGCGCTGCCTTCGGAGACGCGGCCGTCCACGTCGAGCGCGATCGCTTCGGAGTAGCCCTGCAGCACGGCCTCCATCTTCATGAGCTGAGAGTTCATGTAGTTGGCCGCTGATTTGGCCATCGCCGGGAGCGTGTTGGGCGCGATCCGCGTCCAGGTCGAAACGCAGCAGTCGACGCCCGCTTCGAGCGCCTCGGGGCCGAGGTAGGCGCCCCACTCCCAGACCATGATGAACATGTCCACCGGGCAAGGCAACGGATTCACGCCGAGCTGCTCGTAGCCGCGGTAGATCACGGGGCGGATGTAGCACGCGTCGAGCTTGTTGGCGGCCACGGTCTCCAGGATCGCCCGGTTCATGCTGTCCGCGTTCATGCCGTGGCCCATGCGGTAGATCTTGGCGGAGCCCAGCAGCCGCTCGGTGTGCGAGTCGAGTCGGAACACCGCCGGCCCCTCGGGCGTCGCATAGCAGCGGATGCCCTCGAAGACCGAGGACCCGTAGTGAATGACGTGGCTGCCGACGTGGATCGTGGCGTCGTCCCACGGCACCAGCTTGCCGTTCATCCAGATCAGGTCGGACTTCGGAAAGGCCATCGACGCTCCTCAGAAAGAGACCGCCCGGCGGCTGCGAAATCGGCTCGTAGCGCGATTCTAGGGCCGGGCCGCGCCACGGAGCAACGTCCAGCCCAAGCCGGCGGTCCTACAGCTTCTCGCCGCAGAAAGGGCAGCTCGTCGCCCTCGCGTGCAGCGGCTTGCGGCAGTTCCAGCAAAAACCCTTCTTGGGAGCCTCGCGTGCCTTCAGACGCTTGCGGATGTCGTCGAGCTGGGTCTCCTTGTGGTCGATCTCGCCGGCAGTGGCGAGGTCGTCCAGGAGCTCGCCGGCGCGCTGGTAGCGTTCCGACACCTCGGTCGCGAGCGCCTTCATCACGATGTCGGAGATCTCTTTGGGGATCTGGCTGTTGCGGAGCTTCGGCGGCGTGCAGCGCCCGCTCGCGACCAGCTTTTCGATCTGCGCGGGGTTCGGGCTGAAGTAGGGCAGCGTGCCGGTGAGCATCTGGTACAGCACCACCCCGACCGAATAGATGTCCGAGGCCAGCACCGCGCGGCCCTGGAACTGCTCGGGCGCCATGTACGGCGGGCTGCCGATCACGGTCGTCGCGTGCGACTTCTCCAGGAAGCGCGAGGTTCCAAAGTCGGCGACTTTCACGACCCCGCTCTCCGAGATGAGCACGTTGGCCGGGCGCAGATCGCGGTGGAGGATCTGCGCCTGGTGGGCGTGATCCACGCCCTTCAGCATCTGGACCGCGTAGTTGAGCGCCCGCGCGAGGTCGAGCGATTTTTCGCGGTCGAGCACCGCTTCCAGGCTCTCGCCCTTGATGTACTCCATCACGATGAAGAAGACGCCGTCGACCTTCTCGGCGGTCAGGATCCCGACGATGTTGGGATGGTCGAGCGCGGCCAAGAGCCGCGGCTCCTGCAGCAGCTCGTCCCAGTCCCCGGTCTGCCGGTGCGGGACCTTGATCGCTACTTTCTTGTCGATCCAGGCATCCTTGGCGAGAAACACCGTGCCGAAGCCGCCGGAGCCCAGGTTGGACAGGACTTGATACTTACCAACTGCCTGTCCGAGCAGGAACATTATG
>CAZVOI010000447.1:0-2344 GCA_964628275.1 uncultured Acidobacteriota bacterium | reverse complement strand
ATCAAGGATCCGCCTGAGGGCATCAAGCCCGGCCTCTCGGTGCAGGCCGACGTCCTCACCGGTTTCGTCGCGCAGACCCTGGTGGTCCCGATCCAGGCGCTGGTGGTGCGTGATCTCGAGCGCAAGCCGGGCGAGACGCCGAAGCCGGGCGCTCCGCGCGACGAAGAGGGCGTGTACCTGATGGAGAACGACAAGGCTCGCTTCGCAAAGGTCGAGACGGGCCTGCTCGGCGAGCTGTCGCTCGAGGTCGTCTCGGGCCTGAAGGGCGGCGAGAGCGTGATCACGGGCCCGTTCAAGGCGCTGCGCAGCTTGAAGCCCGACGACCCGGTGAAGCTCGAAGAGAAGAAGGACAAGGACAAGGGCAAGGAGCAGGAGAAGAAGTAAAGGCAGTATGGCCTGGTCTGAGTTGTTCTCCGAGGCCCTGCGCGCCATGCGCGCCAATCGGTTGCGGAGCTCTCTCACGCTGCTGGGGATGATCATCGGCGTGGCGACGCTGGTCGGCGTCGTGTCGGTGATCTCGGGCCTCAACGGCTTCGTGCAGGAGACGGTGATCCAGCTCTCGCCCGACGTGTACGTCGTCACGAAATTCGGGATCATCCGCTCGCGGGAGGCTTTCCTGGACGCGCTCAAGCGCAGGAACGTCGATTGGAACGACTACGTGACCGTTTCCCGGACCCTCAAGCTCGCCGAGGCTGTCGCGGCCGAAGCGGTGGGAAACACCACGGTCAAGTTCCGCGATCGCAAGCTGAGCGGCGTCCAGGTGCAGGGCACCACGGCCAACTTCGGGCCCATGCTGAGCCTGGACATCACGGCTGGCCGGTACTTCACGCCGATGGAGGACGAGATCGCGCAGGCCGTCACGATCATCGGCGCCGACGTGAAGGACGAGCTGTTCCAGCAGCTCGACCCGATCGGCCGCGAGATCCGGGTGAGCGGTGCGCCCTACCGCGTGATCGGCGTTCTCGAAAAGCAGGGCCGTACGCTGGGCGAGGAGCGCGACAAGAAGGTCTTCATCCCGATCAGGTCCTTCCGCCACGTATTTGGCAGCCGCGAGTCGCTCAACCTGCTGGTCAAGGCGCGCGGAGGGGTGGCCGGGCTCGAGGCCTCCGTGGACGAGGTGCGGGCGGTGATGCGGGCGCTGCGGCACACCAGCTTCCGGGCTCCGGATCCGTTCGGCGTCGTCACCGCCGAGGCGCTGCAAGAGCTGTGGCGGCAGATCTCGGCCGCGGCCTTCATCCTCACGCTCCTGATCGCGTCGGTTTCGCTCGGTGTCGGCGGCATCGTGATCATGAACATCATGCTCGTCTCCGTGGCGGAGCGGACGCAGGAGATCGGCGTGCGCATGGCGATGGGCGCGCGCAAGCGCGATATCCGCCGCCAGTTCCTGCTCGAGGCCGCGACCCTTTCGATGCTGGGCGGGCTCGTGGGCGTCGTCCTCGGCGGCCTCGCGGCCCTGGGCGTCCGGGGCCTCTTGGACTTCCCGGCGAACGTCACGCCCCCCACGGTCGTCATGGGGCTCCTGCTGTCCGTGGGCGTCGGCCTGCTGGCGGGCTATTGGCCCGCGCGCAGCGCCTCCAACCTGGCCGTGGTCGACGCCCTCCGGTCCGACTGATGGGTCGCGCACGCTTCCGCCTCAACTGGTCCGAGAACATGGGTTTCGCGCTGGTGGCGATGCGCACGCAGAAGCTGCGCAGCTTCCTGACGCTGCTCGGCGTGATGGCGGGGGTCGCGACCGTGATCATGATGGTCAGCTTCGTGGTGGGCTTCAACAACACGGTCACGGCGGCATTCACGTCCTTCGGCGCGCACCTCGTCCAGTTCCAGAAGTTCGAGCCGCGCTTCGGCCCCGACGACGCGCCCGAGGAAGAGCGCAACCGCCGTGATCTCACGATCGAAGACGCACAGGCGCTCAAACGGCTCGCGACGCTGGCGGCGGCCGTCTCGTCGGAACGCTACATCTTCGGCAACATCCCGATCCGCGCTGGTCGTGAAGAGGCGAATAACCCGATTCTGCTCGCCGCAACGCCCGACTATTCGGTTGCGAACACCCACTACATCCAGGATGGCCGCTTCTTCACCGACGCCGACGTGAAGCATGCCGCCCATGTGTGCGTGATCGGTACCGATGTGGCGGAGGCCCTTTACCCGCTGCGCGACCCGATCGACCAGGAGCTGACCGTCGGGGGACAGGCCTATCGGGTCATCGGGTTGTTCGAGAAGAAGGGCTCGGCGTTCGGCGGCAGCAACGACAACTTCATCGCGATCCCGATTTCCAGCTTCGACCAGCAGTTCCCCGAGGTGAAGAATGGCGGCGGCGACACCATCCACATCGCCACCGTGCCGA